>JAVHLM010000003.1 GCA_031082125.1 Candidatus Eremiobacterota bacterium
AATAAAAAGGGTAACCGCCCCATATTTTCAAGTGTGCCTCTTTTGAAGAGGCGGAGGGGAAACCGCCGCATCAGCGATCCCGACGAGGTTACCGGGCAGGACGGCGAAGGGCGTGGCAACGAGGGTCAGGCCGGTGAGACACCGTGGTCTTCTCAGTGGAGCATCTTCTTCCCTTCGTGGCTGGAAGAGTGCCGCATAGGCAGTGAAGCCGGCGCGGTCTCCGCCAGGGTGATTGCGAATCGCCTTATCAGGGCCGCTTCCATCCGCCAGAGGCTCGACGTGGCCACGGGGATGCTCCTCCGGGCGATGGATGATCGGCAGCTCCAGCGCCTTCTGGGCTATGAGTTCATCGAGGACTACGCCGTGGATCGCTGCGGCTTCTCGATGGCTCAGACCCGCCAGCTCATAAGGCTCGCCGAGGGCTTCCACCGCCACTCCCTCACCGAGGAAGCCTTCAAAAAAGGCGTCATCACAAGGGAGCAGGCCCGCCTTATTCTCCCTGTGGTGGACGCCAGGAATGAGTCACAGTGGATCGCCTATGCGGCAAGCGTTCCCACCGTTGACCTCAGGGAAGAGGCGAGGCGCATCGCCAGGATCCTGGAGTATGACTGCCTTGCCTCACACAATTATGTGATTCTTCCTGGCTTCCGCTATGTCACTGACGAGAGGTTCCACGACCTGCCGGAGGAGGTGCAGGTCCTCATAAGGAGCGGGTCCTGGTACACGGGCCCTTCCCTCTATCCTTCGTGGCCTCTCTTATCAGATGACGAGAAGCTTATCGCTTCCCGCGACAGGCGCTTTGAGAAACCCTAGAAGTATTTCAGCGATGTCGATGAGATGATGGCCTCCGAGGCTCAGACAAGAATTGAAAAAGATTCCAGGCTGTGTGCGAGTGAAAAAGCCCTGGAGATCTGCACCATCCCCCGGGGCGAGAGCCCCGAGGAGGTCTTTCTCAGAGACATCCTCTCGAGAGAGAGCCCGGCCACGGCAGGGGGGGCTTTACGGGCGGCGGGAAGCTCCATGATGATCAAGTTCTTTCTCCCCCGGGAGCTCCAGGAAGTCTGGAACCTCGCGGCTCACCTCTTTCTCGCCAGGCTCGCCCGGGTGGAAGGCGCCGACAGTCTCGGACTCCCTGAAGAGAAATTTCTTGCAGCACTCCTGGCCGATTTTCTCACCACCGAGGGCACTTTGAAGCATGCGGCCCATCACCATAAGATCCTGAAGCGGGACCGCTTCAAATGCCAGGCTCCCGGCTGCCGGTGCCGCAGGAACCTCCATGTGCATCATATCATCAGGCGCTCCCAGGGCGGCACCGATGACCCCTGGAACCTCATCACGCTCTGCGAGGCCTGCCATCTTCACCTTCTGCACGGCCTGAGAACCCTCTCGGTAAGAGGCAGGGCGCCCTACGGCCTCACCTTCATATTCGGCTCCCTCTCGGAAGGCGGGCCCTTCCTGGTCTATGAAAATGGCTCCAGGTCAACGGTGAAGCACTTATGACAAGCCCTTGAGCGGAACCATCTGAGGTGATATAATGGCTATACCTGGTTCGAGGGAGAGAGTACACGATGAGCATAAAAATGAGGCTTCTGATTGCCCTGATACCGGCAATGCTCATTTTTCT
This sequence comes from Candidatus Eremiobacterota bacterium, assembly GCA_031082125.1. Taxonomy (NCBI): domain Bacteria; kingdom Bacillati; phylum Vulcanimicrobiota; species Vulcanimicrobiota bacterium. The sequence continues at coordinate 1,625 of JAVHLM010000003.1, forward strand.
CGCGCTGCTGATTTATTTCGGCTCATTGAGCGAGCGGCTTCTCAGGCTTGAGCACCGGCAGGTCGTGAGGATAATAGCCACGAGCTACGGGGTGAGATTCTCCACCATCGTTGACTCCGCGAGCACTATCGCAGATATTCTGGGAGACAGCATGGAGGCAGAGCCTGCCCTGACTGAGGAATTCGTCAACAAACTGGCTCAGAAAATCATGGTGGAGCGCACTGCCGGCATATCCGGCCTGTGTGTCTCTCTGGAACCCGGAATAATCGGGAAAGGTGAGTTCGCCCTTTATTTCAAAAAACCCCCCGCGGAAAAGAAAGAAGCGATATGCACGTCACTGGCCACCAGGGAATATGACTACAGGAACCGGGAATGGTACAGGACCGCCATGGAATCCGGGAAAGGCTTCTGGACAGAGGCTTATTTCGATAAAGGAGGGGGAGACGAGCTCGTCATTTCCTATTGCTCCCCTGTGCTGATAAAAAATAAGACCGCGGGGGTCATAAGGGCCGATCTCAGCGTCAGTGAGCTTGCCGGTGAGCTCCGGGAATTCAAGATAACGGAAAATGGGCTCGCTTTCCTGGTGACGGATAAAGGCCGCTGTATCGGCTCCTCAGAAGACACTCCCCAGTCAGGTGATTCGTTCTGGAGCGATGAGAAGTTCCTGAAAGATCCCGACACCCCCCGTCTTCTGAAGAAGCTCGAAGAGGGAAAGTCTTCCAGCATAAAGCTGAATAATCCCATCACCGGAGAAGAATCCCGGTTTTACATAAGGCCCGTGGCTCCCCTGAAGCTGAATCTTGTCTTTGTCAGTGCTTTGAAGGATCTTCATGCCCCCACCATACGCCTGAATTATATACTCATTGGAATATGCGGTGCTTTCATTGCTCTTGCGGCAGTCCTGATCGTCATGATCTCCTCGTCGGTTGCAAAACCCCTTGAAAAGCTGGTAAAACAGGCGGAAGACTATTCCTCGGGCAATTTCGAGAGCCGGCTTGACGAGCAGGAGGGGCCGGGCGAGATCAAAAAGCTCTCAAGAGCTTTCAACGCAATGGGTGAGGAAATAGGCAGAAAGCTCCATGAGCTCAGGGAGGCGCAGAAAGAAATCGTGCTCCATCTCGGGAAAGCCGCCGAATACAGGGACACCGATACAGGCTTCCATATATGGAGAATGAGCCAGTACTGCGGTGTTCTTGCAAAAGCCTGCGGCATGAAGAAGGATGAGTGGGATCTCTTCCTCCATGCGAGCCCAATGCACGACATAGGGAAGATAGGCATCTCAGACAATATTCTTCTCAAGCCGGGGGAGCTTGATGAAGACGAGTATTCCGTCATGAAGACCCATACCACCATCGGCACCAATATCCTCGCCGAAGGCAAGTCACAGCTTCTCAGGATAGCTCAGGTCGTGGCAAATTACCACCATGAGAAATGGGATGGATCAGGCTACCCCCATGGCCTCAAAGGCGAGGAGATCCCCCTGATGGCACGCATAGCCTGCATCGCTGATGTCTTTGACGCCCTCACTATGAAAAGACCCTATAAAAGGGCGTGGACGGTGGAAGAAGCGCTCACGGAGCTGAAAGAAAAGAGCGGCCAGGATTTCGATCCCGCGCTCGTGGCGCTTTTCATCGAGCATCTTGACGAGATCCTGGCAATCAGGGAGCACTTCAAGGACGAGATGACAGAATGACCACCCCGCAGTCTCCGACGGGGCCATTGACCGTAAGCAGGATAAAAGCAGTGCCGGGCGCTTACTGAGCAACTTCTTTCTCTTGACAGAAACGGCGAAATGTGATATAAATTTAAACAATCGTTTAATTAACAGATGGCAGGTTCATGCCCCATGCAGAAGAAAATCAGCAGCGCAGAGAAAACACCTCATCACGTGAACCAACACGCCGAGCACCACACCAAGAAAGAGCTTATCATGGAGGAGGCCAAACGGATCTTCGCCGAGAAAGGCTTCCATGCCACGACGATGCGCGACATCGCCAGGGCCGCAGAATCCAACATAGCCCTCATATACTACTACTTCAAGGACAAGGAAGACCTTTACCACACCATCATCGACACCACTATAAGCTCTCTCTTCAGCATGGTGAGAACATCGCTCTCCATGGAAACCACGCCGGAGGAGCGCATCAGGGCTTTCATCTCCGCCTATATCTCTTTCATGGGAAAGCAGAAATATCTCCCCCGCATCCTTGCGAGGGAGATGGCGGAGAAAGGCCAGCACCTTGACCTTGTGGCCCGTGAATACCTCCAGAAAAGCCATTCCACCCTCCAGGAAACTCTGAGGGAAGGCTCGGAGAGCTGCTCATTCAACGAACTGGACTATGAGCTCACTGCCCTCTCCCTCCTCGGGATGATGGGCTTCTACTTCTTCGCCGCCCCCATGGTGAAGAAGATACTGAAAAAGAGCTCCTATGACCGCCAGTTTATCACGAAGCTCACGGAGCACACCGCGTCGCTGTTCTTCCAGGGCATCCAGGGAGCAAAAGCCCCTGAGAGAGCGAAGGCGGGGATAAAGAGGAGGGCTTCATGAAAACCCTCACAAGGATGTCAGCCGCTTTCTTCATTCTTTGCCTCCTCGCATCACAGGCCCCGGGGGCGGAGGAGAGCACAAAGATTTACACGCTCTCTGAATGCGTCAGCACCGCCATAGAGAACAGCTACAGGCTCCCCACGTACGACTCGCGGATTACCCAGAACAAGGCCAAGGTGAAAGAGACCATGGACGCCTTCAATCCCACTATGACCTTCCAGGGCTCTTACACCTATCAGGAGCCCGCCATACCCTTCGAGATACAGGGGCTTCCCTTCGCATTCCCCGCCGCGAGCCCCATAGTTCCCTCTTTTTACCAGCAGTACAACCTTGCCGTCTCCAAGCTTATCACCTCCTTCGGGAAGGTCGAGGCCGCGGCGCGCCTCCAATCACTGAGCAGCGAGCAGTACAAGCTCCAGAAGAGCGCAGAGCGGGAAGCCGTTGTCTTTAATACAATAAACACCTACTACATGGTCCTCTTTAACCAGGAGCTCGTCAAAATAGCCCAGGCCGACGAGAGCGACTGGAAGGAACAGTACAAGCTCACCGGGGCTCAGTACAAAAGGGGCACCGTGGCCAGATATGATCTCCTGCGCGTCGAGGTGGCCCTGGCACAGTCCCATGACCAGGTGATAAGCACTTCAAAGAATCTGGAGGTCTCCAAGAGAAACCTGAGAACTCTCATGGGCCTCCCGGCAGAGACACGGATCGACCGCATCGAAAAGACCTCTGTCTGGGAAAGCTTTGAAAAGGACCACATGGACCGCCCTCTCGACATGTGGAAGGATATCTGCGATAAGTGCCACCCGGCGCTCCTTCTCGGGAGGCTTGCCATGACCCAGGGCTGGTTTTCACTTGAAGTGGCGAGGCTTGACAACGCCCCCGCCCTCTCGGCCTCCAGCACCTATTCCAGGCTCACCCCGACGGCCTTCGGTGAGAACTGGGCCTGGAAGAACTCCCTGGCCCTCAACATCCCCATATTCGACGGCGGGGTGCGCACCGAGAAGATGGACCAGGCCTGGGAGCTCATAAGGCAGGCACAGCTCAACCTCGATGACACCAAACGGAACACCCTGTGGAATGTCGAGAAGGCTTACCTTGATCTCCATGATCTCCCGCCCCGCCTGGAGACGGCGAAAAAGCAGGTGGAATCGGCTCAGGAGAGCTACCGTGTCGCCCAGGTGCGCTACAAGGCCGGGCTCAACACCATGGTGGAAGTGGTCGATGCCCACAGGGCCCTCATCGTCTCCGAGACCAACCAGATGCAGCTGCTCTTCAGCTATTACACGCAGATGGCGGCACTTTCCTACGCCACAGGCGTGCTGTTTGATGAACTATTTCTCGAGGGGAGGACAAGGGAATGAAAAAAATCATCCCCCTGCTCATACTGGTCATCGTGGGAATTGTGACCTACTTCTATGTCAAACAGATCAAGGCATCGAGGGTGACACCGGCCAATATCATTGAGGTGACGGGCTCCATCGAGACCACCGAGGTGGACGTGAGCTTCCAGGTGCCAGGGCAGATCGCCAGGATCACTGTGGAGGAGGGAGACAAAATAAAGAAGGGTGATGTGCTCGCGACCCTTGATGAAAGAGATCTCCGCCAGAAGATAAAGGAAGCCCGGGCGAGCAGGGCCACGGTGCTCTCGCAGCTCCCCCAGCTCGAAACAAAGATAAAAACCAGCGATGAACAGGAAAAAAAGCAGCTTGCCCAGGCCCGGACCCAGATTGACCAGGCGCGCTACCAGTGGATAAGCCTTAAAAAAGGCTCCCGCGATGAAGACATCGCGAAGGCAGAGTATGCCATTGACCAGGCAAGGCACAGCTTTGAGAATGCCAGCAAAAACTATGAGCGCGCCGAGCTCCTTTACAAGGACGGCGCCATGCCCGCCCAGCAGCGGGACTCCTACCTCACGGCCCATCTCACGGCACAGGATCAGCTCCGACAGAGCAAAGAGACATACCGCCTCCTCCTCGCGGGACCGAGGGAAGAGGACATAGAAGCCGCCAGGGCGAGGGTGGACCAGGCCGAGGCTTCGTACAACCTCATCAAGGTGCAGAGCCTCCAGACGAAGCAGCTCGTCGATCAGAAAGGCATCCTGGGCGCCCAGGTAAAGCAGGCTGAAGAGGTGATACGGTCAGCCCAAGTGCAGCTCTCCCATTCAAAAGCTTACGCCCCCATTGACGGCGTCGTGCTCATCCGCGCCAAGGAGCCCGGCGAGGTCGTGAGCGCCTCGACGCCCGTGCTCACCGTGGCCAATATCGAGGACGTGTATCTCAAAGCCTATATAGGGAATAATGATTTCGGCAAGGTGAAGCTCGGCCAGAAAGTGAGAATCACCATTGACAGCTCCAAGAATGTCTTCGAGGGGACCATCTATTACATTTCCGACGAGGCGGAGTTCACGCCCAAGAGCGTACAGACCAAGGAGGACAGGGTAAAGCTCGTGTACCGAATCAAGGCCCGCGTGGAGAACAAGTCACAGGAGCTCAAGCCGGGGATGATCGCCGACGGCACCATTGACATCAGCACCATGGGGCCGGAGAAAAAATGAGCGGCCAGGGAATCGAAGTACACTCCCTCACCAAGAGATTCGGCGCCACCACGGCGCTGAAAGACATCTCTTTTTCCATCGGGAAAGGGGAGCTCTTCGGCGTCCTCGGCCCCGACGGCGCCGGGAAGACAACCCTCTGCCGCATCCTGGCCGCCGTCATGAGCCCCACCGAGGGCGCCGTCACCATCGGCCCCTTCACCATAGGCAAGGACAGCGAAAAGGTGAAGCACCACACCGGTTACATGCCCCATGCTTTCGGGCTCTACGGCGACCTCACCGTCGAGGAGAACATTGACTTCTACGCGGATATTTTCAGGGTCCCCTTCAAGGAGCGGAAAGAGCGCATGGAAAGGATCCTGGGCTTCACGGGGATGGCGCCTTTCACCGACAGACGCTCCCAGAACCTCTCAGGCGGCATGAAACAGAAGCTGCAGCTTGCCTGCGCCCTTATTCATACGCCTGAATACCTTATTCTCGACGAGCCCACGTTCGGCGTTGACCCCGTCTCGCGCAGAGAGTTCTGGAAGCTCCTGCTCGAGCTTCTCAAGGGAGGCCTCACGATCCTGGTCTCCACGTCCTATATGGACGAAGCGCAGCGCTGCCACCGCATAGCCCTCCTCTCAGCGGGAAAGATCCTGAGGCAGGGCGATCCCGTCACCATCATCTCCGACATCCCCGGCGTCATGACAGAGCTCTGCTGCGACACCACGGCGGAAACCTCGAGAGCCATTGAAACACTGAGCGAGGTGCGCACCGTGACCCTTTACGGCGACAGGATCCATGCCCTTCTGAAGGAAGGCGTCACTGCCGACCAGTTTAAATCCCGAATCGAGGAGAAAGGGTTCTCAGCGCTCCCGGTGTCGGTCATCACCCCCTCGCTGGAGGATTATTTCATCTACCTTATTGAAGAGGAGCGAAGCCATGCACAATAACGGCTTCGCGGTCACCGTTTCGGACCTTGTGCGGAAGTTCGGCAAGTTTACCGCCGTGGACCACATAAGCTTTTCCATAAAGACCGGCGAGATCTTCGGCTTCCTCGGGCCCAACGGCGCAGGGAAATCAACAACGATCAAGATGCTCTGCGGCATCCTTGCGCCCACAGGGGGCACGGGAACAGTGGGAGGCTTTGACATAAGGCGGGATTCGGAAAAGATCAAGAGAAACATAGGCTACATGTCGCAGAAGTTCTCCCTCTATCCCGATCTTACCGCCGAAGAGAACATGGACTTTTTTGCCGGCGTTTACGGAGTGCACCCCCTGGAGCGAAGAAAGCGCAAGGACGAGCTCTGCCGCATGGTGGGCCTCCAGGACAAACGCACCATGGTGACGTCCCTCCTCACCGGGGGATGGCGCCAGCGCCTTGCGCTCTCCTGCGCCCTCATCCACCGGCCTCCCATTATATTCCTTGACGAGCCCACCTCCGGTGTCGATCCCATCTCCAGGAGAGATTTCTGGAACATCATCCAGGACCTCTCCCACGAGGGCATCACCACCCTCGTGACGACCCATTACATGGAGGAGGCCGAGTACTGCCAGAGGCTCGCCCTCATCAACCAGGGCAGGCTCATCTCCCAGGGCACCCCTGTGGAGCTGCGCGCTTCCTTCAGCTACCGCATTTTCTACGTGGAGTGCGACAACCTTATCAAAGCCCTCGACGTGCTCTCCCGCGAGCCTGCTTTCATGGAAACAGCCCTCTGGGGCTCGGGACTTCACGTGGTGGCTGAACCGGCAGGCGATCCGGCGGCAAAAATCAAGGAGCTGCTTGAGCGGGAGCAGATTGCCCTTAAGGCCATCAAGCCCGCTGTCGTGTCGCTTGAAGACGTATTTGTATACAAAGTGAGTCAGGGGAAAGCATCATGAGCATGATAAGGCTCCTGGCAGTCATAAGAAAAGAGACAATCCACATCACGAGGGACTTGAGGAGCCTCATCACGGCCATCCTGCTCCCCCTGGTGCTCATGGTCGCCTACTGCGAATCCCTGAGCCTTGACGTAAACAACATTCCCATGGTGATCATCGACTATGACAAGACCAAGGAAAGCAGGGACCTCGTAGACCGCTTCGTGAGCTCCGGCTATTTTTCCATCGTGGAGTACGTGGACAGCTACCGCGCGATGCAGCGGGCCATAGACGCGGGAAGAGCGGTCATCGGGCTCACCATCCCGAGAGATTTCGGCAAGCTCATCAATACCGCCGAGAAGCGTGTCCCTCTCCAGGTGCTTCTGGACGGCACAGACCCCAACAGGGGCTCAACGGCCAACGGCTACACGCAGGTCATCGCCCAGAACTATTCCCAGCAGATGATAATGGACCGCTTCGCCCGTCTCGGCATAATCCAGAGCGCTGTTCCCATACAGCCAAGGATAAGAATATGGTACAACCCGACGCTCCGGAGCAAGAATTTTCTTGTGCCGGGCCTCGTGGCAATGATAATGGCAATCCTTGCGGCGCTTCTCACGTCGGCTACCGTTGCGCGCGAGTGGGAAAACGGCACCATGGAGCTCCTTATCTCCACCCCGATCTCGGCTTTCGAGATAGTGCTGGGAAAATTCATCCCTTACTTCATCATAGGGCTCATCGACAGCATCATGATAATTATCGTGGGGACCATGTACTACCACGTGCCTATTGTGGGGAGCCTCGCGCTTCTTGCCCTTCTGATAGTCCTTTTCCTCACGGGGATGCTTCTGCTGGGCCTCCTTATCTCATGCTCCTTCAGATCGACCCTGATGGCCAACCAGCTTGCCTTCATGGTGACGTACCTTCCCACGATGCTCCTCTCGGGCTTCGTGTTTTTCATCCCGGGGATGCCCAAGGTGCTCCAGTACCTCTCCAGAATTGTGCCCGCCACCTATTTTCTCACCTGTTCCCGCGGCATCTTCATGAAGGGAGTCGGGATGGAGGTCCTCTACGAGTCTTTTCTTTTTCTTGCCATTTTTGATATGCTGGTGATTGCCCTTACGATAATGAGCTTCAGAAAGACCCTCGACACATAGCCATGATAGGAAGACTGCTGACCATCATTGCCAAGGAGTTCATCCAGTACCGCAGGAACCCTGCGATGCTGAGGATGATCGTCCTCATGCCGATCATGCAGATGTTTATTTTCGGCTATGCCGCCGTGCTTGATATCAAGGACATCAATATAGCCGTTCTGGACAAGGACAAGTCGTCATATTCAAGAGAGCTTCGCGAAAACTTTATCTCGTCGAACTACTTCATCGTGAAGTACGACGTGGACAGGGAAAGCGAGATAGTGAGCCTGCTTGACCGCGAGAAAGTCTTCGCCGGCATCATTATCCCCCCCGATTTCTCAAGGAATATAAAATCGGGAAAAACAGCCAGGGTGCAGGTGGTCATTGATGGCACCAACAGCTCGGCGGCAGGCGTCATCAGCAATTACTCGGCAAGCACCATATCCTCATACTCTTCAAAGCTCCTCGCCGAAAAAGGGCTCGACCCTTCAAAAATGGGCTCCCTCTCCGTCGAGGAGCGCTACCTTTACAACCCATCGCTTAACAACCAGTATTTCTTCATCCCCGGCATCCTTGGCATGATTGTCCTGGTCTTCGGAATGCCCATCACGGCCATGGCTATCGTGCGCGAGAAGGAGCAGGGGACCCTCGAGCAGATCATCGTGACGCCCATCACTTCCACCGAGCTCATCCTGGGAAAGGTGATCCCCACGACAATCCTCATCATGATAAGCGCTTCCGGCATCATCCTGCTCTCCCTCCTGTGGTTCAAGCTCCCGCTCCGCGGTGAGCTCTGGCAGCTCTATCTCGCAATCTGTCTCTTCCTTCTGAACAGCCTGGGCATCGGCATCTTCATCTCCACTATCTCAAACACTCAGCAACAGGCAATCCTCACCAGCTTCTTCGTGAACATGCCCATGATACTCTTCTCGGGTTTCATGTTTCCCGTGGACAACATGCCGGCGCTCTTCAAGCGCTTTGCCGACATCAATGCCATGCGCTATTTCCTGGAGTGCTCCCGGGACATCTTCCTGAAGGGCACCTCGTGGGAAGATCTCAGCCATGATCTCATCGCCATGGGCATCCTGGGCATCATTGTGTTTACGGCGAGCATCGTCAATTTCCACAAGCGTATTGACTGAGGGAGCACCGGCTAGGGGATCGTCATGAAGCGCCGCCCTGCAAGGTTCAGGAGGCAGAAATGCTTCATGTGCCGAACCAGCCTCTCCCAGGCTTCCTCGGAGTCTCTGAAGAGCCTCTCTGCGTGGAGAAGGCATGATTTTTTCCTGAGCTTCAGGTATCTTTCAAGGTGCCTGAGGGCCTTGTGATAGCCTATGAGCTCCCTGTCCCTGAGCAGCTCCGCTTCCTTGACGGCGCTGCGCTCCTCAATGGTGAGGTATGCCTTGGAAGCCTCCCTTATGCGGTTATAAAAGCGCTCCATATCGGAGTTCAGCTCACGGCGGGCTATGGCGAGGTAGGCTTCCACCTCCTCCGGCATCATCTCCCCATGGAGAAGGGTAGCGCAAATCAGGGGTATCCGGCTCAATGCATAAGGCTTCCTGCCTGGAGCGGCTGCCAGGGCCTGCGTCGTCATCATGGTGAACCACCTCCGTCGCTTTTATCCCATTGTAGGATAAAAAAGATGCGACGACGGTGATCCCTGTCACAGAAAGAGGGATGGAGGTATTACGATCAGGTAATATATTCCCTTTTCACCCGAGCTTGTCGGCGATGACGGAGGCGATCTTTCCCACGACTTCATTGAGCTCCTTCTCGTCAGGCCCCTCAGCCATCACCCTGATGAGGGGCTCGGTGCCTGAGGGCCTCACAAGGAGCCTTCCCCTGTCCTTGAGGAGCTCCTCGGTCTCCTTGATGGCCGCCGAGATATCCTCATCATCTGAAAGCCTGTCCTTGTGCCTTGCCTTCACGTTCACAAGGAGCTGCGGCATGTGTTTCATGCAGGCTGCCAGCTCATGAAGGGGCTTCCCCGATTCCTTCAGAATACGGGCCAGCAGCACTGCCGTCGCGATGCCGTCGCCGGTGGTATTGTGTTCAAGAAGGATGATATGGCCTGACTGCTCGCCGCCGATCAAGGCGCCCCTCCGCTTCATCTCCTCGATGACATGGCGGTCGCCCACCTTGGTGCGGATAAGCTTTATGCCCATCGAATCGAGGGCCTGCTCCATGCCAAGGTTGCTCATCACCGTCGCGACAAGCACATCGGGGCCGAGCTTTCCGCTCTCCTTGAGGAACCGGGCCGCTATGGTGAGAATCTGGTCTCCATCGACAAATTTCCCCATTTCATCGACGGCGAGGCACCGGTCCGCATCACCGTCAAAGGCAAGGCCCGCCGAGGCACCCTTGGCAAGGATCACCTTTTTCAGGTGGCCCATGTTTGTCGATCCGCACTGCACGTTTATCCTGAGGCCGTCAGGCTCATCATGAAGGGCGATTACCGAGGCGCCAAGCTCAGTGAAGATCCTCGGTGCGAGCCTGAAGGCGGCACCAAAGGCGCAGTCGAGGACTACTTTGATCCCCGTGAGGCTTCCCCCCACACTCTTCTTGACATGGTCGCAGTACATGTCCTCGGCGATGAGCACGGGCGTCACCCGGCCCAGGTCTTCTCCGACAGGCCTCGGGAGCGTGTCCTCGGGCGCCAGGACAAGCTCCTCAATCCTCTCCTCGTCTTCGTCGGGGAGCTTGTAGCCCTCATGGGAGAAAAGCTTGATGCCATTGTCGCCTATGGGATTGTGGGACGCCGATATCATGACGCCCATCTGCGCATTCAGCTGCCTTGTGAGAAATGCCACCGCAGGTGTGGGAATGATGCCCACCTTGAGCACATCGGCGCCGATTGAGCATGCCCCCGCCAGGAATGCTCCCTCCAGCATATCGCCTGAGATCCTCGTGTCCCTCCCGATGACTATCCTGGGATGTGATATATTGCAGGTGAAATAACAGGCCGCTGCGCGGCCCAGCCTGAAGGCAAGCTCTGGGCTGAGGTCTTCGTTCGCCACGCCGCGGATACCGTCAGTCCCGAACAGGGTTCCCATTATTCTCCCTCCTTGCGGATTGTAATCTTGACAAGCACACTCTTCTGGCTCATCAGGGTGCCGCCCTGGGGCTGTATGAGGTTGACCTGCTTCTGCACGTCACCCCTGATGTTCTTGAGACTGATAGCCTCCGTGTGAAGGACCTCCTCGGTGACCGTTGATTTCCCGGGGAAAAGCACGGTGGCGACGGGAGGCTCTATCATCACCTGCGTAACGGCATATCCCTGGGCGGGGCTGTCCATTATCCTGGGGTTGACCGGAAGGGTCATGGCCCTGATCGTGGACCGGACCGGCATGTCCACCTTGATATACTTGGGATTCACATCGACAAATACAATGGTGCCCTGGGCATCCTTCGGCTCCGGCTGCACGCGCTGCTTGAGGTCCATGTCGGCCGCCGTCACATTGACGGTCACCCCGACATCCTTGATGCTCCTGAGCGACGACTGTGCGCCGGAGACCTCAACTTCCTGCGGCTCCACGACGGCCTTTCCTGCCACGTAGCCCTCCTTGGGAGCTCCCACGACATTCACTTTCACATGGAAGCTCCGCCTCTCCAGCTTTTCAAGCACAATCTTGGCTCTTGAAGGCTGTTTCTCAAGCACGGTAAGACCCGGCGGGATCTTCACGCCGACATCCACCCAGTTCTGCCCCTCCGTCATGCCTTCAAGATCGACGAACGCCTTGAAATGCTCGGGCATAATCTTGTCAATGACCTGCGGCGGGCCCTTCACGGTGATTATCACCTTGTCGGGTCCCTTGGTGAGCATGAGATCGGTTTTCTCGTTCTGATACACCACCGGGAGGTAGATGCTCGTCTGGGACTCGTTCCTCACGGAGAGGGGTGCCTGGGTGAAGCGGACCCAGGCCCAGAGGGACATGCTCAGGATGATGCAGAGTATCTTAAGTCCCAGGTTGTTTTTTAAAAAATGCGTCAATCGCATTTTTCGCACCTGCTCCCTGTAGTTTTCTTGCCCGGTCCCCCGCCGAGGCGAACTGGAATGGATAAAAAGTCAGGAGGACCTTTTTGAGAGTCTCTTCCGTGAGGTTCTTGGTGAATTTCCCGTTCCTTGCAATCGAGATGTTTCCCGTCTCTTCAGAAATGATTATCACAATGGCATCGGTCTGCTCAGACAAGCCCAGGGCCGCACGGTGCCTTGTCCCGTAGCTTCTCCCCTGGGAGGACATCAGGTTCTCCGAGAGGGGCAGGTAGCAGCTTGCGGCCACGATCTTGTCGGCCCTCACGATGACGGCGCCGTCATGGAGGGGGCTCTTGGTGTTGAAAATAGAGAGGAGAAGCTTGGCCGACACCTCGCCGTTGAGCCTCGTACCTGTCTCGATGAACTCCTCGAGGCCTGTCTCCCTCTCAATGACCATGAGAGCCCCTGTCTTGGACTGCGAAAAGATTGCCGCCGTCCACACTATGTCATCGATCATTTTAGTAAGATCCTCCCGGTGTACCCTCCCAAAGGCGGTCTTTATCCCCCCCCCGCGGCCGAGAAAGCCGAGGGCGCGGCGGAGCTCCGGCTGAAACACGATGGGAATGGCGACGACAAAGCCGTAGAGAGAGTAATGGAGAAGCCAGTAGATGGTCTGCAGGTTCAGCTTGTAGCTGATGAAGAGGAGGATCAGAAGGACTCCTACTCCCTGAAGAATCTGCACGGCCCGCGTTCCTTTGATCAGCAGAAAGAGGTAATAGAGCAGGATGGCTACAAAGAATATGTCAAGGAGATCACGGTAGGTGATGGTGGAACTAAGAGTGGAAAGGACTTTCGTTATCATTGATCACCTTTAATGGTTCAATACCATGAGAATCAGCAAATTCCTGCAGAAGTCCCGAAAGAAATGACAGGCCCCGGAACGCAGGGCAGGTTTCCTTATCCCTTATATAATATAGACAGGGGCATTGAAATGGGCGAGGGCCTCACCCCTCTGCATGATCTGCTCGTGGCGGAGACGCTCCGTCCTGAAATACTTGGGGAGATGAAAGATCCCTGCATGGGTCTCGCCGTCATAAAAGGAGAGCTCGCCTTCAACACGTTCGGCGATGCGCCTGTCTATCTCTTCCTTGCTTACCGAGAGGGGATCGTGGGACTCGGAGGCGCAGATATAGGACCATACCACGTCAAAACAGGGGATCCTCGCAAGGTAGGTGCGCACCAGGGGAAAGACTTCTTTCACGGTGCGGTGGAGCGCGCTGTGGGTCCTCACGTCAATGAGATCGGCACGGGATGACTGCATGATAAGAGCGCCGCCTTTGGCGAGCCTGTTCTTGAGGATCGTGAAATATTCAACGGAATAGATACCGCTCGAAGGAGTATGGGGAAGGGGCTCCGTCAGGTCGCTTATGATGAGATCGAAAAGCATGGCATTGTTCTCAACCCATGCATAGGCATCGGTGAAAAGGAGAGTGAGCCTCGGGTCGGAATATGCCCCCTTTGACCACTCGGGAAGGTATTCCTTGCAGATCTCGATGAGCTTCTCATCGAGATCTATCATGGTGACTTCCTTCACGGTCCTGTGCCTGAGGACCTCGCGAAGGCACGCGCCTTCTCCTCCTCCGAGGATGAGCACCTTTGCGGGACCATGGTGAGAGGTCATTCCGGGATGAACAAGGGCCTCATGGTAGATAAACTCGTCCCGCTCGGCCGACTGCATGTCCCCGTCAAGGAGAAGAATCTTGCCGTATACGGCGCTTTCCACTATCCCCACTTCCTGGAAAGGCGTCCTGTCCGTGAGGATTGTTCTCTTTATGGCATGCATGTGGGCTTCATAATCGGCGATGCGATCAATGTACCACCACCAGTTACGCACTTTGGACAACTTTCAGACCTCCCGGCATGTGAGTCTTTGAGAACGCATGACTGAAATATCCCCGCGAGTTGGGTATTCCCCGCTTCACCTCGGAAACGGAAATGTCCTGCGCATCGAGTTTTTCCGCTATAAAATAACAAGCTCTCCAGGGTTCTGTGGTATCGCCGCATGTGTAGATATCTATGGCCGCATAGCCCAGCTCCGGCCACGTGTGAATGGACAGATGCGATTCGGCTATGACGACGACACCGCTTACTCCGTACGGAGAGAATTTGTGAAACGCTGTTTCTCTGATCTCGGCCTTGGCTTCCAAGGCAGCCCGCACCATGATGTCCTTGATTCCTGCCACGTCACAAAGGGAGTCTTTGTTACAGTGGGATAACTCAGCTAAGATATGGCAACCTATAGCCTTCATGGCAAGCCACCCCTTCCTATGAGTTTTTCGAGGAGATCCCACCTCCGATATGCCGGGTTTTTTATAACAAAATACAAAATATATAATAACGAATTTTTCCCTGTTTGTAAAGAGGTTTCGGGAATTTTTTCACCGCAGGGCCTGCAAGTCCTTTCCAGCCCTTAGGTGGTGCTGCGACGCTCTCTGAGCTTAGTGAAAATTTTTGTGAGGACCTCCTCAAGGTCAGGCTTTCCGATCTCCTGGAGCTCGTAGGTGATGCGCACGCTTGGCCTGGAGAGCTCCATGACCTTCCTCAGGTCTATTGGCGTGCCTATCACGACAAGGTCACAGGGAGTCTCCTCGATGGTCTCCTTGAGCTCCTGTATCTGGTGGTCAGAGTATCCCATCGCGGGGAGCAGGGGGCCGATATGGGGGAATTTCCTGAAGACCTCCCGTATGGAGCCCTTGGCATAGGGTCGGGGATCCACGAGCTCGGCGGCTCCCAGATTCTTGCTCATCACCACGCCGGCGCCGTATCCCATCTCTCCATGGGTGAGGGTGGGGCCGTCTTCAATGACAAGCACACGCTTTCCCCTCACCAGAGCGGGATCGTCACAGGAGATGGGAGAGGTGGCTTCTATCACCGTCGCCCGGCTGTTGTTGATCGTTATATTGCTCTTGACCTCCTCGATGTCCATAGGAGTGGCCGAGTCCATTTTGTTGATTATAATGCAGTCGGCCATCTTGAGGTTGGCCTCGCCGGGATAGTAGCGCACCTCATGGCCCGGCCTGAGGGGATCGACAAGGACAATCTGAAGATCGCTCGTGTAAAAGGGAAAGTCATTGTTCCCGCCGTCCCAGAGTATCACATCGGCCTCTTTCTGGGCCTCCTCGAGGATCACCTGGTAATCAATACCCGCGTATACGATGGTCTTTCTCTCTATGTGGGGCGCGTATTCCTCCCGTTCCTCTATGGTGCACTGGTACCTGTCCAGGTCCGAGTGCTCGGCGAAACGCTGGCAGACCTGCTTGGTGAGGTCGCCGTACGGCATGGGATGGCGTACGGCGACGACGCGGTAGCCACGGTTTTTAATAATATCACAGACCTTTCTGGTGGTCTGGCTTTTTCCCACGCCTGTCCTCACGGCGCACACGGATACCACCGGCACCTTTGCTTTGAGGCACGTGGCACTGGGGCCCAGAAGCTTGAAGTCGGCGCCTGAAGCCACGACCGTCGAGGCCTTGTGCATCACCTCCTGGTGAGAGACATCGCTGTAAGCGAAGACCACCTGATGGATTCCCTTTTCCTTGATGAGGCGGGGAAGCTCCTCTTCGGAGAAGATGGGGATCCCGCCGGGGTAAAGAGGCCCCGAAAGCTGAGGGGGATAGACTCTTCCCTCTATGTTTGGTATCTGCGTGGCCGTAAAAGCCACCACTTCATATTCTTCCCGTGAGCGGAAAAAGGAGTTGAAGTTATGAAAGTCCCGCCCTGCGGCTCCCATGATGATTACCCTTGTTTTCATGAAACTATCCTCTCTCTGGACCTCAGGGCAGCCCAGATGAAAAATGATGCCCTGCCCCTTCCTGAGGCTTCCGCCAGGCACCACCTGTCAATAAACTGCCATTGGTTATTTATCCTGTTATGATAGATCCTTGAATGTTCGCCCTGCCTTATGTTATTCCTTCTCCCGGGGGAGGGAAATCACGATGCGCAATCCCCCTCCGGCCCTGTTCACCGCCTCTATCGCCCCCCCGTGGAGGAGCACGAGCTGTTTCACCACGGCAAGCCCCAGGCCGCTTCCCCCTCCGGCCCTCGAGCGGGACTTCTCGACGCGGTAAAAGTGGTCAAAGAGCCTCGTGAGATCCTCTGCCGGCACACCAGGGCCTTCATCATCAAAGATCATGCAGACCTTGTCCTTATCTCCCTCAATCCCGATCAAGAGGCGGCTCCCTTGGCCGCAGTAACGAATGGCATTCTCTACGAGATTGAATACGACCTGCCTCATCCTCTCGGGATCGGCCTGCACCATCAGGGGGCCGCCTGAGACCTCTGCAGTGATGCCTCCCTCGCCGAGCCTTTGATGGCATGCCTCGATGATATCGGCACAGAGCCCTGCAAGATCGATCGGCTCCTTTTTAAGCTGCACAGCCTTTGCCTCGAGCTTTGAAAGCTCAAGCAGGTCTGAAACAAGAGTGTTGAGCCTTGTGACCTCCCGGTGAATGACTCCAAGATACTTCTGGGCGTCCTCCCCGCTCACGATTCCGTCCTGGAGCGCTTCCGAGCAGCCCTGGAGGGTGGAGAGAGGGGTCCTTATCTCGTGAGAGATGCTCGCAATAAGCTCTCTGCGCCGTTTTTCCATCGAGGCGAGTGAATCCTTCTCCTCTTCCATCTTAAGGAGGGCACTCTGAAGTTTTTCCGCCATGGCATTGAGGGTTTTGCCAAGGATCTTAATCTCCTCGGAATAGGCGGAGCCCCTCACACGGCCCTCCAGGTCGCCGTTTCCAAGCTTCCGGGCCACCTCCGTCATTTCTTCGAGGGGCCTTACAATCTTCCTTGCCATGAAAAAGGCGGCGCAGAGAGCGAAAAGAGCGATAAGCGCGAAAGCCTTTGCGACAGGCAGAAGGGCCTGGTAATTCCCCTTCCCCTCAATATTGTAAGGGAAAAGCATGTAGATGGCGCCCTTCACCTCCCCCTTGACAGTGACCGGCACGCTGCAGTAATATGCCCTTTCCCTCTGCTTCAGCCCCGAGAGCGTCTCGCCTCCCAGTGTCCTTGAAAGAATAGCGCTGTCAGGAGCAATAGTGCCCTTCTGTGCCTTCGGAGAAGCATTCATTACCTGCCCATACCTGTCAAGAACCCAGATGGCGGGATCCTGCGGGGAAGAGAGGAGGTCGAGCATCCGCCCCACCTCGACTCTCCCCTCCTTGTTCCCGTAGGACTCCGCCACAAGCTGCGCAAAGGCGGCAATTCTTCCCTTTACCACCTCGCCCCTGTGGGAGATGGCCTGGGGTGTCACTGTCACGAGAAGGTACACTGCGGCAAGAAAAAGAGCGCCCAGGGCAAAGAGAAAATAGGAGAGGGCCAGTTTCCACCACAGCTTGTTTCTCTTCATATCCTCACTTTGCCTCATCCCATGTATAGCCCACACCCCTCACGGCCCTTATCAGGGAGATCCCGCATGCGTGGCTCTCAAGTTTCTTGCGGATGTTTTTCACATGGACATCAACAGTCCTGGTCTCGCCCACAAAGTCCTGCCCCCAGATCCTGTCAAGAAGCTCCTCGCGGGAAAAGATCTTTCCCGAGTGGGACGAGAGAAGGCGGAGCAGCGCAAACTCAATAGGGGTAAAAAAGACCTCTGTGCCCGCCACCCGGGCCTTGCGCCCCTCAAAGTCGATTGCAAGAGGGCCTCTCTGAAGGATCCTTTTCTGCACGGGCAGGCTCATGCTCCTGCGCAGGAGCGCCTTTACGCGGGCTATGAGTTCCCGGGGGCTGAAAGGCTTGCTGACGAAATCATCAGCGCCGAGCTCCAGGCCTACGACCCTGTCGGTTTCTTCATTCCGCGCCGAGAGAATGAGGATAGGAGTCCCCCTGTCACGCCTTATCTCCCTGAGGACCTCAAGCCCCTCAATGCCGGGGATCATCAGATCCAGGATTATCATGTCCGGCTCTTCGGCGCTCACCAGGCCGAGGGCTTCCTTTCCGTCGCCGGCCTCAAGGATCAGATAGTTCTCCCTCAGCAGATAGCGCTTTACGAAATCCCTGATTTCCTCCTCGTCCTCGACGAGAAGAATTTTTTTCCTTGTCTCCATGGTCACACTGCTCCTCCAGCGCTTAGACGACTTCCTTCCCTATCCATTCGAGATAGTCGGGATTTCCCTCCTTGAGAGGAAAGAAGATGATTTCCGGGACTTTGTAGCTGTGAAGTGATTTCACCTCTTTGATGAGGGCCGGAATGGCGGCGGCCTTGGTCTTGATGATGAGCATCACTTCCACGGAGTTTTCCATGGCGCCCTCCCACCAGTAAATCGACTCGACGGCCGGGATGATATTCACACAGGCCGCATAATGCTTTTCCACGACAGCCTGGGCGATTTTCCTCCCCTCCTCCTTGCTCGAGCAGGTCACATAGCCAGCATAGTATTCTTCCATAGCCGCACTCCTCTCCTCGCTTGCTTGCCACGGGACTCCCGGGGACATGTCCTCCCCGGTGCCGCTTATTCCCATGATTATATCAAGAGGCAAGAGTTCCTTTCTCGGGTATATTTATGACTCTCATCACGCTCATCAAAGGGCGGAAAAAACGCGGCACAATGGCTATGGATCTCAGGGGAAAAGGGTTTTCAATCATGAGTATAGAAATTCCCCCTACCCACTATAGAAAGACACCAAGGAGGCCGGCCGTGAAAAGCGATTCAGGAAATGGTATGAATAAAGAGTCCCTTATTGCGCAGGTGGCTGACAGGACAGGCCTTGCCAAAGCCCAGGCGAAAAGTGCCGTTGAAGAGGTGTTCAATGCCATAAGCGACTGCCTGGCCCGCGGAGAAAAATTCCAGTATATAGGCTTCGGGGCTTTCTTTGTAAAAAAGCGCGCAGCAAGGATGGGAATCAACCCCATCACCAAGGAGAAAATGAAAATCAAAGCCAAGAAGATCCCCTCATTCTCTCCCGGGAAAAAACTCAGCGAACGGGTGGAGTAGGCGAAGCGGGTCGCTTTACTTTTCCCCCCATTTAAGCCATAATAGAGAGAGAATGAGAGCATGGCATAGCATGCCGCAAGGAGGCCCTATCATGTCTGAAGAAGAAAAACAAGCGGCTGGTTCCTCTGAAGAGGGAATGAGCCATAAGGATATGCTGCAGATGGATCTGAAGACCGTCGACCAGATGACAAGGTGGCGGAAAAAACTCTCAAAAGGCGAGAACATCAAGATTAAGGTCCTGGACAAGGGCATGATGCCCACCGTGATGATTGGCGACACCGTCGAAGTGATGCCTGTACATGCCATGAACCTGAAGACAGGGAATGTGATATTTTTCAGGCAGAGCGAGAATTTTCTCGTGCGGCGCATCGTGGAGGTTGTCTATGGTAAAAGCGGCGAATACCGCGTAAGAGGCGACGCCATTGAGACAGAGGAGCCGAGCGTGGTGGCGGGCCAGATCATCGGCAAGGTAGTGGCGGTAGAGCGCAACGGCCAGAGACTGGAAGTAGAGAGAAACATCGCGGGAGCCGCTCTCGGAAAGCTGAGACAGCTCGGTTCTACAAAAATAGGATCCGAAAAAGATTATTCAAGAGAAAAAGAGATGGCAAGCGCCGCCATGGGGAAGGTCGTAGAATTTTTTGAAAAGGCGTACCAGAAGCTCTGCGAATCCACCGATAAGCTCATTGAGATGATTTTCAGCAGGAAAAAATAGGCTTCAGATCCACCCCACCTTTTCCTTGAAGACTGCCACAAAGCTCCTGCTGAGCGGAAGCTCCGTCGCCTGGTCCTTCATTTTCAGGTTGTAGGTTCCGGAAAACCAGGGTATCACTTCCTGGATATGCTTGATGTTCACAATGTAAGCCTTGTGGGTTCTCACGAAAATGTCGGAAGGAAGGCGCTTCGAGAGGTTGGCCAGAGTGTCATAAATCCTGAACTCGCCTTTCTGCACCCTGGTATAGGTCTTGTCGCCCTTGGCATATATCCACCACAGCTCTTCAGGCTCAACTATCATCCTGTTCCCCGTTTCCTCGTGGACGATGGTGAGGCGCGTGAGCTTCTCCTCGCTCTTGTCCACGATTCTTCCCAGGGCCACGGAGAGCTCGTCAATGAACTGCCCCTTTGTCTCCTTGGTGCCCAGTATGCCCTTGAGCCTCTCCACGGCCATCTGCAGCCTCTCCTGGTTCGCGGGCTTCAGGATGTAATCGATGGCATTCACTTCAAAGGCATCAATGGCATACTTGTCATAAGCCGTGACAAAGACTATCATAGGCGGCTCGTCGTCGCTCACCAGCTCGCGGGCCAGGCTGATGCCGTCCATGTCGGGCATCTGGATATCCAGAAATACCACGTCAGGCTTGTACTCAGGGAGCATCGAGAGGGCTTCTTCCCCGCTGGAAGCGCCTTCAACCTTCTCAAAATCCTCGAACTTCGAGATCATGGCCATGAGCCTCTCGCGGGCCGGCAGTTCATCATCGACAATAAGAGCCTTCAGTTTTGCTGGCATTGTTTTTCCCCTTTCTCCACGATATAAAATCGCACCTTCGTTCCCTCTCCCTGGGTGCTCTCCATCTCAAATTTTGACTCGGGACCGAAAAGAGCCACCACTCTCTCTTTTACATTAAATACCCCGATTCCTCTCCGGGGCCCGCTGTCATCCTGGGGCGGAGGAGTATGGAGGATTTCATGGAGGCGCTCAGGCGAGCACCCTACCCCGTTGTCGCTCACCTCCACCTTTATCTTCTCCTCTTCGGGCTGAATCGTCACATGGATCGTTCCCCCTTCTTTCTTTTTGGAAAGGCCGTGCTTGATGGAGTTTTCAACGAGGGGCTGGATAAGAAAGGGAGGGATGCTGTGGGAGAGCACCTGGTCATCTATGGCGTAATGCACCTGGAGCTTCTCCATGAAACGGGCCTTTTCTATGAAAAGATAGGACTTGAGGTATTCTATCTCCTTGCGGAGGGTGACAAACTCGCCTTTCTGATCAAAGCTCTGGCGCATGAAGGTGGAAAGGTGAATGATAAGCTCCTCGGCCTTCTGGGGGTCCTTGCCGGTCATCCAGGCGATGGTGTTCAGGGAGTTAAAAAGGAAGTGGGGGTTGATCTGGGCCTGCAGGAGCTTGAACTTTGCCGATTCAAGAGCCATCCGCTGCTCTTCCAGCTTGGATCTTGTGAGCTCACTGGAAAAGATAAGGGAGAGGCCTGTCACAAGGTTCTGCTCTGAATGGCTGAAAGCCTGCCGCCTGCTCTGAATGAAGCCGAGAGCCGCCACCACCTTCTGGCCGTCACTGAGGGGGAGAAGGAAAATGCTGGTGAAGTCACAGTCTCTGGGGCATTTCCCGAAAATGAGGGTATGGTTTCCTTCAAAGACCAGGCCCTCCTCAAAGATCCTCTTCTGGATGTTCCTGAACGTATCGGAATCCTGGGGGTATTCGTGGGGTGAGCGGCCGGGGAAATAGGTGCTTTCATGCTTCTTTATGATGCAGACGCCGGGGATATCCAGGGCCTTCCTCAGGTTTTCACAGAGCTTCCTTGCGCTTTCCTGGGAAATGCCCTCCCTTATCTGATCAAGGGCCTTTCCCACGAGCCTCAGAATGTTATCGGTCTGAAGAGCACTCTTTCGGTCCTCTTCGGCAATGATGAGCTCAAGAAACGCGAGCAGGAGGTAGCACCCCGCCGCGTACACGGCAAGATAGAGGACCAGCGAGAAGTACCATGTCTGCGAGGTGAACATCAGGTCGGGGATCGTCGATATTATCGTGGGCATCGAGTAAAAAGGGGTATCGCTGGTGCTGAATCCCAGTAAAGTGATAAAGCCCGCGATGAGAGGCACATAAAAGGGCTTCTTCCCCCCGGGGGGGATCCTCATCCCCATGAGGGCACCAAGTGGCCCTGCAAGAAGGCATAAACCGATGGTGTAGAGAGGCTGGCCTATGATGAAGGTGTAGACAGCCAGTATCACACTCGCACCGGCGCCCACGACCATGCCGCTGTACATTCCGAAGAAGAGGGGGAGAAAAAGGGGGGCTCCGGCTTCGTTGATAACGATGAAGAAGGCTATGGAAATGATGCCGAACACGGCGGCAAGAAGGAGCTCTTCCTTCCGCTTGAGCTCCTTCCGGTAAAGGAGCTGGCTGAAAGCCGTGTAGCGCGCCACAATATAAAACAGGATAATAAAAAAGGAAAACTTGCAGAAAAACTCTATGACATTCTGGAGAAGAGCGGTCTTTATGGGCATAACGGGTGTATTCTCCACCCTGGCGTTCTCCCCTGCCAAAACGGCGAAGATGATAGGAGTTTGACGGGGGAACAGAGAAACCCTTATCCGCCATGATGCCATACCGGTCCACGAGCTTCGTGCTTTTTCTCATTGCCGCTCTCATCCTCCTTTCCGGAGGGATGGCGCCTTCCTTCTGCCAGCAGGACTTTGTCGGAAAGATCACCTCACTTGTGCAGAATACCGAAATTGTGAGGGCCGAAGCGAAATATGCCGTTCCCGCCCTCGAGGGAAATAGCCCCGGCCCGGGAGACGTGCTGAGAACTGGCGAGGGAGGGCGGTGCGAGCTCACCCTGTCAGATGGAAGCCAGATCATCCTGAACAGCAGGTCATCGCTTCTGATCAGAAGGAGGGACCTCTTCATCCTGCAGGAAGGCCAGCTCTGGGCTTCTTTCAGGGCCGAGGCCCGGGCGACCGTTGACTCTCCCTGCGGGCAGGCCGCCACCAGGGAGACCGTATCGGAATTTGTGATGACCCTCTCGAAAGATCACCGTCACACGGCGGTGGAACTCATATCAGGTGAGCTTCACCTGTCAACGCCCCTTGGCACCATCAAGCTCACGGCCCCTCAGAAGGGCATGCTTTCCCTCTCATCGCCGCCCAGTGAAGACCCTTCCTCTCCCTCTCAGGATTCCGGGGCTGAAAGCCCCCCATGGACCGCCTTCAGGAAGCAGTCGATAATAGTGCTCGTGAAGGAGAACGAGAAAGGGAGAGGTGACCGCTTCTACCAGCAGGATCTGGAAAAGACCCTCCGGCAGGGGAGATTTGGCGTGCTCACCGGGGAATCCCTGATGAGCTACAGGGACCAGGCGATACAGGCCCTGAAAGGAAGGGCGATGAAGGGGGAGCTCTCTGCCGCGATGGATCTCTGCCGCAAGACAGGGATCGACCTGCTCATCATGGCGTCAGTCACTCCAGTACAGACACGGCAGATATCAGCAGGCATCGTTTCCTGCGCCGTGAAGGGAGAGGTGAGGCTCTACCAGGTGTCCACAGGGGAGCTCCTGATATCAAGCGCCTCCACCGCGACAGGGACGGGGAAAAATGAAAAGGAGGCCGCCTCCGACGCGATCCGCACCATAAGAAGAAATCTCGTCACGAGTCTCCCATGGGAGGTCCGCAGGGAGCTCGCTGAGAGGGTAAGGAAAACGGATATACCGGAGAGGGTGGAGATTGTGCTGATTGATTTCACCGCCCAGGGGAAGAAGGCGCTCATGGAGAAGCTCAGAAAAATGGCCGAGACCATGAAGGTGAGCGACGAGTCCCTCCCGGGGAGACCAGCTTTCATCCTTATGACCACCGCATCGGTAAAGACCCTTTCCCGCGCTCTTACCCAGGTGAGCGGCTTCAGCACAAAGGTCGTGGAGGCCACCGGCGAAAGGATTGTGCTCAAGGCTCAGAAAAGGAACTAGAGCTTTTTCTTAAGGGTGTAAAAGACCTCTTCGAAGCCCTCTTCCCGGTACAACCTCAAGGCTTCCTTGTTGCTGGTGAGGACGCTGAGTGTCACCACTTCTATTCCCCGGTCTTTCAGGAAACTCATCACATGCCTCAGAAGCCTTCTCCCGTAGCCTTTCCCGCGGTGGATCTTTGCCACGTAGATATCAATGACCTCGGCGCACTGGTAGATGGTCTCAAAGGGCGGGGAGCATATGTTGAGAGAGATGAAGCCAATGACAGAGCCCTTTTCCTCTGCAACGAGAAAGAGGCCCTGGCTGATATAATACCTGGCGAAGGTTCGCCATTTCACCGTGTTCTGCTCTGACCATTTCATGTTCACGAGCTCATGGTAGCCATCGCCCATATACTCGCGCCAGAGGGTCACAAGACCCTCCAGATCATCATCACGGCCCGGCCTTATGACTAAATCACTCATTGCCCCGCCCTTTCGCTTTCACTCTTTTCTTCATTCGTTTCTCTGCTGCCTTATTCCTAGTTCCCTGAGAAAATTCATCAGGCGAAAAGAGGAAAAGAGGAGCTTCTCACCTAAATATGGAGTACCTCATAAGCCCGTAAGAATCGAAGTGGCAGGCGCCAGGGACAAAGCTCAGGGTGCCTGCCTGAGGGGGAGTACCGCAATGGATCAGAATTCCCAGGAAGAACAAAAGCTTCTCGTGCAGGATATCATCGCCCGCATCAACTCGATAAAAAATTATTACAGGGTCTTTGATGAATATGTGGTTTCAGTGGCAGAGTCGCTCAATGCCGAGCGCGGATTCATCATGCTGAAAATGAAGGGCACGGAGGACATGAAAGTCTTCGGCACCCACAACCTGAACCCCGAATCGATTGCCACCACGGCGGACATAAGCCAGTCCGTCATCAACGACGTAGCAGAGAAGGGCAAGGCCATCGTGAGCGTCGATGCAATGAAAGACCCTCGGTTCCAGGACAAGACAAGCGTCGTCATCTCGGGGCTGCGCTCCATACTCTGTGTTCCCCTCAAGATAAAGGGTATCACCGTAGGGATCCTTTACCTGGATAACCGTTACAAGGGATCGGCATTCAGGGATCAGCACCTCGAGGTGCTCACCAGTTTTCTCGACGCGGCCTCGCCTGTGATGGAAGCCCTTTACTCAAGGCTCGAAGCCTCGGAGAAAATCAAGGACAAGAGGATTGACAAGCGCGTGGTCCCGAAGAAGAGGAGCGGCATTTAGCCCCTGCCGATTGAGGTACAACAAAAATGGAGCTGCGGGGATTCGAACCCCGGACCTCCTGCATGCCGAGCAGGCGCTCTCCCAGCTGAGCTACAACCCCTTAAACATCTTCAATTATAGGCGATCTTCCTTTTCCCGTCAATAGGGTTCCCTATTTACCATGGACGAAGAGCGCCGCCTTCTGAGGATCGACCTTCACTCCCGCCCCCATGGTGGAGGTGAGGACGATGCTCTTGAGATAGGAACCCTTTGCCGTGGCGGGCTTCGCCCTTATGACGGCATCAAGCAGCGTGGAAATGTTCTGCCCCAGCTTTTCCTTGCCGAAATCTCTTTTTCCCACCGACGAGTGGATTATTCCCTCCTTGTCGGTGCGGTACTGCACCTTACCGCTCTTGAGCTCCTTTACGGTCTTCCCTATGTCCTTGGTCACGGTGCCGGCCTTGGGATTGGGCATTCTCGGGCCAAGTACTTTACCGAGCTCCTTGCCGAGCTGCCCCATCATGTCGGGGGTGGCCACGCACACATCAAAATCTGACCAGCCTCCCTTGACCATATCGATAAGCTCCTCGGCGCCCACCTTGTCGGCCTTGGCTTCCTCGGCCTCCTTTGCCTTGTCCCCCTTGGTGAAGACGATGACTCTCGGCGTCTTGCCGGTGCCATGGGGAAGGACCACGGTGCCGCGCACGTTCTGATCGCTCTTGCGCGGGTCTACGCCGAGCTTGATGTGCATCTCGACAGTCTCGTTGAATTTTGCCTTCGCGTTGGTGATGACGAGGTCTATCGCTTCCTCGATGGTGAGGAGCTTTGCCTTGTCATAGCTCTGCACGATTGCCTTGTAGCGCTTTCCTTTAGTTGCCATTCTTTCCTCCTCGTGGTGTTACCGGGGGGTTTGACGGATCCCCTCCCACATAATGAGAGGCATTGATCATGCCTCAACAACAATGCCCATGCTCCGGGCCGTTCCCTCGATGATCTTCACTGCGCCGTCAAGATCAGTGGCATTGAGATCGGGCATCTTGAGCTTGGCAATGTCTTCCACCTGTTTTCTCGTTATCTTGGCCACTTTCGTCACGTGGGGCTCGCCAGAGCCCTTTTCCACGCCTGCCGCCTTGAGCAGCAGCGTCGAAGCCGGGGGAGTCTTGGTGATAAAGGTAAAACTCCTGTCTTCAAACACGGTGATCTCAGCGGGGATAATCATGCCCACCTGATCAGCGGTGCGGGCATTATACTGCTTGCAGAACTCCATGATATTCACGCCGTACTGGCCAAGGGCGGGCCCGACGGGCGGAGCCGGGTTTGCCTTTCCTGCAGGAACCTGCAACTTCACTATAGCTTTTACTTTTTTTGCCATCTCAAGCTCACCTCTTACAACTTCTCAACCTGGCTGAATTCCAGCTCTACCGGTGTCTCTCTCCCAAAGATGGTAATGAGCACCTTGACCTTCTCTCGCTCAGGGTTCACCTCTTCCACAATGCCGTGGAAGTCCTGGAACGGACCATGGGTGACCCTCACTCCCTGTCCCACATCAAGATCAAGCTTGATGCGTATCGGCGCCTCAAGTCCCATGTGGCGCTTGATGATCTTTACCTCTTCCTCGGGCAGCGGTATGGGCTTGACCCCCGGCCCGACAAAGCCCGTAACTCCCGAGGTGTTTCTCACCACGTACCAGGAGTCGTCGCGCATGATCATCTCAACCAGCACGTACCCCGGGTAGATCTTCTTCTGGACTGTTTTCCTCTTGCCGTCCTTAAACTCTATCTCCTCTTCCGTAGGAACGAGGATCTGGAATATCTTGTCCTTCATGCCCATGGACTCGATCCTGCGAAGAAGATTGGCCCGCACCTTGTTTTCATAGCCTGAATAGGTGTGGATCACATACCACTTCCGGTCGGGATCCTTTTCCTGCTCTGCTTCCTCTCCCTCGGGAACCTCTTCTCCCTGCTCGGCACTCTCCTCCTCGGGAGACTCCTTGACCTCTTCACTCTCTACGGCAGGCTCCGGGGCGGTCTCTTCGGCCTTGGGTTTTCTTCCCTTCTTGGTTTTTCCCTCTTCGCTCTTAAGTGCCATCTTTTTGAAGTTCCTCCACCATATGTCAGAAACGGACGGTGTTTTTGACGATTAAGGTTTCCTATTGGATAAATCTCTTGAAAAACGCCGCAAGGAGATTGTCAACAAGAGAGAGATAGGCAGTGACCACCGCCAGGGTGACAAGCACCACTATGGTGGATGCCTTGAGTTCCTGCGGCGACGGCCAGGAAATCCTTTTCACTTCGGACCTGACGGCCTTTAAGTACTTCACAAGGTCATCAATATGCTTTTTCATGGTCGAGCCTTTCTGAAAAATATGTGCCTTATATGAAAACCCTCATCATACAAGGCACATAACAGTTACTTCGTTTCCTTGTGCGGAGTGTGCTTCCGGCAGAACGAGCAGTATTTTTTAAGCGCCAGACGCTCTGTGGTATGCTGCTTGTTCTTCTTTGTCGCGTAATTTCTGCGCTTGCACTCCCCGCAGGCCATCGTAATGATTATACGGGTTTCCTTCTTGGCCATGGTACAACACCTTCACCCTTCTGATTCTTGTTCTTACTCGATAATGCCGACCACCACTCCGGCACCCACCGTTCTTCCGCCTTCACGGATGGCGAAGCGGAGGCCTTCGTCCATGGCGATGGGGGTGATGAGGTTTACTTCTATCGTCACGTTGTCACCGGGCATGATCATCTCCATGCCCTCAGGCAGCTTGATAGCGCCGGTCACATCGGTAGTCCTGAAATAGAACTGCGGACGGTAACCGTTGAAGAATGGTGTATGGCGGCCGCCCTCTTCCTTTGACAGCACATAAACCTCTGCCTTGAACTTGGTATGAGGCTTTATCGATCCTGGCTTCGCAAGCACCTGGCCTCTCTCTATCTCTTTCCTGTCTACTCCGCGGAGCAGCACGCCGATATTGTCGCCGGCGCGGCCCTCGTCCAGAATCTTGCGGAACATCTCGACGCCGGTGCAGACCGTTTTCTTGACTTCCGTGGAGAAGCCCACGATCTCAATCTCGTCGCCCACCTTGACTATGCCGCGCTCCGCTCTTCCCGTTGCCACGGTGCCTCTCCCGGTGATGGTGAACACATCCTCGACAGGCATCAGGAAGGGCTTGTCAATGGGGCGCTCGGGCATGGGGATATACTCGTCAATGGAATTGCAGAGATCCTCGATTGATTTGGTCCATTTCGGATCGGGATCGTTTTCGATGACTTTCAGGGCCGAGCCCCTTATCACGGGGATGTTCTCGCCGGGGAACTCGTAAGTGCTGAGAAGTTCTCTCACCTCAAGCTCCACGAGGTCAATAAGCTCGGGATCGTCCACCATGTCAATCTTATTGAGGTACACCACGATGTAGGGCACATTCACCTGGCGCGCAAGGAGGATATGCTCGCGCGTCTGCGGCATGGGGCCGTCGGCCGCTGACACCACCAGAACTGCACCGTCCATCTGTGCGGCACCGGTGATCATGTTCTTGATGTAGTCGGCATGGCCAGGGCAGTCCACGTGGGCATAGTGCCTTTTTGCAGTCTCATACTCTGCATGATAGATGGCGATGGTGATGCCGCGCTCCTTTTCCTCGGGAGCATTGTCAATCTGATCAACATTGAGGGCCTTCGTGGTCCCTTTCGCCGCGAGAACCTTCGTTATTGCGGCAGTAAGGGTCGTTTTCCCATGATCGACATGCCCGATGGTTCCAATATTCACATGAGGTTTTGTTCTGTCGAATTTTTGCTTGGCCATTTCATTCCTCCTCTTACCACGTTCTTGTAATAGATGATTAAGTTAGGAAAATTCCCCGTTTTTCCCTCTAAATCCTTTCTCACAGGGGACTTTTTTTCGATCCCCTCTCTGCGCCAAGGCTTAAGACCACTGAGAGCCTGCCGCTCCTCGAGGCACCGGCGCATTCCCGGGTTCTATAGGCAACTGCACTTTGATCTGAAAAAGCTGGGGAACGGGATTGAACCGTCGACCTCATCCTTACCAAGGATGTGCTCTACCGACTGAGCTACCCCAGCGCGTGATACTAGAAAAGATTCCTCGCAAAAGAACATTCCAATTTGCTTGGAATCTTTAAGTGTAGAAAGCGGGAGACGGGATTCGAACCCGCGACATCCAGCTTGGAAGGCTAGCGCTCTACCAATTGAGCTACCCCCGCATATGCTGTACACTTTGTGCATCTGTACAATACAAAATATAAGGTAGAGATGCGCTACTATAATAGCCGATGAAATTTATTTTGTCAAGACCTTTACGAGGTATAAAAATAATGGTTCCACTGGAGGGATCTCTCTGCTTTTCAAGAACGTTTTACATGGCCACCGAAATAAAATGCCGCCCCAGGAGGAGTTATCATGGAAAGCCTTCCTTTTATAATTGATAAAAGACGATTCTACATGGCCTTCAAAGGCAGGACTGACAGGGTGGGCATCTATAATGCTGCCACATGCAAGATAGTATCGATGGAAGTAAAGAAAGGCGACTGGGAGATAGCCCAGAGGATAGAGGCCCATCTGGGCGGCCAGGCACGGCTGGGCATCCACAACCATCTCCAGGACAACACCTGCCCCTGGGCGCTGGTAATCTTTGATGAGGCAAGCGGGAACCCTACAGGGAGGGACTCGCTTTTTTTTGCAAGCGAGGGAGCCAAGCTGGGTCTCCGCGACATCAAGAGGGAGCGGACCAAGGTGAAGGGTGAGAACTACGAGTGCTGGCTCTTTTTCGAGAAGCCTCTCCCCGTGAGAAAGGTGAGGCACCTCCTCACGCTCATGCTCAAGAAATTCGGGATCTCCAAGGTGGAGGTGCTCCCCAACGAAGACGATCTCACCACGGGCAGCTTCGGGAACTATGCATGGCTTCCCTATTTCGGGGGCACCGACAAGTGGATGACCGAATCCGGTGAGAGCCGCGTTGACTACGGCATGAAGATGGGATTCACCATCTTCATCGACGAAGAGGGAAAGCCTCTCAAGGATCCCTTCGCCACCATCCACCGCTACACGGAAGAGGAGGTGGACAACGCCATCCTCTACCTCTCCGAATACATTCCCCCGGAGCCCTCGCCTGAAGAGGGGATAAGGATCCTGGACTCACACCTCAGAAAGCTGTCGGAAAAATGTGACGGCTTCAAAGCCATGACCCTTGAGGTCCGCGACAAGAGAATCCTCCGTGAAGAAGGCCTCACCCTGCTGGGCCTCATGCTCGGGACCCTCAACAGGCCTGACTACCTTCACAAGCTCCTCGCAAAAACCGCCGATTACGACAAGGACTATTACGACAAGAAGATCCAGGCCCTCACGGGAAGGGCATTCCGCACCTGCGCCGAGTTCAAGGCGACGGGGTACTGCCCCAAGGAGAAGGTCTGCTTTGACAGGAGGCCGCCCCTCTCTGAGCGTTTCGGGAAATTCGATGAGGACAAGAACAAGCCACCCGAGCTCTGGAGAGAGCCGTCGCCCGTGCAGTGGATATTCCAGGGAATCAAGGAGAGAATGGGAGAGGAGGGCGAAGCCGAGACTGCGGTCATTGACATCGATGTAAAGAGCCAGGAAGAGTTTCTGGTGGACTTTGACAAGGAGATAGTGGAACTGCGCGGGAGGGTCATCAAGAGCAAGAGGAACTTCTCAGGGTATGATACAGGCTTCCCCTCGCTCAACCAGGTGCTTGACGGCCTCAAGGCCGACACGCTCATCACCCTTGCGGGGCCCCAGGGAACAGGGAAAACGGCTTTTGCTCTGCAGCTCACCGAGCAGGTCGCCCAGCTCGAAGGCGTGCCCTGCGCCTTCATCGCATACAGCGAGACCAAGCAGGCAATGACGGTGAAAATGCTCTCCCGCATCTCGGGAATGGATTACAGGAAAATCTCGCGGGCTCTTCTCAATGATGAAGAGCTCATCAGGGTGAAACAGGCAGCGGAGAAGATAAAGGCGAGCTACGGGAAACATGTTTTCATCATAGAGGGGAACGACTCTCTCGGCATAAAAAAGATCAAGACCCTCATGGACTTTGCCTCGCCAAAGTTCATCGTCATTGACTCCATCGGCCAGCTGCCTTTTATTTCGAAACAGAACATCTCGGACATCTCGCTGCGCATCGAGCAGAACATGTCTCAGCTCAAAACCCTTGCCCGTTATCAGAAAATACCCCTTCTGGCTGTTTTTTCCTCAAGAGACAAGGAGCTTTCCATTGAAGGGGCCCTCATGCTTGAGTCCCTCATCATGCAGGCCAGCGACGTGTTCCTCCAGATGGAGGAAAAGGGACCTCTCACAGGCCCCGCTGAGAGCTCCTCACCAGGCTCGAAGGAGCTTACTCTCACGGTCCGCAAGAACAAGGGAGGAGAAAAAAATATCGTGATGCGCTTCGGGTATCAGCTCCTGGTCCAGAAGCTCTTTGAGCTGAAATAGGCCGCCTTGCCGGGTGAAGGATAATATCTTTATCTGAAGAAGATGTAACGCACATCACAGCCGAAGCGGGGGTTCCCTCGTGGAAGAGGTTTACAGGATACTTGTCGCCGATGATGAGGAAGACAACCTCAATCTCCTGAAATGCTACCTTGAAACCATGGACTTCGAGGTCATCACCGCCGTCAATGGAATTGAGGCAGTGGAGAAAGCCCAGAGCGAGACCCCCGACCTCATAATCCTCGATGTCATGATGCCGGGAATAGACGGATTTGAGGCATGCAAGAAAATCCGCGGTGATTTCTCCGTGAGCCATATTCCCATACTTTTCCTCACCTGCAAGGTCTCAATCGAGGACACGGTCCATGGCCTCAACGTGGGCGGCGATGATTACATCTCCAAGCCTTTCGATTTCAGGGAAC
Source organism: Candidatus Eremiobacterota bacterium (assembly GCA_031082125.1). Taxonomy (NCBI): domain Bacteria; kingdom Bacillati; phylum Vulcanimicrobiota; species Vulcanimicrobiota bacterium. The sequence continues at coordinate 33,447 of JAVHLM010000003.1, forward strand.
TCGTCACCAGGATCCACACCATTCTCAGGCGCACCAAGCAGCATATGGCCGCAAACCCCCTCACCGGCCTTCCGGGGAACACCTCCATCCAGAAAGAGATAAAAAGGCTTATCAGCGAGAAGATCACCTTTGCCGTCTGCCTTCTGGACATCGACAATTTCAAATCCTTCAACGATCTTTACGGTTACGAGAGAGGCGACAAGGTCATCAAGAACACGGCCACCATCATCATGGAAGCCTGCAAGGACACGAGCATTCCTTACAAGTTTATCGGGCACATCGGCGGCGATGATTTTATCTTTATCTGCGCTCCTGAGCACGCCGCCGGGCTCTCCGAAAAGATAATCTCCCAGTTTGACGCCGTGGCGCCTGAATTCTATGATGACAAGGACAGGGAGAGGGGCTTCATTGAGACGATCTCGCGGAGGGGTGACGTACAGCGCTATCCCCTTGTGAGCATCTCTATAGGCATCGTGACCAATGAACTGAGGATCCTTGAGCATCCCGGCCAGGTAGCCCAGATCCTGGCGGAACTGAAATCATTTGCCAAGAAAACGCCGGGAAGCAATTATGTGAAGGATCGGCGGGCCGACTGACGGGCAAGGGTTACCTGATTCCTTTTTCCACCGCGTAGAGCACTGCCTGAACCCGGTCAGAGATGCCGAGCTTCCTGAGGAGATTCCCCACATGGGTCTTCACCGTGTGCTCGCTGATAAAGAGCTTTTCCGCGATCTCGATGTTGCTCATTCCTTTAGCGATAAGTTTTAATATCTCTATCTCTCTCTTGGTAAGAGGGGTATCCCTCATCAGCTCGGGGCCGCCAGCAGAGCCCTCGTGGCCTTCCACCGGCTCCTTGCCGTTTGTATGGATCTTGACAAACTCCCTGATGAGCTTGGTGGTGATTTTCGCCTCCAGCAGGGACTCTCCCTGGAACACAGTCCTGATTGCCTCTTTCACCTTGTCTGCCGAGATATCCTTGGAGAGATAGCCACTCGCCCCGCGCTGGAGCGCCTCAAAAATATAGTCTTCCTGGGAATACCCTGTGAGGACCACGACCTTGATCTTTTCATATTCCTTTTTCACGATTTCGGTGACGTGGATCCCGTTCAATTCAGGCATGTTGATATCGACCAGCACTACATCCGGCTGCAGTGCCTTTATCTTCGTGACAGCCTCCCTGCCGTCTGAGGCTTCCCCCACTACTACTATATCATCCTCCCTCTGGAGGATCCCCACAAGCATCTCCCTGAAAAGATTCTGATCGTCAGCGACAAAGACTTTGATCGGCTCACTCATAAACTCCCCCCTATCCCGGCCACACAGTCATGTTCTCTTTCTCTTTGTGAAAAAAACAAACAGCCACAAAACCCCAAGCCCTCCAGGAAAAGTCCGGTATGTGCTGCCCCACTGCTGAAATGATGTGCTATTTGATAAACCTGGGATTGTGACCCATCCCATCCTTGATTTGGCTGTCAGCGATGAGATTATCGGCAAAAAGCGAGATCGGATCCTCTTCCTTACCCGCCAGTTCGTCATACAGGACGCCTTTCCCGTGGGACATACCGTCACGGGTCTGGGAACGCATGATATGCCCTTCTATATATTCTTCATCCTTCCCTCGTGCCTCCTGCTTTGCAATCTCCTTTTCCCCGGCTTCAAGCATTGCTTTCTCTTCAGGGGTCTCGGGAGCGATTTCCACATCATCTTTCACGATGCTCAGCTCACCCCTGAGCTTGACAGCCTCCTGCTGGAGCTTTTTAAGCTTCTCCTCAACCTGGCTCTTTTCTGTGTCTGATATGTGGGGATTTCTCAGCATCTGCTGTGACTGTGCGAGGAGCTTGATGCAGGCCATGAACTTCGCAAGCTTCTGCTGATCGGCGCTGGTCACCGATTCGATGAGCTTCTTGTCCCAGTTGGTTCCCTGGACAAAATCGGGCACGCGCTTTCCGTAAGGCGCCGCCATCAGGGCGATATCAGAGACATTGGTAGGTGCCCATATGGAGAGGCCTGAAGAGCCTTCCATGTCATGACCCGTATGCTGCTCGGCAATCACTGCCTCTGCGAGGGCCTTTTTTATCTTGATTGCATCATCCTTGACCACCTGGGGCAGGTTTTCAGCACTCGAGAGCTTGTCGGCTATATCACCAAGATCCCTCAGGGTGCCGTAATCAAAAAGCATCTCGGGGCTGTAAGCAAAGGAGGGGTAATTCTTGCTCCCGTCAAGGAGCTTGAAAATCTCTTCATCGCTCGTGCCCGACTTCTTCCAGTCTGCCACGAGCTTCCTCCACGATGAGGTCACCTCATCTATCTTGTCAGTGTCAACGGCGGCAAGGGTAAGATAATGCTCCTTTGAGAACTTCCTGATAAGGGGAAGCTCCCTGGTCGCTTCCCCTTTCTCACGGTAAAGCTCCACGAAGCCCTCGGCAAACTCCCTCGCGTCGAAATCCTTGCCCTCTGAGAGATCTTTCTGCACGCCGCCAAGTATCTCCGGCCAGTCTGAGAGGACGCTCGACTTGGCTGACATCTCCGAGGCAATGATGATATCCGATGAGTCCTTCATCTCATTGATGGACTCAAGGTTCCCCATATAGCATGAATTGAAGACAGTGGCATCAACGCGGTCATTTCTCCCCGTTGACCTGTTGGCCTGGTTGATGCCCGCCTGTATTGCCATTCCCATGTCAGAGGGGCTCATCTGGAGGGCTCCCGTCCATGCCCCGCCGTGGCCTCCCAGTATTACTACGTAGTGCTTTGCCGGGTAGTTCTTTATGCCCCAGGCGACAAAGTCTCTCAGGTTATGTGGGAGCTTCATGTCCACGCCTGTCCCCAGGTCTTCCGCAACAGGGGAGGCATAGACGTTTGACTCCATGTCCTTGTCTCTCAGGGGCTGAAGGGCCTGCTGAAACTCCGTGCTCCACTCTTTTATCTGCGGATTCGCGGGCTCGGTGAAGAATTTCATATAACCGAGCTCCTCGGCCTTCTTGAATTCCTTTTCAGCTTCCTCCTTTAACCCCTGGCCTTCATAGACCTCGCCCATCACATAATGGATGAGGGGGTTTCCCGGATTGGCAGCCGCCACATCCTTCCAGTCGCCAAGCGTTACCGTCTCTGCCCGGGGCGTGGTGCTCGAGGTGATATGGTACCGTCTTACCCCTTCCCAGTCGCTGTCTATCCTGTCATAGCCGCCGTCGGAATATACGACCGACTGGGGCGCTCTGCCCAGCTCAACGACCACGTTCATATCTTTGTTTGAGCCTACTTTCTCAAGGCCCAGAGGTATTGACGCCACGGTGGATTCAAGGTCGGGATACTGGCCGTCCATGTAGAGGAGGAACGTGACTTCCTTTTCAGGTTGCTCTGCCCTGGTGTCCTCAGGCTCGCCGACCGGGGAGGGGGGCGGCGGGAGGGTCTTCTTTTTCTTATCGGCTGTGCCATTGAGGTCCACTACATCAGAGGGCGCCGCCGAAAGATCCTCCTGCGCGTCCTGCTTTCCTGCCGTAGCTTTTCCCTGGGAGATGGCTGCGTTCTTGAGTGATTCGATGTGTGGTCCGGAGCCTGGTGCGTTGAGGTTGAATGAGCTGTCCACAGCAATTCCTCCTTTTCCTGATTCATGCCTATTATAACACAGAAGGCAGTCTTTCACCTTTTAACAATTTGTTAACTTTTTACCTCTCAAGGCCATGGTGCCCGATTTTTCCTCTCAATCTTGTGCGCCCTCTCTTCCTGTGCTATAATAAATACTATCAAAATTCCGGCATATTGGGGGGATTTATGAAATTCCTGATGTGGCTTTTTTACGGCCTCATACTGCTGGCCATAAGCGCCGGCTGTTCGCCGCCTGTTGACTGATCCTCAAACTACAAGGAGGTTGCGATGGCTATTTGCCCTTTCCTCAACAAAGAGTGTTTTGCCGAGTGCGCCCTTTACGCACCGGGAATAAAAAACTGCTGCTTCGTGGCATCGACGCTTCTTTTGGAAGATATCCAGAGAGTGGCAGTGCTTGCCTATGAAAAATACCTTCAGCCTCCGGGAGCCCCTCTGAGAGAGATCTCGAAAGAGGCTCCCCGGCCCATGGCAGCAGAAAATCCTGAGAAGAGAAGAGCCTAGCCGTTCTGGTAGGGGATTCTCCGGGAAGGCTCAAAAGAGCTGCGCCCTTTGCTCATAATCCCCTCATAGGCTTTCAGATTCCTGTCCTCGAGGTGATCAAAAAGCATCGGCGATTTGGTCCCGTAGGTGACATATTTAAGGGGATCGGCACTGAGCCGGGCATAGACAATTTCTTCGCCGGCCCGGGCAAGTGCCAGCTTCTGGCCGATGGGGCTCACGATCATGCTGTGGCCGAAGTAATAGGCGCCCCCTCTGTCCTGCCCGATAGCGTTCACGGCTACAAAATAAACATGGTTGTCATAGGCCCTCGCGCAGTTGGTGAGCTCCCAGATCTCGTAGCTCCGGAGCAGCGCCGAAGGGCGCACAATCACCTCGGCGCCTTTCAGGGCGAGAACTCTTGAGAGCTCGGGGAAATCCCCGTCATAGCAGATGATAAGCCCCACCTTCGCGAAGGGAAGCTCGCAGATCACCGTTTCATGGCCGGGAGTGGTCCACCCTCCCGCTTCCAGCCTCTCCGTGGGGAAAGGATGGGTCTTGCGGTAAACCCCTGCAAGCTCCCCTCGATGGTCAAAGAGGGCTGCGGAATTATAGATTACCCCTTCTTTCTCACCTTTTTCATAAAGAGGCCAGACCACCGAGATGCCGATATCCTTCGCCGCCTCCTGGATCCGCCAGGTCATTTTCCCGGGAATGCCGTCAAGCCGCCCGTAAAATTCGCGGGCGCTCTCGCCGGGATTGAAGCCTGTGGTGATTGACTCGGGGTACACCGCGAGGCTTGCGCCGCAGGTCTCCCGGGCCTCCTTCAGAAGCACAACGGCCCTGTCAATGGTGGCCTCAACATTTTCCAGGTTCACGGCCATCTGTATTCCTGCGGCGACGAACTCTTTCATGCTTCACATCCTTTGCTTCCCGTCAACGGAATAGTGCGCATCCCGCAGCTATTTTTTCTTTTTTTCCTGCCCGTGAAGGATTCTGATCGCCTCCATGGCGGTCTTGATCGCCTCGTCTATCCCGACTTTCTTCATAATCGGGGCATCCTTATAAGTGAGGCCGATGATGGCGAGCACTTCCCCGGCTCTCACCCTTCTTATCTGTGAAACGACGAAGAGGGCGGCATCCTCCATTGAGGTGGCGAGGACATTGGCCCTCTCCCATGCCTTCCAGAGAGCCTGATTGTGCTCCTTGTGAGGGATCTCCATTTCGCCTTCTATATAGAAGGCATCCTTGCAGTGACACACGCCCATATGGTGCTTGTAGCCCAGCTTCTTTGCAGCTTCCCTCAGCGCAAGCGTCACGTCGAAATCGGCCACGGCAGGGTAGCTGAGCGGGATATACTGCCTCGTGGTGCCCTCCTCACGGATGGCGCCCGTGGCTATCACCAGGTCCCCCAGGCCCACCGAGGGCTGCAGCGCGCCGGCGGTGCCCACGCGGATGAAAGTGTCCGCTCCTATCTTTATCAGCTCCTCGAGGCAGATGGCGGCGCTGGGGCAGCCGATTCCCGTCGAGGTGACGGCGACCTTGATGCCGTCAAGGGTCCCCGTGTAGGTGGTATATTCCCTGTTCTCGGCCACCTTCTTGCTGTTCTCAAGATAGCCCGCGATGAGGGGTACCCTTCCGGGGTCGCCGGGGAGTATCACATACTTTCCCACGTCACCCTTGCCCAGCGCGATATGGTATTCCTTTCCTTTCTTCATGCACGCACTCCTTTCAAATCACTTTTTCCATTGCCTCGAGAGCCCTTACAAAACATTCCATCGGGGCGTCGAGTATCCCTGCGCCTATCTGCCCCACGCCCGCTTTTTTATGGGCAATTCCCGTGTTGATGATGGGAGTAATCCCGGTCTCCACCACTTTCCTCACATCAATGCCCACGGGGGTCCCGCTAAAATCAAGTGACGGGATGGTATAATCCCTGTGCATTGCCTGGGTAATCTCGTACATTTTCTGTGTCGCTTTCAACGCGTCGCCTGCCGACCCCCCTACGAACTTCACGATTGCAGGAGCAGCCGCCATCGCAACTGCACCAATTCCTGCCACCTCTGATATGGTGCTGTCTCCAAGGTCATTGTTTGCGTCTTCCTCGGAAAAACCTGAAAAATAGAGGCCTTTCGGCATGCCTGCCGGAGCGGTGAACCACTGTTCGCCGAGTCCTGCCACCCTGATGCCTATTTCCACACCGTTGCGTGCCATGCACGAGAGGATGGTGCTGTTGTTCAAGCCCAGGATCGTGTCAGCCGTCGCTTTACAGGCAGCCATGGAGAGGTTCAGGAAGAAATGCACATTGCCTGCGATGAACTCATAGATCTCCTGCATTTTCCTGCACTCCACCTCACTCTTGAGAAGAAAGGGGGTAATATGCTTGAGAAACTGCAGGGTTCCCCCCACATTCCTGTTGTGGCACTCGTCACCCATCATAAGGGCCTGGGAGGTGAGGTTTTTCACGTCGATGCCTCCCGAGAGGGCCACAGCCTTCTTGAGCGAGGGGGCCAGCACTTTCTCCATCCAGCGGAGCCTGTCAATCACGTCCCAGTCGTAGGCGCCGAAACGCAGCACCTTTCCAAGACCTTCGTTGAGGGAGCAGTAAGCCCTGTTCCCGAAAGTCCTGTTCTCCACGACAAAGACATACATGGAGGCAGAGAGGATGCCCGCCATAGGGCCGACGGCATGATGATGATGGCAGGGGTCAAAACTGATGCTCCCCGAGCGGGCCAGCCTTTTTGCTGCCTCCTTGTTCTCCGCCAGTCCCTCGTATATGAGGGCTCCTGTGACGGCGCCCTGCATGGGGCCGCACATCCTGTCCCAGGTGATGGGGGGGCCCGCATGGAGAATCTTCTCCTTGGTGAGGCCGGGAATCACCTCTTTCGCCTGGCAGATATCGACAAGGACGGGATGGGAGTCAATAAGTCTCTTCGCCGCTTCCTCGTTGGCCTTCTCCACTTTTTCGCACTGCAGCCTGCCAAGGAGGGAAGTAAGCTTCTCGTCGCCCCCGCATGGAGGCTTCCAGTCCACCTGGACGGCCTTCACCTCCTGGGACACGAGGGACTCGTGAAAGAGCGGGAGTCCCAGCGTGACAACGGCAGGACCATCTGCAAACATCTGATGAAACCGTTCTTCATTCTCCATAAGCTCACCCTTTCGATTATAGTTTACCGCGCTACGTCGCCTGAAGAAGCTTCTCGGAAGCCCTTCCCCTTGATGCCACAAGTGCCGCAAACCGGGCGGCCTGGGCATTGCTGGGGAGCACGAAGACGCCTGCCTCCTCGAATATGCTCTTCTGCCTCCTGAGGTTCTGGGGGTCGCCTTCCGTGCCGCAGAGGGAGATCACAAAGACAGGCGCTCCCTCTCTCTCTTTCACCTTGAGAATGAGCGGGAGCAGCTCCCCTGCGGGATCGGCATGGGAGCCGTATCCCAGCACCACGTCCATGAGAATGACTGCCACGTCCTCACGGGCTGCCTCTTCCATAAGGCGCTCTTTCCTGAGGGTATAATCTATCATGGGATGGGGAGTGCCCCTCGTAAACTCATCGTCGCCAAGATCCACCAGGGTGTGGGCCTGGCTCTTCCTCGCATCCTCAAGCTTCTGAGGCGGATAGACGTTCGTATTCGAATAGACCTCTCCAAGGAGCTCATGGAGTATCACCAGGGCCTCCTCGCAGAGGGTTCCCCCCGAGTAAAGGCCGCGGATAAAGACCCGCTCCTCGGGGAGCGCCTTCGCGGCGCCCTCGCTCTTCTTCTGAATCTTCTCAAAATCCTCCTGGAAGGGTGACTGGTTCAAGGGCTTCCCTGTCACAATGGCTGCGGTCTTGCCAACGGTCTCCTCCAGGGTTGAAGCGCTCTCTATCCTGTTGCCCGACACTTTCTCTCCTTCACCGCGGATAAAGCAAATCACGACGGGTTTCCCGAGCTTTTTCGCCGCCTTCACCACTTTCGCCGCCACCTTCCTGTCGGGAGGCTTTGACACGAGAACGATCACGCTGGTCCCGCGGTCATGCTGAAGAACGGACATGCCGTCAAGCATGGTGATGGCGTCAACCTCCTGGGAGAGATCCTTGCTCCCTGTTCCTATCGCATGGGAAATGCCAATCCCCTGCTGCTCCAGAAGGACGGTAATCTCCTGGATGCCTGTGCCTGAGGCTCCTACGATCCCCACGGGGCCGGGCCTTACGACATTGGCGAATCCCAGGGCCTTCCCCTTGATGATGGCGGTGCCGCAATCGGGCCCCATCACGAGAAGACCGCGGTCATGGGCCATCTGTTTCAGGGCTATCTCGTCGGCAAGGGGCACGTTGTCACTGAAGATCATCAGGTTAAGGCCAGCCTGAAGAGCCTTCTGTGCCTCATGGCGCACGAAGGGGCCCGGCAGCGATATGAGCGCGATATTGGCTCCTCCAATCTCATCAAGCGCCCTTGCAATGGTCCGGGGGGCATAGCTCGTATCGGACTTCTTTACCTCTCTTTTCTCAAGGAGCTCCAGTACTTTCTCGAAGGCGCCGGAACAGGCCTCCTCCTGATCGGCCACGACGGCAATGACAAGGTCATTGGGGCCGGCCTGCTCACCTCCCTCTGCAAGAATCGAGGTCTCCTTCATGAGGGCTTTATTGCTCGCAGTTCCCATGAGGACCGAGACCTTTTCCACGCCGCTCTGCTCTTTTGCCTGCGAGGCAATCTGCATGAGGAGCACCGAGTCATAGAAGCGGTTTTTCAGCACGAAATTCAGTACCATCGTAGCAAACCCTCTTTCGCTATAGAATAGAGCCGGAACCACCGGCAGACATTCCAAGAGCCACGCCCAGAAGTATTTCCCTTCCCGAAGAGGCTCCCATCGAGAGAAACCATGAGGCGCGCTTTTCCAGATCGGGCTCTTTGCTCTCAAGAAGCTCCCCGGTCAGGTCCATGAGCTCCTCAGAGAGCCTTCCCTGAGCCGCCCACCGGAGAAATTGGCAACTTATGAGGGTCGTAAGCTCTCCTGCACCCTCGATAAAACTCCCAAACCACCGGAGAAAGCTGACGGCTGTGGCGCTGAGCGCAAAACCGTGGTATTTCATCATCGAGAGCCCCCCCAGAAAGCCCAGCAGGATATCATCTCCTGTAGGCGTGAGACCCTTCCCCAGGCCAAGAAGTCTTTGCGCGGCCCTTTGCGCCTGCCCGGGATCCCCTGAGGCAATTCCCTTGGAAAGGTCATCGCAGAGAGCGCTTATCAGCTCATTAGCCGGTGAAAGGGCATCCCTGTGAGAGCTTACCGCCGACATCCCTGCCCTGCATATGCTTTCGGACACCAGATCGCCTGTCTCGCCGCCGCTGCGGGCGAGGAGGAATCTGGCAAGACGTGCTGCGTTCCGCTTGATTCCCTTGCCTGCGAGGGGCGACCGGCGCCTGTCCGGCCTGCCTGACCAGACTGTCATGGCCGGCGGGGGAGAGAGGGCAATCACTATTTTTCTCGTGTGGTGGCAGAGCTCGGCGCCGTCACATGAAAAGCGGTCTCCCGGTGCGATACCGATTCCTGCGAAGGAGCAGGGGCCCTCGATGAGAATCCTTGAAGGGCCGTTATAGGGGGTCGAAGTGAGGAGCGTGACCATGGTGCCCCCTGGGTCAATGAGGTTGAGGGCCCTCTCATGGACGCTCAGCACGCGGGCATGCCATGAGCTTTTCTTCCATAAGGCGAGAAGAGGCCTGTCGCATGAAAGCGCTTTGAGACTCCGGTGTTCAGGCACCTGCACCACCTTGCCATTTCAAGGAAATATACGAGCGCACTTTCCCTTCAAGACCGTTCATCACTCTGAAGAGAGATCGTTGGTTCAAGCTCACCGGCAACCGCTGCCTTGGAACGGCTGATATCCTCTATGGCTTTTTCTTCACTTTCATAGACGGAGAGAAAATCATAGAGCTTGGTGAGGTTGAGGATCCTTCTCACGTAGCTCTGGGGACAGCAGAGTCCAAAGCGCTTTCCCTGCTTTCCCATTTTCTTCCTGAACGATATCAGGAGAGAGAGGCCGAAACTGTCAATATAATCGGTATTTGAGACATTCAGCAGAAGGGATTCCCTGGACTCGGAGAGCTCCTCAAGGAGATGCTTGAGCTCCTCGCTGCTGTATATGTCAACTTCGCCCTTCAAATCCAGGATGGCAATACCCAGTACTTCTCTTTTCTGAATCTCCATCTCTTTCACGGCATCAATCCCTTTCTGGGAAGATATGGGGTGTGAAAAAAAAACGGAATATCTCTTTTTCCGAAACCATGAGTACTTATACATGGGAGCAAAATTTCCTCTAAGAAGCGAAGAAAAGGGAGCGGTGGGAGGTCAAAACAGGGAGAGAGGGAACAGGCCATGAAGGAGAGTCCCTCACGGTAAGATAATATATACCTGAGTGCCCGACGAGCAAATCCTCACTGGAATAAGGGGTTCAGGGCCTGGAAGGCTATTCACCATTCCGCCAGGACAGGAGCACACTATGACACAATCTGAAAGCGCCCGCCACCATAGCGATGTGCTTATCATAGGAAGCGGGATCTCGGGGGCAAGTGCTGCCCTGATGCTTGCAGGAGAGGGCCTCGAGGTCACCCTTGTCACCAAGGAGAGAGAGCCGGGGGAAAGCTCCACATGGTATGCCCAGGGAGGGATCGCAGGACTCGGGAATGACGACAGCCCCGAGCTGCTTGCCAGGGATATCATGCAGGCCGGAGATCACTACTGCTACAAAGAGGCAGTCGATGCCGTCACCGCCGAAGGGCCCGGCCTTTTGAGTGACTTCCTCATCAGGATGGCCGGGGTGAAATTCGACAGGGACAAGGGAGGCGCCTACGATCTCACCAGGGAGGCCGCCCATTCCCGGAGAAGAATCTATCACTACAGGGACGCAACGGGTTCTCAGATAGAGTCACAGCTTATAGAAAGACTCTCCTCCCATAGGCACATAAACCTGCTCTGCTCCCACCAGGCCATCGATCTCATCACCTTCCCCCACCACTCAAAAAACTATGCAAGGATCTACGAAGACGACATATGCTGCGGCGCCTATATCCTCGATCTCGCGACGGGCCAGGTGAAGACCTTTTTTGCCTCCTCGGTGATCCTCGCCACGGGAGGCATCGGGCAGGTATACCTCCATACGACAAACCCCCACTGTGCCACCGGTGATGGAGTGGCCATGGCGTACCGGGCCGGAGCGAGGATCATCAACGCGGAATTCGTGCAGTTTCATCCCACGGCCCTTCTTTCAAGAGATGACGAGAGGTTCCTGATCTCGGAAGCCCTCCGCGGCGAGGGCGCCCGCCTTCTCACCAAGCGCGGCGAGCTTTTCATGAAGAAATTCGCTCCCGACCTGGGGGACCTGGCGCCTCGCGACGTGGTCTCCAGGGCCATTCACGAGGAGATGACGGCATCAGGTGACAATTATGTCCTTCTGGACATCGCCCATTACAAAAAGGAGGGGCTTGATATCAAAAAGCGCTTCCCCACCATCTTCAGGAAATGCAGGGAATACGGGATTGATATCACGAAAGAGCCCATACCGGTGGTGCCTGTGGCCCACTACTTCTGCGGAGGGGTGAAGACTGACCTCCATGGGGAAACGACCGTCAAGAATCTCTACGCGGTAGGCGAGACCGCGTGCAGCGGAGTGCACGGCGCCAACAGGCTCGCAAGCGTAAGCCTGCTGGAAGGGCTGGTATGGGGAATAAGGGCGGCCCGGAGGATCTGTGAGCAGTTCTCCAGGGATTCCGTTGCCTTTGACGAGGTCCCCGGCTGGCAGTCGCCTTCCTGGGAGGAGGATATGGACCCCGTGCTTATCCTCCAGGACTGGCACACCATCAAGACCACCATGTGGAACTACGCAGGCATCGTGAGAACCCGTAAAAGGCTCTCAAGAGCTTATTCGGACATGAACTACCTTCACCACCGGATCATGAAATTCTACAAGGAGTCGGCCCTTACCAGGGGCCTCATAGAGCTGAGAAACGCCATAATAGTGGCAAGGCTCATCATAGAGCAGGCTCTTCAGAACAAGGAAAGCAGGGGATGCCATTACCTCAGGGAGGGCGGGAAATATGAGTGACATTCCTCTGCCGGCGGTATACCGCACTTTTGAGCATACGGCAGATACAGGCCTCATAATCTGCGGAAAAACCCTTAAAGAGCTTTTTGCCCATGGGGGATTTGCCCTTTTCGACTTCATGGCAGACCTCTCGCTGGTGAGAAAGCGCATCAGGAGGGAAATCTCACTCTCCTGCTTTGACAGGGAAGAGCTCTTCGTGAGGTGGCTCTCAGAACTCCTCTACCTTCATGAGGCGGAGCACCTTTTGCTCTGCCGCTTTTCCGTCCTCTCGGTGAGAGGGGGAAAGCTCATTGCCCTGGCTGAAGGCGAGAGCTACAAGGGGGAGCGCCACAGGATTCACACCCTCGTGAAGGCAGTGACCTACCATGGGATGGAGATTGCAAAAAGGAATGGCCTCTGGGAGGCCCGTGTAATTCTTGATCTTTGAAGAGGGGGGGCGCTTATGAGCGCACAAAACTTTGAAAAAATTGACGAGTTCAGGTTCCGTATCGCCCGCTCGGGGGCAATGCAGACCGACGGCCTGATCTATACCGATGAGAAGATGCTGGAGGACCTCCGCCAAGACCAGTGCCTCCAGCAGGTCATCAACGTGGCGTGCCTGCCCGGTATCGTGGGAAACTCCATGGCCATGCCTGATATTCACTGGGGCTACGGGTTCCCCATTGGCGGCGTGGCGGCCTTTGACATGGAAAAGGGCGTGGTCTCCCCCGGAGGTGTGGGCTACGATATCAACTGCGGGGTGAGGCTCATGACGACCTCACTTGATCGCGCCGATATCAAGAGCTCTCTTGACAAGCTTGTCAATGCACTCTACCAGAACATCCCCTCGGGCGTAGGCTCGCATCGCAAGGATCTGAAGCTCTCCAGGAAAGAGTTTGACGGGGTCCTGAGGAAGGGAGCCCGGTGGGTCATCGAGAGCGGCCAGGGTGAGAGCTCCGATAAGGATTTTATTGAAGAAAATGGCTCCATCCCTGGTGCCGATCCCGATATTGTCTCAAAAAAAGCCTACGAGAGAGGGAAAGACCAGCTCGGGACCCTCGGCTCGGGAAATCATTTCGTGGAAGTGGGCGTCGTGCAGGAAGTCTTTGACGAGAGGGCTGCCAACGTCATGGGCCTCTTCAAGAACCAGGTCACCGTGTTCATTCACACGGGCTCGCGGGGGCTGGGCCACCAGGTCTGCGATGACTACCTGGTGAAAATGCTTGACGCCTCAAGAAAATACGGGATCATGCTCCCCGACAGGCAGCTCTGCTGCGCGCCCATCACCTCGAAAGAGGGGCAGGAATACCTTGCCGCCATGGCCGCCGCGGCCAATTTCGGCTTTGCAAACAGGCAGCTTATCACCCACTGGGTAAGGGAGACATTCCAGCATGTGTTCCACCGGTCGCCCCGCGACCTCGCAATGAAGCTTCTCTACGATGTGGCCCACAACGTGGCAAAAATCGAATCTCACCGGGTCGGCAGCGTGATAAAGAAGCTATGCGTGCACCGCAAGGGCGCTACAAGGGCTTTCCCGCCTCACCACCGCGAAATTCCCGCCCTTTACGCCGAGATAGGGCAGCCGGTGCTTGTTCCCGGCGACATGGGCAGGTGCTCCTACGTGCTCCTGGGAACGGAAAAAGCCATGGAGGAATCATTCGGGAGCTCCTGCCATGGAGCAGGAAGGGTGTTGAGCAGGAGCCAGGCGAAAAAGGTGGCCAGGGGGCGATCAATCGTCGATGAGCTCAGGGAGAAAGGGATTTCCGTCAAGGCGGCAAGCATGGAGACCCTCGTGGAAGAGATGCCCGACGCTTACAAGGATGTATCGCAGGTCGTGGAGATAATGGCGGGGTCGGGGCTCTGCCGGAAAGTGGTAAAGCTCAGGCCTCTGGCGGTGATCAAGGGCTAGGGCTCAGGCAAGCCAGGGCTTGTTCTGCACATGGCCCATCACCGATGAGGCATATTTCCGCGCCATGGGTCCGCTCCCATTATAGCGCTCCACGGCTTTCTCCCAGCTCCCTGTCTGGTCATAGAGATTTCTGAGGAACTTGGCAGCATATTCAATGTTGTAAGCCACGTCGTTTTTGCCCTCCTGGACTTTGTAATCAGGGTGGGCGCTCGTGTAGATCTGCATCATGCCGAAGCTCTTGCCGCCGTCGCCGACGCAGCTGTTGTTCCAGCGGCTCTCCTGCCAGGCAATCCCCTTGAGAATGTCGGGAGGGATGCCGTACTTGTTCGCGGTATTTTCCAGGATCTCGCTTGTCTTCTGCTTGTCAGGGTTGTTGCAGACACCCCCTGAATAGGAGGAGCCGCTCGCATAGGGACTACCCTGGTTCCCATAATTCCCGTAGTTCCCACTGTTCCCGCAGTTGTTTCCCCCTCCGTTGAGCATCCGGGAGATCATATCGGGAGACATGCCGTTCTGGCGCATCATGAGCATCATCATGAGCATCATGTTCTGCATCTGGATCTGCTGGTACATCATCATAAACATCATCATCTGGGGGTTCTGCATCATCATCGACTGAAGGTCGGGGAGCGCGTTGCCGTAGCGGAGCTGGTTTATCGAGCCCAGGCAGCCGTTATAATATCCCTGGAGCCCCGAGATCTCATCCATTGAGGGCTGGGCGATAGGACAAAGGGCATTGTCCGCAAGGATGCTCTGCCGCTCCTGGAGGCGCTGCTGAGAGGCAACCCCCCCGTAATAGCCGGACTGCTGCAAATATCCCGGGCCCTCTATCATGTTTCCTCCCATTGTGGTCGCCTCCCCGATATTTTAACTTCTCGCACTGTATTCATTTTTTGCTGTCACCTTTAGTATAGCAAACTCACCGGGGTTTGGCAAGAGGAGGGGAACACCTCACCGGTGAAGATTCAGAGCAGACCACGATAATGTCCGTAATGGCAGGATTTTTAGAAGAATTTCCTTCATTGCGAACTCCTCCAGTGGAGAGGGAATGAACCACGATGATGTCGAAACTGATATCAAGACAGGAAAGCCTCCGTTATTACCATGCAGAAAATAAGCAATCCATAAAATAACCAGTGTGGTAACGAAAAGGTCCCTTATGGAACACACAGTCAATCCAAATCCCGGAATACTCCGGAAGATAAAACCCTGCAACCTGCTCTCATTCGGCCCTGACACCCGGGAGCTCGAGCTGATGAGCCTCAATGTGCTGATTGGGCCCAATGGTGCAGGGAAATCAAATCTCATCGAGGCACTTGCGCTTATGAGGGCGGCGCCCGTATCTTCGCAGACGACCTCGAACGCCGACATTCCTGGCGTTCTCCGGCGGGGCGGCGGAGTCCAGGACTGGATATGGAAAGGGGCAAAAGACCGGCATGCCACCGTCGAACTGTCAGTGAACTATCCCGGTGGAAACAGTCATATCCGGCACACCTTTGAATTCAGTGATAATAGCCAGCGTTTCTGGCTCCATGATGAGCGGATAGAAAATGAAGGGGCACACCAGAACAATAATCAAGAATCTTTCTTCTACCGCTTCCAGAATGGAAACCCTGTCATAAGCACCACCTTCAAGGGTGAGCGGAAGCTCGCGCCGGACAAGGTGAATTTCCAGGAGTCGATTCTTGCACAGCGCCGCGACCCGGAGCTGTATCCTGAAATCACTTACCTGGCCGATGTCTATGAAAAGTTTCGTATTTACCGTGAATGGGTTTTCGGACGGAACATGGTGTTCCGTGAAGCTCAAAAGGCGGATATGCGCAACGACAGGCTGGAAGAGGATTTCTCCAACCTGGGACTTTTTCTGAGCCGTCTGCGCAAGACGCCTAAGACAAAAAAAGCAATATTGGAGGGGCTGAGGGATCTCTATGAGGGGCTGACTGACTTTGACGTGGTCGTGGAGGGCGGCAGTGTCCAGGTATTCTTCACAGAAGGGGATTTCTCCATTCCCGCAACGCGGCTTTCAGACGGCACTCTGCGGTACCTCTGCCTGCTCGCGATTCTCTGCGATCCCAAGCCTCCCCCGCTGATTTGCATTGAGGAGCCTGAACTGGGCCTCCATCCTGACATCCTCCCAAAGCTCGCAGACCTGCTGGTGGAAGCGTCGCAGCGAACACAGCTCATCATCACCACCCATTCAGATATTCTTGTGGACGCCATGTCGGAACGGCCGGAAGTCGTGGTGGTGTGCGAAAAGCACGATGGTCAGACCGAGATGCGCCGCCTTGAGGGCGACAAGCTGGCCAAATGGCTGGAAAAATACCGGCTCGGCCAGCTGTGGACCAAGGGACAGATCGGAGGGACCCGCTGGTGAGCGCGCACATCTACCTGGAAGGCGGGGGTGACTCGAAGGAACTGCATACGCGCTGCCGTGAGGGCTTCCGCCGGCTCATTGAAAATTGCGGCTTCAGAGGAAGAATGCCTCGCCTGATTGCCTGTGGAAGCCGGGACAGCGCATTCGAAGATTTCAAAAGAGCCCATGGAGCAGGTGCCTCCGACGAATATATAGCACTCTGGATTGACAGCGAAGAGCCCATGGAAGACATCAATCGAGCCTGGGAGCATCTCCATAATGTTACTACCGTCAGCAAATGGGAAAAACCAGATGGGGCTGAGGATAATCAGGTACTATTCATGACGACCTGCATGGAAACCTGGATTATTGCCGACCGCGCCACACTGAAGGAGCATTATGACAAGAGCCTGCTGGAATCAGCACTGCCGCCCTTGGATAATTTAGAACAGCGATCCCGCCACGAAGTTCAGGAAGACCTGGCGCATGCGACATGGAACTGCTCCAACTCTTATAAAAAGGGCAGGCGGTCCTTCGATCTTCTCGGCAAGCTCACGCCCGCCGTTCTGGAACACCACCTGCCAAGCTTCGTCCGTGTCCGCCGGATTCTGGCGGACAGGCTGTAGGCACTTTTGTAAGGCTAAAGCCCTATTCCGAGAGAGCCCCCTCAGAAATCAGGTAGTACCTGATCTCTTCATCTTCAGCATAATAGAGCGGAGTATTTCCATCATTGTCCTGTGCATTCACATCGGCTCCGCCTTTGACAAGGAGCTTGATATAGTCAAGATTTATGTAATCATCAAAGGTTTGTAAGGCAAGGTGAAGGGCGGTAAAACCGTAATAATCAACGGCATTGACATCGACACCTTTCTTGATGAGAAGATTGGTGAGCTCTGGAAGTTCCTCTTTATAGGTCTCAGACCTGAGAGCCCAATGTAGGAGAGTACCACCATTTTTTTCGTTATAGCAGACATCAAATCCCTTCTCTATGAGGAATATGATTATTCTCATTAGTTTATCGGGATCTACTGCGTCTTCGTAATTACTATCAAATATTACTTGACCAATCATGCCATTCTCGTAATAATCAACAAACCGATTAATATTGTCCCCTTCTGAAGCCAAAAATTCTATCAATTCTTCATTCTGCCTTACCATTGCCCAATAAATCGGTGTTCGGTTATCAATATCTTCAGTGAGCAAAGCTCCTTTTTCGAGAAGCAGTTTTGCAATCTCCAAATCATTTTCGCGTGGTTTATAATATTTTGCAGCATAATGAAGAGGTGTTTGCCCATTTGAATCCTTTGCATTTACATTGGCACCCTTTTCCAGTAAAAGTGCCGCCACCTCTTCATTACCCGAATCTGCAGCGACACTGAGGTGAGTTCTGCTATCTATCGATAATGCATCAACGTCTGCACCATTCTCTATGAGGAAGGATGCCATCCTTTCAGTGCCATTCCATCTCCAAGCCACACAATGGAGAGGGACCCAGGCATTTTTACCTATGGTATTGACATCAGCGCCCTTTTGTATTAACAGGGCGACGACTTTCTCATGCCCATTTTTTGCAGCCAGGTGAATGGGAAGGTCACCACGCGGAGTCTGCGCATCAATATCTGCACCATTTTCTATGAGGAAAGATGCCATATCTTCATGACCGTTTATGATTGCCGCATGAAGTGGGGGTTCCCCGCTGTATTTATCTATTGCATTGATATCGGTTCCTTTTTCGATAAGAAGGGCAACCACCTCCACGTGCCCGCCTATGACTGCCAAATGAAGCAGTGTCCTGCCACGTTCATCCTTTTCATTGATGTCATAATTCCCTGAATCAAGGAACTCCTGAACACCTTTCGTGTAGCCAATTTGTGAAGCGGTTATGATATCGCATTGGACTCCCTTATCAGCAAGCAGTCGTGCAACTTCAAAGTGGTTTTTTTCCAGTGCGCAAGAGAAAGGCGTCTTGCCCTCTTTGTCAGCCGCATCGATCACGGCACCTTTTTCAATCAGAAGCGCCACAATCTTTGTATGACCGTGACGAGCAGCCTCATGGAGAAGAGCCCTGCCCGATTCCCTTCCCATATTAACATCAGCACCATGATTGACAAGATACACCATCAATTTTTCCATACATTGAGCTGCAGCGCCGAAAAGAAGATGTTTAAAAATCGAGGAATCCTTGTTTATTGGAATCTTTTCAATGAGAAGAAACACAATCTCCTCTTGGCCATAACCTATAGCATCATAAAGAGCCTTTATAAGGATTTCATTCAGTGAATCATAAGCATCATCCCGGGAACTGAGCAGTTCTTCGACAAGATCTCCATCACCTAATTTGGAAGCGACTGAGAGAGTAAATTCAAATCCCTTAGTGGCAAGGATTCTCATCATTTCAATATAGCCTACTTGGCTCTGAATCATCCCTGGGAAACCCCAATTAACCAGCTCTGCCCCACTAATATCAGCTCCATTTTTTATAAGGTCTGTCGCTAATTTATAATGACCTCTTGTTATGGCCTCACGGAGAGGGGACCAGCCATATTCACCCTTCTTGTAATTGATGTTCGCGCCTTTCTCAATGAGGAGAGTCGCTATTTTCTTATTGCCGTAATATGCAGCCTGCCGGAGAGGGGACCAGCCATATTCATACTCTGCATTGACGTCCGCACCCTTCTCAATGAGGAGCGCCGCTATCTCACTGTGGCCATTCTTCAATGCGATATAAAGAGGTGGAAGAGGTCTATCATTTACATTGGCACCGTTTTCAAGAAGAAGGGCGGTCATAGCAAAATCACCTTTGCTGACCGCATAACGGAGTGGCAGATGAGGCTTTTTCCCTGGCGAGAGGTCATCGGCACCATGTTTTATGAGGAACTCTGCAATTTCAATATTCCCCCTGTCAACAGCCAGGCAGAGCGAGGACTTGCGCCAAGGAGGCCATGATCTTCATTTACATCGGCACCGTTTTCAACCAGAAGCTTTATCATATCCATATCTTCATTTTCTATTGCTACATGAATGCAGGTTTTATCAAAGCACCTGCTATTAACGTCAGCGCCATTCTCAATAAGAAGCTTTACAATATCCTTATTACCCTTCTCCACCGCTTTTCCAATGAGAGAGCGATATTCAGAGACTTCATAACCCCCTTCATATACAAGTCTTACGCCATTTTTCAGGAACTCATGAACGGCATCGGTGTCACCTTTTTCAACGGCATCGAAAATCGTGGCGTATTTCCTTGAGGGCGGCCTGCTTTCTTTCTCCGTTGCGACCTTTTTCTTTTTCACCCGAGGGACTGCTTTCTTTTTTACAGCGGTTGAAGTGAGCTGATCTTTCAACAAGACGAGACTGTCTCTTACCGCCATGGCATGAGGCGGCCTTTTTTCTGATTCTTTTTCCACGAGCGAAAGGACCAAGATGCTGAGGGCTTCTGGTATTTCCTTGTTAAGCTCCGACAGGGGCTTGAAGGGAATGTCTGTGCCGGCCTGGGGATCGATACCGGTGAGAAGGTAATGCATCACCACCCCCAGAGAATAGAGGTCGCTCCGTGGCTCTGCCCTGCCGCTGCACTGCTCAGGGGCAGCATAGCCATCGGTGCCTATGGCGGTGAGCGTATGCTCCGGGATGAAGACACGGGCTACTCCGAAATCCACAAGAAAAACCTTGCCCTCAGCAATCATGATATTGGCCGGCTTTATATCACGGTAAACCAGGGGCGGCATACGTGTGTGAAGATAATGGAGAATGTCAAGGATCTGGAGGCACCACTCGACCACCTGTCCCACTGGGAAAGGCCTGCTGCCTGATTTCCTATGCATCGCCTCGAGATCGCTGCCTTCAATGTGGGTCATCACAATGTAACATTCCGGATCACCGGTGAGGGGGTTATGGGCAGTGAAGTAATCCATAACCTTGGGAAGCCCGCCATGATGGAACTGCGAGAGGAGCTTCGCCTCTTTCCTGAATCGCTCCGCAGCCTCTCTAAGCTCCGAGGAGCTCGAGTAATAGGGAAGCATCTTCTTGAGGGCTACAATGGTATCAAGTCTTGTGTCCATGGCCTTATACACACAGCCCATGCCGCCGGATTTGATAGTCTTTATGACCCGGTAGCGGCTGTCAAGGAGCGGGGCGCTTGAAGAGGAGAGCGTATCACCGCAGCCGATACAGAATCTCGCTGTTTCAGAATTCTCTCTCCCGCACTCCGGGCAGAATAGCGCCATAATAACCCTTCCTTTATGCTGGCAAGATGAGGTACCATATTTCTAGCGGGTCTCTATCTCAGAGATATTTCTGCAGCACGGGAGTTCCATCCTGCGGCTTCGAAAGATCCCCATACCTGTAAGATATTCTCTGATAAATATTATCAGCTTTTTCATCTCCGGCGCACATAGACCTCAACGGTCTGCGTCACCGTGGGGGTGGCGTAAATGGACTCGCGCAGGATCCTGTTCCTTTCCTTCTGCACCTCGTAGTTCTGAGCTGCTTCGACCTGGCGCTGCGACGCCTCCTGGGCTTTCCAGTAATTATCCCAGTATTGTTTTGACTGTTCCCGGGCCTCCCTGCTTTCCCTCTCTTTTTCGCGCTCATAGGCCTCGGCCTGATCCTTTTCGGCCTCCATCCGGGCCTTCTCTGCATCCTGCTCTTTCTTCTCTTCGGCCTGGAGCTTCTTTATGAACTCTCCCCGCATGGGATTTTCTGTGTAAGTGGAGCCGGCAGCCTTCCCGGGAAGGGGGGGCGCCTTCACATGAGCCGACTTCTGCGGCGCCCGAGGAGTCATCTGCTGAAGCTTCACCGGGGACTCTGCCGGCCGGTGAGGTAAAGGGCAGCCTGAAGGGTGCGCCTTTCCAGGTGATGACGCTGAAGCGCTGAAGGGAGTCATTGCAGTGGGCTGAGGCACCGGGGTGAGCGAGCGCAAGTACTCCTTCGCCTGATCCGCCTTCGCCGTCCCCGGCAGCAGGGCGATGACATTCTGCGCCTCGATGTAGGCCTTTGATCTCCGGGTGATTCTTGATTCGGTGTTTTTATAGGCAAGAAATAGCCAGAAGCGCACCTCCCCTTCCCGGGGCTTCAGCTCTTTCGCCTTGAGCAGGGGCGCTATGGCTTTCTTATAGTCACCATCAAGAACCCTGTCAATTCCATCATCCAGGGCTGCCTGAAACTCTTCCCGTGAAGAAGGCTCCACGGAAGGAGAGCCAGCCTGCGGCGTGGCGTGTGGGGGTCTGGCGCCTGAGGAAGAACCTGCAGAAGGCTTGCCCGCGCATCCATAAAATACCGCCGCGAAGAGCAGAGACACCAGTAATCCTGACCACCTCAATCTCCTCATCATCGCCACCTCCGTTCCCCATCTTCCACACTCACCGGGGAGCCCGCCTCACCCGTGCATATGGATAGAGCTTCCCCTCATGATACTTGGACACAGTTTGCCGAATAGTGACAGGAGCCCCCTCATTCACCTCGCTCACCGCTTACCTGCAAAATATTTTTCTACTCAGCCCTTTCCGGGCAGGCACCTCTCCACACTCACGCAGAGCGGCATTTTTCTCCGCCGGGTGGCCTTTCAGGCTCCAGGCGCAAAAAAATCACAAAACAGGCCTTTCCAAGGCTCCAGATGCCATGTGATGATGACTCTCAAACCCAATGTACATATAGTATTCTGCAGAAGGCAATTTTGACATGCCGATTATTATGCGATATAATTAATATGAGATACATAAGAGACCTGTTATAGATACCCTCAGCATGAAAGGAGGATTGTCGTGAGTACCGGCGTGATCCGCGAGTATCCCGGCTACGAGGCCGTCTGTGAGGGCGGGCAGGTCTTCAAGGCGCTCCCCGGCCTCCCCCTCGTCACGTACGGCGCCGACGAGGTGCTCTCGCGGGCAAACTGCCGTCACATCTTCCGCGATCTCACCGGCGAGGTCCTGGACTGGAACCTCTGGTGCCTCTCCCAGGCGGGTACGAAACTCGACCTTCTCATCGGGGAGGCCCTTACTTCCCTTCACGGGAAGATCGAGAGGCTCGGCTATGTCCGTATCGTTGATTTTGTCCGTGAGGAGCTGGGCATCTCATCCAGGAGCGGTTATGAGCTTATGCGGAATGCGAAGGACCTGCAGAAGTTTCCCCTTATCAGAGAAGCCCTTGAGAGCGGGCGGCTCCGCAGGAGCGCGCTGCGGCATCTTTTCCAGGTCGTCACTCCTGAGACCGAGGCTGAGTGGCTCCGAAAAGCCATGAGCCTCACCGTGCGGGGTCTCGAGGAAGAGGCGCGCCGCTTCAAATCTGAGCAATCACAGGGAAAGGAGGATATTGATTCTTTTGCACCGGGAGAGGACGACGAGGAGGGCAGCTCCACTTCCGTGAGCGTGAGAGTTCCTCTCGCCGTGGCGGCAAAGTGGGATCGGGCCCTTGAGGTCTTCCTTAGGATGGAGGAGGCGGAGCTCCCTTCGGAGTCGTTTGTGGAGGCCCTTCTCGCCGAGTTTATCGCTTCGGCGCCGCTCGAGGGGAGCGGGGAGACAGGGGCTCCCCCCGCCATCGAGGAGAAGGCACTTCTCCTTGGCGCCCTGGCGGGTGCCATAGGCTCTCTTGATGACGAGGCCTCCTTCGGAGAGCGGGACAGGGAGCTTGCGCGGCAGGTCCACAAGGATCTCGAAGAGGTGTCGCACCTGTGGGAGTTCCTGCCCTGGAAGCCCATCACGGTGGAGCTTCCCCAAGAGTTCCAGGCTTTCGCAGGCCACAGGCCCGATGCCGATAACGCCGTCGGGGCCCCTGGAGGGACACTTGCGCCTCCTGCTGCCGATCCTTTCGAGACGGTCGCCCGCCTCCGAAAGATGGCGGCGCTTCGCCACTCCCTCTCCTTCTACCAGGGGAGGCTCCTTCGGACCCTCAACAATTTCGGCCTCTACAGGGACATGCTCTTCCTCTCTCTCGGGCACTACACCAGGGAGCGCCTCGGGATGTCCCGCAGCACCGCCTATTCACTCATCAAAATGGAAAGGAGTTATCTCGAGTATCCTGATATGCTGGACCTGGTCCTGGAGGGGAAGCTCACCCCTGAGCAGGCGCGCCTGCTCTCCAAGGTCTTCATTGAGGGGACCAGGGTCCAGGGGGCGTGGCTCTCCTACGCACAGCAGGTCCCGGTGGCCACCCTCATCCAGGCGGTCGAGGGGTTTCTCTGCTTCGCGAAGAGGGCGGTCCACAAAAAGTGGGACATCCACCCTGAAGCCTTCGAGGTGGCCGTCACGGGGAGGTCCGTCAAGAGGATTTCCCCTGCACTCTCAAATGCCACGGAACCCAATGGGGATATGGGTTTGGATGCCGCAGTCCAGATGTGTACACATGAGCCTGGAACTCCCTCCTGTCAGGATGGGCTCACCTCCGTCATCTGGCAGGTCACCTGTGGCGGTGAGCACCCCGAGCTTTCCGAGATCCTCTCCATTCTCTCGGGAGAGATCCCAAAAGAAGGAACCTTCGGGTCAAACCCTCCAGAGAGGGTCTCCCTCATCCGCTTCTTCCTGAAAAGCGATCTCGTTCCCCTCTGGAACCACGCCGCGAGGCTCTGGGTTGCCGGCAGGCCGGAAGAGGCCGTCAATGACGGCCAGCAGCTCCCCCTCTTCATCGAGGCCCTCCTTGACACCTTCCTTGCCGCCTGGGACCTCCCCGAGAAGCGGGATATCCACCACAGGACCATTGCCCGCGATGGCTACCAGTGCCAGGCTCCCGGCTGCCGGTGCCGCCGGAATCTCCATTCCCATCACATCATCTTCCGCTCCCACGGGGGAAGCGACAAGCTTCACAACAGAATCACCCTCTGCATGGCCCACCACCTGCGGTGCGTCCACGAAGGACACCTCATCATCAGGGGCACGGCGCCTCACGACCTCACCTTCATCTCTGGCTCCCTCTCTGAAGGCGGGGCCCCGTTCCTGGTCTATGAAAAAAGCACCAGGACAACAAAATGCTTTTTATAACCTGGCGCATGCTCAAGAGGACGGGGGAAATTCTCTAAGACAGCCTAAATTTGCCCCTATGCCGGCATTCGTGACATAGGCAAATTTCCAGCTGGCCGGGAGATTTTCCCCCGGCCTCACGATGCACCGCAGGGCAATGCACGCTGGTCCGGAGAATAACCCATGGCCTCACAATGCACCGCGGAGAAAACAAAAAAGACAGACACCGCTTTTGCTGAAAGCGCGGTCCGTCCCTTTCCACAGTCATTCCCTGCCGAGTCAGGCGAAATTGAAGAGAGAGTTCGTGGTGAAAAGATCGATAGCCTCGGCGTAGCTGATTTTTTTGTAAGTCTCGGGGAGGTGGGCTCCCAGCCCCCGCTCCTCGACCTCGCTCTCGAAGACATAGACCTCTTTTCCCTGAATCTTTGCAGCATCAAGATAGAGGCCGTCGTGGATCAGCAGCACCTTCGCCTCCTCATCCATCATGAGGTAGGGAACGGCGTTCTCTCCGTAATTCTTGTCCAGAATATAAAGAGCCATAAGAGGCACCTCCCGTCACAGGCTAAAATGAAAGGACATGTTCCGAATCCTTGAGGATCGAGAGTATCTCGGAGCGCGTAACCACCTTTGCATCGTCACGGAGGCGCTCCCTGGCGATATTCCTGTCGCGGAGCGAATCCTCCTCGATGAAAAGCTCCATTCCCATCCCCTGGAAAATCTTTATGTACTTGAGAAAATCACCCTGCTTCAGGCTTGCCAGGCCGAAATAGACTCCATCACCGATGCAGATTGTCTTGACTGACTGGCCCTCTATCGCCATATGGGTTCCTACTGCGACGCGAAGCCCTTCTTCGCAGAAACTCCCTGTGTAAGGTGAGTGATTCAACATAAGTGCCACATTCTTCTTCGCCATGGTTTATGCTCCCTTCCTTATGCGCTCCCGAATCTGCGATGACATCAGAGGGTTATGACCCTGTCCGCTTCGCCCAGGATGGCAGAGAGATTTTCCATATTCCCCACCTTCATCCCTTCTACGTGGAGATCCAAATCATGGACACCCCGCTCTGCGCTGCAGGTGCTGCAGAGGTAGAAAACCACGCCCTTTTCCGCCATTTCGGCTATCCTGTCCTTGGGAAGCGTGAGAGCTTCCCTGGACAGCTGATCCTTAAGGGAATTAAAGACTCCGTCAAGCTCAAGAAACACCGTCACCTTCACACCCTTCTCCCTGGCGGCCAGCGCCAGCCTGGCGAGTGTCTCAAGCCTCGCGCTTGAATAAGGACCCGACTTCATCACAAAACCCAGTGAGTTCACTGCAATCCCTCCTCTCCTAGAATATTCTCTCCCTGCGGAAATATATACTGCCCAGCATCCCCATTGCCACCATGGAGGTGATGAGCGAGCTTCCCCCGTAGCTCACGAAAGGAAGCGGTATCCCTGCCACAGGCATTATGCCAAGGGTCATTCCAATATTGACAAAGACATGAAAACCCAGCATGGCGACTATCCCTATAGCAAGAAGACTGCCGAAAAGATCATGAGAGCTCTCGGCAATCGCAATCCCTTTCCACAGCACATAGAAATAGAGCACAAGTATTCCTACTCCCCCAACGAGTCCGAGCTCCTCACCTATGACCGTGAATATAAAGTCAGTGGAATGCTCCGGTACAAAGTTCAGATTATTCTGTGTGCCCATAAAAATACCTTTTCCCCATAATTTTCCCGAACCGACGGCGATCTTTGCCTGCACAAGGTTCCACCCCGCTCCCTCAGGGTCAGCCTCGGGATTGAGAAAGGTGAGAAGGCGCTTCTTCTGGTATTCCTTCAGGATGAAAGGGGCAGTGAAGAGGCCTGCGCATAGCGTTGAGAGGAGAATCCATGGCTTCACCCCTATGGCGAAGAGCATGGCAGCGGTGACTGCCAGGAGCACAAGGGCCGTCCCGAGGTCGGGCTGAACGAAGATGAGCGCAAGAGGGACGAGCATATAGAAGAGCGCCTTCAGGATATCCCTGGAAGTCCAGCTGTCATGCAGGGAGAGAAACCGCGCAAGGGTAATGATGACCGCAAGCTTCGCCATCTCTGAAGGCTGGAAGGCGCCAATGGGCCCGAGCGACAGCCAGCGCTGCGCGCCCTTGGCCGAATGGCCGAATAGCATCACCGCTATCAGAAGCGCAATTGTCAGGCCGTAGATATACCAGGAGGTCCTTCCCCAGAGCTCATAGTCTACCAGGGTAAAAACCGCCATGAGCACGAGGCCCGTGAGAAAGTAAAAAAGCTGCTTCTTGACCTCGGAAAGTGAATCCGGCTCTCTCCCGTTGGCGCTGTATATCATGAGGATCCCAATGAAAACAAGCGTAGAAACGGCAAGAACCAGAGTAAAGTCAATTTTGTGCCACCAGGCCCTGTTCAAGACGCCTCACTCCTATAGGCGGACATCAGCCTATTCCTTCTTTGCCTTCTTATCGGTAAAACGCTTCATCTTTGTCTTCCTCCTCCCGGAAGATCCCCGCGTCTTCCGGAGGGTCTCCACCTTTACCACTGCCTTTTTCCCGGTCTCTGCCTGGGATTTCTCCCGGTGAGCCGTCTTTGAAGGTCCTTCCCCGCCAGATTCGGCGGTGCCGCTTTTCTTTGCGGTGCTGCGCTTGATCTCCTTGATGGGAATATTGGCCGCCAGGGCAATTGCGCCGTCTTTCGACTCAATGCCGATTTCAAGGGCACTTCTGTCGATTTCCAGGTACCGTGAGATCACCTCTATCAGATCCTTTTTGAGGTCTTCCATGACCTGGGGGGATACGGAGGCCCTGTCATGGATAAGCACGAGTTGAAGCCTCTCTTTCGCCGTCTGGCGCGATTCATTCCGTTTGAAGATTCTGTTGAAAAAGTCAAATTTCGTCAAAAACTCCAGCATCTGCCCATGCTCCTTCCTCACTGCAATTTTGAAAAGGACGCGCTCCCGGCCGTCAGCCCTGCAGTTCATCCTTTTTGGTAATCAGTCTTTTAAGCCTGGTAAAGAGTCCCCCATCACCCGGGGGAGAGAGGGGGTAGCTCTTGGGATCAATAATCCTGCTCACGATCCTCCTGTAAGCGCTCCCGGCCTTTGAGGATTTGTCAAAGACTGCCGGTTCTCCCTTGTTTGACGCTTTCAGGATTTTCTCATCCTCCGGCACGATCCCCAGGATCTCTATGCCCAGAATCTCCTGCACATCCTTGACGCTGAGCATCTGGTTTTTCTTTACCATGTCCTTCTTGTAACGGTTCAGTACAATCCTGGGATTGAACTTCTCCTCGGCTTCAAGGAGGCCTATTATCCTGTCGGCGTCCCTCACGGCTGAAACTTCGGGATTGGTGACTATGAGGGCCTCGTCACTCCCCGCAATGGCGTTCTTGAAGCCCTGCTCTATGCCGGCGGGGCAGTCTATCATTACGTAGTCAAAATCCTCCCTCAGCGTCGCGCACAGGCGCTTCATCTGATCGGCATTAATGGCATCCTTTTCCTTGCTCTGATCAGCAGCAAGCAGGAAAAGATTCTGCGAGCGCTTGTCCTTCACAATGGCCTGCCGGTAAGAGCGGCACTTCCCTTCAAGCACGTCAACAATGTTATAGACTATCCTGTTTTCCAGTCCAAGTATGAGATCCAGGTTCCTGAGGCCTATGTCGGCATCAATCATAAGAACCTTTTTACCCATCAGCGCAAGACCTGTACCGATATTTGCCGTGGCCGTCGTCTTGCCGACGCCACCCTTCCCAGAGGTTACCACATATACCTTGCCCAATCCTATCCCTCCTCGCAGCTATGCACCATCATTGAAATATTCTTATATTGTCTCTGTCTCTTCCCGGACACATTCATAACCTGTGACTGCCCTCACGGGCGCTGAAAGGCACCAGCGTGATTCGGCCATTGACGACGCTCGCAATCACCGCGGCTCCTTTTTTCAGAGAGCGCAGATTGCTGGTGATTGCCATATGATCAGCGATGCGGAGCTGTGTCGGCTCAAGCACGAAGGCCATCACCACAGCCGAGGCGTTTCCTCCCGCCCCGGCATGGGCAATCCCTCTCAGCGTGCCAAGGATAATGATATCACCCTGGGCAATAACCTGGGCACCGGAATTCACATCGCCCTGTATCACCACGTTCCCCTGAAACTCCACCTTCTGCCCGGACCGCACGGTCTTCCTGAGCATGAGAGTCTCTTCTTTCTGTTCAAATTGCCTCTTTTCCGAAGGCTTTGACTGATCGGGAGCGCCTTTTGAAGTTCTTGAGTAATGCTCGGCGATACCGAGCCTCCCTATGATCACTTTTATTCCCTGGCGCTCCGCCACTTTTCTCGTGGCCAGAGACGTGCTGATTATCCCCTGAAGGGCCAGTGAATGTTTCTCAAGGAAGGCGAGAAGGCGCTCAAGGTCTTCCTGTTCCACTTCGCGCCAGCCCAGGTCAAAGCTCACGGGAGAACCATCAAAAAACTGCTTGTTTGAGTGTATTTTTTCCGAAAGGAGCGAGAGCATGTCAGAAAAGAAGCCCTCTTCAGACATGCTCACCATTATTCCCATCCTTGTTCCCTTGAAGGAAATGGGCTCCTTTTTCATGGTCCGCTCCTTGTGGAGGGCAGAGAATCATTACCGCGCCTGCGGAAGAAAAACACCATGCCCTTGTTTATATCCATAAAATCTGGAGTCGGGAGAAATGTCTCACAGAATCATATGAATTTTCATACATTTCTTCAGAGCATGGCAAAATCCTCCACTGAGCCCCGCCTTATCCGGCCCCATTGGACCTCCCGGACCATCGCCGGGGAGAGAGGAGCCGGGAAATATCCTCCTCAAGTTGCAGGAAAAGAAGAGGCTCCTGCGAAACTATCAAAGACCTGAGTGAATGAAGGAGGTGCCCTTTGACCTGTCCTTACTGCAAGGCACAAATCACGGAAAACGACGTGTTCTGCCCGGCCTGCGACTCCCAGCTCTATACCCCGAAGGACCTGCTCACCACGACGAGCATATCGCCCGTGGACAGTATCCTGAAATGGATTGAAGCATACCGCTCGGGACACTATTCCCTGGGCCAGTTCCAGGTGAAGGTCAACTGGCTGGTCGAGGCAGTGAAACTCCAGAAGGAACAGATTGAAGCGATGAGGATCCCTGAAAATGCCTCAGAGAATGCGAAAGAGAGCAAGGAATCCTTTATAAAAATCCTGGGGCTCATGCTTGAAGCCCTGGAGAAAACTGACAAGCACCTGAGGGAAGGAAATGTCGAACTCCTCAAAGAGTCTCTTGTCACAATTCATGATGTGCACAACAGGCTCCATGACCTCAAGGACCGCATGGTGGACTCGTTCAGCAGGGATGAGCTCAAGAGGGAGTAAAAGCCACCCCCCTCGACAGGGAGCAAGACCCTTATCGGGAGCTTTTCTGGTCAGCCGGAAGCGCTCCTTCCTCCAGGAAGTCAGAAACTATCGCCCCGGCCTCGCTCCAGTCAGAAATCCACCTTACGCTCCCATATTTTCTGAACCAGGTCATCTGCCGTTTCGCGAAGCGGCAGATCTCGGTATAAAGCTTCTCCTTCATCGCCTCAAAGGAAAGCGCGCCGCTGAGATAACGGGCAACATACCGGTATTCAAGCCCGAATGCCTCGAGGCGCTCCCTTGCCACCCCCCCGGCCATGAGGCTCTCCACCTCTTCAATCATGCCGCCGGAGAGCCTTCTTGACAGGCGCTCAAGAATCCGTGCCCTTACCACCTCCCTTGGGAGTGCTATTCCAATGGTGAGAGCCTCAAAAAACACGGGCCTTGTGCACCGGAGGGATCCGATTGAACCGCCGAGCCTCAGCACTTCAAGCGCCCTTATGATGCGCCGCCTGTTCTTCACATCTATGATTGCCGCTGCTTCGGGGTCAAGGGTGAGGAGCCGCTTCTGGAGATCTTCAAGTGTTGAGCGCCCATAGTCCCCTTCCCCCCCGGGCGTTGCCGGGGGGAATTGAAAACCCTCAAGTACGGCGCGGATATAGAGGCCTGTCCCTCCCACAAGGAAGGGGACTCTGTCCCTGAAGGCAATCGAACTGATCAGGAAATCTGCCAGATCAAGGTATTCAGCGACGGTAAATAGTTCCGAGGGCTCGACGATGTCGAGAAGCCAGTGCGCTATCCCCCCTGAAAGCCTGGGCACCACATGAAAGGTCTTCCCCCGGGCTTCAATAGTGACGGCATCATCTCTGCAGGGGACACCCTCCACCTTGCCGGAGCCTATATCCATCCCCCGGTATACCTGGCGGGAATCGGCCGAGATAATCTCGCCGTGAAATCTCCCGGCAAGGGCAATGGCTGCCTCTGATTTGCCGCATGCATTGGGGCCGACAATGGCAATCACTCTGGGCCGATCGGGAAGGCAGGCCATGGCTTTTTGGCACCCCCTGTAAAATTTGCTCATTTCTTTCCAAGGGGAGGTGGATTCTCTCCGGGAAGGAAATTATATGGTATCTACTTCTTTATGGTGGGAACAGAATCCTCGACAATGACAGATAATGGCACAAATCCCTGGCTCATAAAGGTATCAGAGCTTACCTGCGACGACGAAGGCTGCCAGGTGCTCCATGACAACGGGCTGGCCTCTCTTCAATGGGCCGATCTGGGCTGCCTTTTCATCATGAACCCCCGCGGCATGGCATCAACTATCGTGGCGCCCGATCTCTTCATCTATGACACAAAGGGCTCCACTCTCCTTTTCATAGACGGCAACCGCTTCAACTACAAGAAGTTTCTCCGCAAGGACCTCGCCGCCACCCAGGACAAGAACATGACGCTCCTCATCAAGAAGATCCTTCCCCAGCTCAGGGCCACTTACCTTGACGAATCGCTCGAGGCTTACCTTGAAAAAGCCTACCACCTCCTTCCCGTGCACTCTTCCGAGAACGAGGTGGGGGCTTACCTCCGCCAGGTGATACAGAGGGCGGCCGCCGAAGCCGCCGCTCCTGCCGAGGAAGATGAGGCTCACGATGAAAAAGGCGAGGTGAAAGCCCGCGAGTGGAAAACCGGCGATTTTATCGACGAGAACCTCCGCGTCAAGGAAGTGCTCAAAGGCGGGATGGGTATTGTTTATATCGTCAATGACCTGAACAGCTCTGCCCTCTATGCTTTGAAGACCATCCAGCAGCAGTACTTCTGGAACAAGAGGATCTACAGCATGTTTGTCAGGGAAGCCGAGGTCTGGGTGGAGCTTGAAAAGCATCCGAACATCGTGCAGGCCCATTTCGTGAGAATCCTGGGGGGATGCCCCTTCATTTATCTGGAATATATAAAAGGGACCAATCTGGATGCAGTGCTCAAGAAAGGACCCCTTCCCCTCTCTGCCACGCTGGATTTTGCCATACAGTTCTGCCGGGGAATGGATTATGCCTTCAAGAAGCTGGGCATTGTGCACCGGGACATCAAGCCTTCCAACTGCCTGATCACCGAGGAGGGAGTGCTGAAGATTTCTGACTTCGGTCTTGCCAAGATTTTTTCAGAGCCCGGGAGCATGGGTCCCGAGGAGGATCAGGCTTCAAGGGGAGAAATGCTCCCCATGCAGCCTCAGGGGATGCGGGTCACTGCCACAGGCGCCTTTCAGGGCACTCTCCCTTACATGGCTCCCGAGCGCTTCAAAAATTCCAATATCTCCGATATCACGGCCGACATATACTCCTTCGGCGTGATGCTTTTCGAGATGATCACGGGCACAAAGCCGGTGAACGCATCGGATCTCTCGGAGTTCATGATATTCCACAGCAAGGGTGAAGTGCCTGACATCAGGAAATACCAGCGGGCCATTCCCGACGAGCTCGCATCGCTTGTGATGAGATGCCTCGCCAATAAAGCCCAGGATCGCTTTCCCCACTTCGGCGAGCTGGAAAAGCTTCTGCTCAGCCTCTTCCAGTCCGTGACAGGGGCACCTTATATCTTCAAAGAGGAGGAACGGGAGCTCTCACCGCTTGACTGGGTGAACAAGGGGCGCTCCCTGGCGGCCCTCAACAGGGAGGAAGAAGCGCTCTCCTGCTTTGAGCAGGCCCTCAGGCATGACCATCGCAATGAATCAGCATGGCTTGCGAAGGGGAACACTCTCTGCTCCCTCGGCAGGCACAAAGACGCACTCCTTTGCTACAACAAGGTTCTTGAAACAGACAAGGACAATGAGGAGGCCTGGCTCAAGAAAGGCTCCACCTTCTTTGAGCTTAAAAGGCTCCAGGACGCACTTTCGTGTTACAACAGAGCACTGGAGATAAACCCGGAAAACCATGAGGCATGGATCAAAAAAGGTCTCTACTATGCCTATTTCGACAAAACCGTGGAAAGCCTCAAATGCTATGACGAAGCCCTCAAGGCGAACGGCAACTCGGCCGAGGCTGCCTATTACAAAGGAGCGAAGCTTCTTGAGGGGAAAAAGCTCAACGAGGCAATACTGCTTTTTGAGAAAGCGCTCGAGATCAATCCGCGGTGGATCGATGCATGGCTCAAAAAAGCCGAAGCCTTTGCCGAGAAAAAAAATACAGAGGAAGCGCTCCAGGCATACCTCAAGGTGCTCGAGATCGAGCCGGATAATGTGAGAGCCCTTCTTGCACAGGCCCAGGTGCTGCTGAAAGAGGACCACCACGAGAGGGCCCTCCCGCTCCTGCAGAAAATTCTCACTCTTGACGGCAGCCACAGGGAAGCGCTTAATCAGAGCTATGCCATTTCGAGAAGAATGGGACGGAACGAGGAAGCGCTGAGAATCTGCGAGAGAATTCTTGACCAGGATGGGGAAAACCTCACCTTTCTCCTCATAAAGGGAGAGATTCTTGACGAGCTCTTCCAGTTTGAGAGAGCCGAAGAGCACTACCAGGAGGCTATAGCGAGGGTGCCCCGCTGGGAAGAGGGCAGGAAGGCGCTGGAAGCCCTGATCAAGAGACGCAGGATTTACGAGAAGCATACCGAGGCATTCCTTGCCGAGGATATCGAGTTTCCCCAGGGAGACAAATCCATTCCCTCCATACCCGAAGAGGAAAGGAAAAAGTTCAAGGACTTCCTTGCAAAAGCGAAGAAAATCACGACAGAGGAGCTCCTCGCCCGCGGTCGTGAAGCCCATGAGAAAGCCTCCCTCTGGCAGGCTCTTCAGCTGATGCTCCAGGCTCTCCAGTCCAGGCCCGACCACGCCGAAGGCTGGCTCCTTGTGGGAAGGATAATGGGCGGACTTGAACTCCATGACCATGCATTCTATGCCTACGGAAGGTACCTCCATATGACTCACGACGCCCCGGTGGCCTTCTATGAAGTGGGCTTTCTCTTTGAAAAGGAGGGGAAAGTATACCGGGCCTTGAGGTGCATTCTGAAGGCTCTTAAGGCTGAGAACCGGAACTGGCGCCTCTGGCTCATGGCATTAGCCTATCTTTACCAGCTTGGAGCCTATGGCTGGGTAAAGGCCATGGCGCGAAAAGTGCTCACCCTTATGGCAAAGCGCCAGGCCACACCCCTCATGAGGCAATGCCAGGGCATCTGCGAATCAATCCTGGGTCTGTATGAAAAGGCCAACAGCACCTTTGATGAGCTTATCAGGGAAAACAGCAACGACTTCTTCAGCATCATCCACAAGGGCAACAACCTGAGGAGGCTCAGCCTCTCCAAAGAGAGCTCAGCGCTTTTCATCAAGGCAAACAGGCACCAGGACAACTCCCCCTACTATCTCTACTACCTTGGAATTCTTCACCAGCAGCTCTTGAACGAGAGCACGGCCTTAAGCTGCCTCTCGGAAGCCGAGAAAAAGAACAGGCTCCTCAGCGAAGCCACCCTTGCAAGGGCAATGCAGCTCATAGGGCAGGATTCCATGCAGGAGGCCGCCGAGATCATCAAAGGCGTGACCGGGCTCCCGAGAGGGAAGGGAAGAGCCTACGAGGCGCTGGGCTATCTCCACTGGAGACAGAACCAGTTCAGGGAGGCATTCCTTGCCCTCGAAGAGGGCAGCATGACCGATCCCTGGGATGGCGGCATTCCCATGAACAAGGCCCATGTCATGAGGAAAATCAGGACTGATAACAGCGCCATTCACTCGCTGCTGGAGCGCTATGAGGGAAACCACCCTCTCGAGGAGGAGCCTCTGATTATCCAGGCCATCCTCTGGCTCGAAGAGGAACACTATGAAAAGGCAGACCAGGCCCTCGCAAAGGCCCTTGCCATCTCGCCGCATTCGGCACGGGCCTGGAACACTGCCGGTATGGGAGCATGGCAGCGCCAGGAACGGGAAAAAGCCATGGAATGCTTCAGCCGCGCAATTGAGTGCCGCAAGGCCATTGAAGAAGCTCTCAACAACAGGGCGGCGCTCTATCTTGTCGAGGGAAAGACTGATGAAGCCGGCCGGGATCTTGATACCCTCCACCGGATGAATCCCAATCTCCCCTCGGGCTGCTATAACAGGGCTCTTTACCTCTGCCTCAGCGGCGCTAGCAAGGAGGCACTCGGAGAACTTGAGAGGGCCCAGCTCATGCTTGGAGAGACACGGAACCTGCTCACAGACCGCGCAATCTTCCACTTTCTCCTGAGGGACAAGAACACCACCGACCTCTGCCTCATCAAATCAGTAAAATCAGGCGACCAGAATGCGAAGACCTGGTTTCTGAAGGCTCTCCTTCACACCAGCTCCGGCACCCACGGCGCCTCTTTCAAATTCTATGAACAGGCCCTGAACCTCGAGAAGGATATTTACTTCTTCTGGCTCTGCTTCGGAGTATCCCTCAATGCGAGCGGTTCCCATGACAGGGCAAAAGAGGCAATAAGGAGAGGGGTGGCACTCCATCCCGGCATCTCTTTTGACACCGCAAGAACTTCGCTGGAAGAGAAGGAAATAGACGAGTTCATCATGCAGTGCGTCGGCAGTCCCATGTTCATCTCTACGGCTTTCTCATATGTCTGCCGCGATGACTATCATATCCTCCCGGGAGAGATAGCTTTCTTTCTCACCTAAAGCCTTTTCATGATCCACCAGGTCATGGCAACGGGAATGGAATCCACAATGCTCTCGTACTCTACAGGCGCTCTCATGGCAAAGTAAGGTGAGAAAAGCCCCTTCACGTCGTTTCCTGTGAAGCGGTGGCCAGCACCGCCTGAATTGAAGTACTTCTCACTGAAGCAGCGCAGAAGGTATATGCCGCCCTTTCTGAGGACGCGGAGGATTTCTGCCACAAAGGGTTCCCTCCGGGAGGGAAGAATATGGTGAAAACATCCCCTGTCATTTATTACGTCAAAGACATCCTGCCCGAAAGGAAGTGAGAGGGCATCACCCTGTACCAGCATGAATACCGCTCCTTGCTCCTCCCCGCGTTTACGGGCATGCGTGAGGGCTGCAAGGGAAATGTCAACACCGGTGCAGCAATGGCCCCGCCCTGAGAGAAAGACAAGATCGGTGCCCCACCCGCATCCCACATCGAGCACATGGGCCCTTCCCCCGATCTCCCTGCAGGTGAAGGCAACAAAGAGGCTTTCCGGCACGCCGGTCTCCCAGAGGAGGTGGTGATCTCCTTCAGCCTCATCGTATTCCCTTTCCCAGTCTATCGGATAGTGCATGGCACCTTCCCTTTCCCCGGGTCTCGCCGCAAGAGATATTTCATCACCAGGAAAGGAACCCCTCCTTCGTGGAAGGAGAATACCCAGGGGAGGAGAAATTTCAGATTATGAAGAC
Organism: Candidatus Eremiobacterota bacterium; assembly: GCA_031082125.1. Lineage (NCBI taxonomy): Bacteria > Bacillati > Vulcanimicrobiota > Vulcanimicrobiota bacterium. The sequence goes on from JAVHLM010000003.1 coordinate 69,462, forward strand.
CGCTGAGGGTGCTCATACCCGCACGGTTTCGGAGAACATTCTGGGGGGTTGCCATGGTCGATTCGCTCGATACTGCAGAAAAACTGGAGAAAATCCTTCTTGAAAATCCTGATGATCACAGGACGAGAATTGAGCTTGCCACCCACTGCATGTATTCAGGTGACTACTACAGCGCTGCCTATGAGCTTCAAAAGGTGGTAAAAAAGTCTCCTCCCTCTCCCATGTATGTGGACGCGTACTACCAGCTCGGAATAGTGCTCAGAACCCTTGGAAACTTCCCGGAAGCCCTCAAGTGCATGGGAAAAGTCATTGAGGCCGATGAAACCAACGGGAACGCCTTCTACTATTCGGGCCTCCTCCAGAGTGAACTCGGCGATCACAAGAAAGCCGCTGAGTCCCTGCAGAGATCCATCAGCCTCCTCCCCCAGCAGTCATATCTTCACTATGCACTGGGAAACACGCACCTGCAGCTTGGAAATGGAGACGAGGCCATCAAGGAGTTCCAGACAGCCCTCACTCTCTCTCCCAAGGATACACAAATCCGCAACAGCCTCGGCCTCTGCTATATTCTGAAGGGAGACTATCCCAGGGCTTCAGCAGAGCTTGGAGAAGCGCTGCTCGTAAACCCCAAGGACCCCACTGCCAATTTCCTTTACTCCTGGGTGAAGATCCGCCAGGAAGAGGAGATTGAGGCCATAGAAAAAGTGGAGAAATTTGTCCATAATGATCCCTCCAATCCTCTGGGCCATCTCACCCTCAGTGCCCTCCACCAGGTCATTGGAGAGTATTCCATGGGCGAAGAGGCTTACCGCAAGGGGGCAAAACTCCTCAAGATCGGAAAAGATCCCGTGCTCTACTCGGCCATCCAGGTGATCTCCTCCTCACTGAACGAGATCGCCAGGGAGAAAAACATGCTGGAGGAGGATGAGCTTCTTTACAAAGACGGCACAGTAAAAGCTTTTCAAGAGATTATGGGGTTGAAATCTCCGGCACTCCTGGAAAAGAGTCGGCTCACCGCCAGTCTGTCGCAGAAAATGGCCCAGGAGAATAAGGATTTTGATGATAGCGAGATAGAGGATATCCGCATCGCCGGGACGCTCTGCAACCTGGGAATGGCCTTTGTCCCCGACACCATCGTCAACAAGGAGGAGAAACTCACTGACGATGAGAAAAAAGTGCTTGCCACCCACCCCCTCCTGAGCCAGAAGGTCCTTCAGAAAATCGAGAGCTTCGCCGATGTCGTTCCCCTTATAAGGCACCACCACGAGCGCCATAACGGATCAGGCTTTCCCGACCATCTCAAGGGCGACGACATTCCCCTGGGAGCGGGTATAGTGGGGCTTGCTGACTTCTACGTGGAGATCACCGTCGGAAGCAAGCGGCAGAGGGCGGCGACAAAGGATGAGGCTCTGAGGACCATCAACACCCTGAAAGGCAATTTCTTCTCTCACAAGGCAGTCGAGCTGATAAACAAGGCGCTTTCATCACCGGAGAGCAGCTGAGAATTTCACCGGCTCACTTTACTTTATAGGAAGAGCAAGTATCTCCTTCACCTCACGGGAGAGATCTTCGCCGTCAAAAAGAATCTCCTTGCCTGCGAGGGCTTCGCCGGTGGGCATTTCATTATCCTTCGAGAGCATCATGGTGAGGAACAGGCCCTTTCGTGCCACCGTGTTGGGATAGGCGTCGCTGGCGTTGTAATAGTAATCTTTCGCAATGGTGAGAGCCCTCTCCCTGCCACTTTCCTCGTACCATCTGTCACGGGCGAAAAGATGTGCCAGGCTCAGGCGGGCCCCCCTCATAAAGCAGAGGACTGACCGCTTCTCAAGGTCATAGGGGGAAGGGAAGCACTGATCGGACATGTCGATGAGGCAGAGGGCATAGGCTCCCCAGTGCTCAGGCTCATAAGGCTTCATATGGAGGAGATAGGTAAACTGCTTGATGCTCCTGATGGGATCCATGAGCTCCTTGTAAAAGGTGACTGCACATTGCTGGAGGCACTTTATAAGCTCAGGCTCATTGTCAATATAGCGCAGGGAGTCCTCAAGCAGCGAAAGAATCTTTTTCCAGGCCTCTATCTGAAAGGTGGAGGTGAGAAGCTCTATTCCGAAGGTGGTTTCGTCGATATCCTCCTCCATGGCGGCAAGGGCTACCTTTACTTTGTCAAGCGTGTAAAGCTGCTCCTTCTGGAAGCTCTCCCTGTGAAAGGGAGAGCCGTCAAAAAAATCAAGGGGCTCGTAAAAGATATCCTCAGGAAGGACCTCCTGGGGGGAATGTTCAGTGAGTTCGTCCATGGCCGCTCCTCAAAGGTCGTATTCCCCTCTTTATTTCCCTTCATATCGACAGAATCCTCCATTGCCTGGAAAAAGGGAAAGCAGTGATTTCTGCGAATTTTCTTAGAGGTCATACTGAGAGTGCACAGGAATCCTCCATGGGTGAAGAAAACGTCATCGTAAATCCAGCCTCCTCGAAGAACCGCTTCGATACCCTCGGCTCAATTGTGAACGTCATCAATTCAACGCTGGACATAAGGAAAATCCTGGAGCTCATCATGGATAATGCCCTTGAGCTGATGGAAGCCGAGCGGGGATTTATCATGATGGTGGACCAGCAAGCCGACATCCTGGAGTTCAAGATAGCGAGAAACCTTGACAGGAAAAAGCTCGAAAGCGACGAGCTTGCCATAAGCAGAACCATCGTGAAGGAAGTATTTTCCGGGCAGAAGGCCGTGCTTACCCACAATGCGGCAAAGGATCCCCGCTATAAGAACAATCCGAGCGTGAAAGCCTTTGGGCTCCGCTCGGTAATCTGCGTGCCGCTTCTCGTCAAAGGGGAATGCCTTGGCGTCATCTACCTCGATAACCGCTTCAAGAAAGGCATATTTCAAGAAGAAGATCTTGATTTCATGTGCATTTTTGCCCATGAGATCGCTCTTGCCCTTGAAAATGCGAAGCTTGAACAGGAAAAAGCTTTCATAAGGGAAGTTTTCACCCATTATGTGAGCCCGGAAGTGGCGGAGGAGATAATAAAACGGGGATCTGAATACGACCTGCAGGGAGAGAAGCGCGAGGTCACCGTATTTTTTGCCGATATACGGGGATTTTCCACGATTTCCGAGGCGGCGGCCCCCCACGACCTTTTCTCACAGCTCAACGAGTTCTTTGAAGAAATGATTGCCATTACCTTCAGGAAACAGGGGACCTTCCTGAAGTTCCTCGGTGACGGCTTCATGGTTGCCTTCGGCGCGCCGCTCAGCCACAGCGACGATGCCATAAGGGCAGTGCAGGCGGCCATGGAGATGCGCCAGCACGTAGAGCTCCTCAACAGAAAGTGGGAAAAGGAGGGCAGACCACCCTTTCTCATGGGAATAGGAATCCACACCGGAGAGGCAATGGTGGGCAACGTGGGATGCCGCCAGAGGAGGGAATACACCGTCATCGGCGATGTGCCCAATACTGCATCACGCCTCGAAAATATGAACAAGGAGTTCCAGAGCACGATCATCCTGAGCGAGGCAACCTATCGGAAAGTGAGGGATTTCTGCACCGCTCTCCCCAGAGGCCCCGTCACCCTGAGGGGGAAAACTGAGCCGGTAAGCATCTATGTGGTACCCTGAAATCAGGAAAGCCTTTGCCTTCCTCTCCTTCCTTGCCTGCCTTATTCTCCCCTCACATTCCGCCTTTGGCGCAGAGGAGAATCCGGCTATTCATGTCACTTCGGACTTCGTGGGGAACGCCCGCGTATCCATTCGCCCCAGCGCACAGGGAAGCTTCGTAAAGGCGGCCGGCCAAGTTCCATGCGATATCAGGCCCTTGACCGAAGGCAACCAGGAAATCCGCATAGAGAAGCCCGATGGATTCTTCTTTGTTTACCGCGGCGAGAAAAAAGAGGTCTTCGCTCCGGAAAATATCATGATTACCACCACCAGGGAGGTGCTGTGGGAGAGAATACTTCTCGCCCTTGTCATTCCCCTGGCAGTCGCGGCGGAGCTCGGGAGAAGAGCCAGGAGGAGGCAATCTAAAACACTTGAGCAAAGCCTTCACCAGGCGGAGATCAAGACCTCGGAAGCGCAGGTCCGGGCCGAGCGCTCCTCCTTTGAGGGAGCCTTACCGGAGACAATTGCAGAGTATTCCATCGAAGGCGAGCTCGGCGAGGGAGGAATGGCGACGGTGTACAGGGGGCGTGACATGCATGGCGACCTGTTTGCGATAAAAGTGCCTCACAGAAAGCTCTTCAATGACCGCGACCTTGTGAAGCGCTTCGAGCACGAAGTGGCAATAAGCCTGTCACTGAAGCACCGCTCGATAGTCCGCACCTTTGACTGCAACCTGGATGACGGGCAGGGAATCCCCTATATCTGCTTCGAGTATGTCGAAGGGAGAACCCTCGCGAAAATCACCGCCGATGAAGCGCCCCTTGAGCCATCAAGGGCCATCAGGTATATCAGGGAGATTGCAGAAGCTCTCCGGCATGCCCATGAGCTCTCCATTGTGCACAGGGATCTCAAGCCCGGCAATATCATGATCACCTTTCACGACACGGTGAAAGTGATGGATTTCGGCGTGGCAAAGGCCGCCGATCTCTCCAGACTCACGGTTACGGACACGATGCTGGGCACGCCTCTTTACATGGCTCCGGAACAGATTGACAGCAAGGATGCCGATCCCCGGTCTGATCTTTACTCGCTTGGCATGATTTTTTACGAGCTGGTAACAGGCCACCTCCCCTTTGAAGAGGACGATCCCATCAAGGTGATCATGAAAAAGCATACCCACCAGCCGCCGCCGCCGGGGGTATTCGTGCCCTCCCTTCCCCGCCCCGTGGGGGAGGTCATAATGAAGCTCATCGAGAGGGAGCCTTCCCGCCGCTATCAATCCGCAGCGGCACTCATTGACGATCTCACGGCAAGGGGTCTTTCTCCATCAGATCATATCTGACAGAATCATGTGCTTGGCTTAAGAGGGATTTCACAGAAAAGGGCGAATACTCCCCATGAAACGGCCCAGCACAATGGAACCCATTGTGACGGCCGTTTCTTTATTTTCGGGAGGTTGCCATGCTCAGACTAGGAAGGTATCTCATCAGCTTCGAGCACGTGCCCCGCCACGAGCGCCTCAGGTGGGAGCTCGGCTCCACTACCGCAGAGGATATCGTGCTCTTTTACGGGCAGCTCGCCGCCCTCTACACTGCCGGCATCTCCTTTGTCCGATCGCTCACCATACTCTCCCGGCAGGCCACCAACAGAAAATTAGCCCTTATTCTTGATGCCGTGCGGCATGATATCAACGGCGGCTCAACCCTTTCCCACAGTATGAGCCGCCACTCCGGCACATTCAACGCCCTGGAGATACAGATCATAAAAGTGGGCGAGGCCGTGGGAGACCTTCCTCTTGTCCTTGAAAGGCTGGCTCTTCTTGGGAGGCGCCACCTGGAGCTTACTAGAAAGATCAAGTCCATGATGACTTATCCGCTTATTGTATTCTGCGCCTCACTTGCTCTCATAGGCTTTCTTGCGTGTTTCCTTTTCAACACCATCTTCCCGGCACTGGCGGCTCAGGGAATCGAGCTTCCTGCTGCCACCAGGGTTCTTATGCTCATCGCGGCAGCTCTGAAGAACCCTCTGGCAGGTCTGCTGGTACTCGCTGCGTGTTTCATGGCCTTCCGACTCTCCTGCTTTCTCTTCTCTCTTCCCTTTTTCAGGGAGCTGCTTGACCGCTTCATATGGAACCTGCCTCTCCTGGGAAAGACCCTTCAGAAAATATTCATGGCGAGGTTTTGTTATAACTTTGGCCTTATGTACGAGCACGGGGTAGGAATATTGAAGATCCTCGCCATTGAAGCCACCTCCTCATCGAACTCCATACTGAGAGCCGCCCTTCTTCGCGCGATTGACTCTCTGAAGGAGGGAGACTCCATTGCCGAAAGCCTCAAAAGGGAAGGAATATTTCCAAAGTCCCTCATCGATTTTCTGGCTATCGGCGAGTCAAGCGGCACAATTCCTTACTGCATGAAGAAGCTTGCCGAGTATTATGAGACCGAGGTCTCCTACTCTGTTGAGAATCTCTCATCAGCTCTTGAGCCTCTCATGATAGGGGGAATGGGAGTCTTTGTGGGGCTGGTGATCATGGTGGTGCTCTCCCCCCTCTACGGTGTCATCGCAAACCTGGGCCTGTAATTACTGAATCTCGTTCCAGACCGCTATGCGAGGCCTGCCGAAACGGTGGAGAGACTTGACGTAGCGGGTGTCAAAGGTGAGGTTGACGCTGTTGAGGGAGAGCCCCTTTAAGGCCAATGAACCTGCAGACGAAGTCGCCTCTTCGCCGTCCTCGTCAAGCACCGCGCCGCGGCTTGCGATGGCCCCTTTCACGGTGAGCCCGCCGGAAGGCGACCACGTTCCGTCAGCCATGGCCTCAAGAGAGGGATTTATCACTATGGCACCCTGGCCGATGATGAGGCCCTGATAGGTTCCCTTGGTGGCAAACTCCATATTCTTCGCGTGAATGACCATGCCCCGGTCCCTGGAATCCAGGCTCCCTCCCGTTATCTTCAGATTCCCCGATACTACGAGAGTGGCATTGGTCCCTACTATTGACGAGGGAGAAGAAGAAAGGCGAAGGAGTTTCTTTCTGAGGGAACAGCCCATGGACTGCGCCTGGCCGAGGCTGCCGGGCTCATACTCTGAAAGCTCCACATCGCCGTCAACAAAGAGAGTGCAGTCCTTGAGCACAAGGCCGGCACCGGAGAAACGCTCGCCGATTTTCACGAGCTCCTCCTTTCCGCTGCCCGCTGCCGATGAGGAGGATCCGAGAGAGCCCTGGAACCCCTGGGCGGGCTTCCACTTTCTGTCGTATATCACATAATGGTTTGAGAGATCGCCCTTCAGGTAAAACTTGTTGCGATGGGCATCGCCCTCCAGGGTAAGGGTGCTCTTCAGGAAGCACGCCGAGCCATACATGATCTTGATGAGATAGCGCTCGATAACCTCTTTCCGGCCGAAATCCGGCACGGCGCTGTGAAGCGCTGAGGAAGACTGGCTGTCAAGACCCAGCTGCGACATCAGCTCCGGAGGGAGCAGAGAGGGGTTTGACTTTGCAAGCTCGCAATATTCATTGACCTTTTGTTCAAAGGCTTTTGCCTTTTTCTTTGAGCCCACCCAGGTGAGGTATCCCTGCTGCATGGTAAAGGCATTGTCGCCGGTACCCACCTCTTCAAGCTCTGAGATGCTCTCGGGCCTGAGCTGCGAGAACCCCGAGAGCTCGGGAAACACAATCTGGGAAAGAGGATCCTTGTTCTCCGTGCAGAGGCCCTGGGCAATACCGTAACATTTCCTTCCGGTAAAGACATTGCCTGGGCTTACCTGAATGGGATCAAATGCTGAGCTGTCAAATGTCTCATCCGATGAAGCCTCCTTGCTGGCCGAGGTGCATGCGTTTCCCCTCAGGGAGTTGCCCTCGCTCTCCCTGGTACCGATGGAGACGGAAGCTTTGGGGAGCAGGTTAATTCCAAGGATGCCGTAGAAGTCAGCAATGCCAGATGGAGAGCGCACTCCCCTCGGAGAGCCTGACTTCAATGCTGCCCCCCTCGCTCCCGGGAAGAAAAGCGATGCCCGCAAGGCGCGGTAGTTATAAAGGGAGAGCACATCTCCTTTGACCACTGTTGGAGGCCATTTCCAGTCGGGCTGGCCGGGGCTCACCGCCTGCTGGATGAAGATGGGCGCCCTTGAGCAGAATGCGGCATAAGGCCATTTCCTGTTGATAATGGCCTCAAAGTACCGTGTGCTTCCCCCCACCGATACCCCTATTATGAGATCGATGGAACAGGCCGGTACGGAGCAGCCGCCGGCCTCTCTGTCCTTCCATCCTCTGCAGGGATATTCTCCCTGTGAGTTGTCGGTGGAATAATACTTCCTGGATGGATCAAAGGTAATGGTGACGGCCCCCGCAGGAACAGCAGGGCCCTCAGGGAAAGGGGGCTTTTCGTCATAGCGTTTTCTGAGATCGAGGGTGGAAAAGGTTGTGGAAGCGAGATCGACAGCATTGCTGTGCTCCGTCTCATACTGGTCAAGCTCGTAGATAAGCTGCGCCGCCGCGGCCTGGGCCGTGAAGAGGGCCTGGCGGTACTCCACCTGGGCGCGGACAAGATTAAGGTTGATGCTGCTGAGAGTCCCCAGTGCGAGGATCACCACGAGGAGGAGCGATGAAACAAGCAGTACAAGCAGGATGCTCCCTGCCGAGAGCCTCCTGGCAGGAAAGGATTTCTTTCCGTGAGGCCTGTGTGGTAAACTCATTCCTGATCCCCGTTGTGCATCGCTGAAACGGCAGAGATAAAGGTGGCGTCCTGGTGCTCGATACCGATCAGCAGCTCGTAAGTGACTGGATTTGCAAGGGCAGTATCCCCGCTTTCCCCGTCCTGCCGGGCGGAGAAAGAGAGAGATTTCACATTCCGCGCAACAACCCTGTCAGCCGAAGGCCGGGGAGTAAAACTCCCTGCCTGGTAAGGGGAAGGGGCATCACTGGGGGCGAAAAAATCCTCCTGGATATGGAGGGTCCCTGTCTCGCCTTGAAGGTAGAAGACCCCATGCTTCTGCCAGAGTATTGAGCCGGAGAGCGTATCATACTGCAGCCCGCCCGTCCTGCCGAAGGGGGAGAGAAAAGTGATGGCATCGCAGGCAAGGGTCCTGCCTGTGGTCTTCTCCTGGTAATTCTGCTTCAGAATAACCAGCGAGGAGCGGTCGGAAGCCCTCAATTCTGTTTCAATCTTCTTCATGGCGACAAGGGCTGTCTTCTGGATGTCGGCCCTTGTGTCGCTCCTTCTCCAGGCCCTGATCCCGGGAAGGAGGGCCCAGTAAAGACATGTGGCTATGAGTGCCATGAGCACGCCCACTACAAGTATTTCATGGAGAGTGATACCCCGGCGCCCTTTCATTGCCTCTTGTTCCTCTTCCCGCTCACGTGCCTGAATGCTTCTCCATGAGCCGTTGTTTTCCTTCAGAACGGATTCCCGTGAGAGCCTGAATTACTTGTCCTGGAAATAGACCCGTGTCGAGAGCGTGAGAGGCCGGGGAGTCCTCACCCAGCGCACGGTGACTATAATATCGAAGACCCGGTGGGGTTCCTGTCGATCCACGGCATAGATGTCCCTTTGAAAGGTAAAAACCGTTCTATTGATGGCTTTTTCTCCAACCCAGTCGGTGAGGGGATAAGAGGCGGACGGGGGCCTCTGCTGCCTCGCCTCTTCAACAAGGTACGCGGCGTAAGCGCTTGCGCTCTGGTAATCTTCTGCCTTCTTGAGGGACATGACACCGGTGGGAATTACGCTTATGATAAGGATAAGCGATGCCGCCAGTATCGCAAGGGCTACCACTATCTCTATGAGGGTAAAGGCCCTCTCTTCATTGACGATTGCTCCGTCCTTATCATGTAATGCGCATTGTACAGTTTTTACGGTGTGCCCAGTCATTGAAATGCCCCGGTAAAACGGTAAAGCTCTTCTGTGATGAAATCCCTCATTGCGGCAGTCAGGCCGGGATAGACACCGAACCAGAAGGTATCCCTCATCACTCTGTCAGTCTCATCAAGCCCTGACGCCACGCGGAAGCCTTCCCGGCTCTTCCTCATCTCGTCAAAACAGGGATGCCTGATAATATTCCCGGCGAAAAGCATTCTGGTCTGGATGCCTTTCATCTCGAGATGCCTTACGATCTCATCTCTTGAGAAAGGTGCCTCCTCTTTTATGGTGAGGAGAAATCCGAACCATGAAGGCTCTGAGTATTCCGTGGCCTCCGGGAGGACAAAGAACGGTGAAAGCTCCGAAAGTCCCTCACGAAACTTCTGCCAGTTCTCCCTCCGTGCCGCGATGAAACGGGGGAGCTTTTCAAGCTGGGCGCATCCGATAGCGGCCTGAAGGTCCGTTGCCTTCAGATTGTAGCCAAGATGGGAATAGACATACTTGTGGTCGTACCCCATGGGAAGGGTACCGAACTGCTGTGAAAAGCGCTTTTTACAGGTATTATCGCGGCCTGGCGGGCACCAGCAGTCTCTTCCCCAGTCTCTCAGGGAGATGACAATGTCTCTGAGCAGAGGATCGGAAGTATAGACTGCACCGCCCTCACCCATGGTGATATGGTGGGGCGGATAAAAGCTCGAGGTGCCGACATGGCCGAACGAGCCTGTGGAGCGCCAGGCTCCCTCCAGGCAATAGCGCGATCCAAGGGCGTCACAGTTATCCTCGATGAGCCATAGCTTGTTAGCCCTGCAGAACTCTCCCACTGCCTGAATGTCAAAGGGGTTGCCAAGCGTGTGGGCGATGAATACAGCCCTGGTCCTCTCTGAAAGGGCATCATTGAGAAGGCCGGGGTCAATATTGTAGCCAGGAAGCCTGATGTCCACAAAAACAGGGACGGCGCCATACTGGATCACAGGAGCTACGGTAGTGGGAAAAGCAGCCGCCACCGTGATAATCTCATCACCCCTCTGTATTCTCCTTTCACCCAGGAGGGGGGACGTGAGAGCCATGAAGGCGAGAAGGTTGGCCGATGAGCCGGAATTGACCAGGACGCAGAAAGGGATATCAAGGAACCTGGCAAGTCCCTCCTCAAAGGAGCGGGCGAACCTGCCTGCCGTAAGAAAAAACTCAAGAGAGGCATCGAGAAGGCCTGCTATCTCCCGGTCATCATAGACCCTCGCCGCATAGGGAACAGGCATCCCCGGGGAAAAAGGCTTGATTCGCGAGGTCTCACGGTATGAGCGGACTCCCGCCTCAATGGCAAGAGTCCGAAAAAGGGATGCCAGAGCATCTTCACTTATACGGCCTTCTTCCACGCCGAGCCAAGCAACGGGAATGACGTACCGCTGAGGAGCCTGCTGCGGCTCCATGCCCTGCGGGTCGGGCAGCACTTCCACCATGCCTGCTTCATCGGGCTCGCTTATGGCGATGCAGGAGCCTGAGGGGAACTTGAATTCCCCCGGCACCTTGAGGACAAAAAGTCTTCCCTTGCATTCCATTGGCGTTCCTGCTCACTTCCAGGGGAGTGCCCCCGCATGGTTTCTCCTTTAATTTCGCTGATGCCCTCCACTTTTCCTCGGAAAAGAGCGGGGGAGACGTAAAATTCGGAGATCCCGGCGATGAGGGCGTATTGAATTTTATTCTGTACTCCATTTGGAGTACAGATTACCTCTCGCCGGGCAGGAACTAGTCCAAAAGTCGTAGGGAGGCAAAAAACTTCATCGCAAAGTTAGGTCTGCCGATCGATGGTGCATGGGAGGGAAGGTCGGGTATAATAGGCACATAAAAAGAGATAAAAAGTTCTGGAGGTGCCGCCTGTGGTTACAAAGTACAAAGCCCTCACCATGCTCTTCATCATCGCCCTCACGACACTCCCCCTCCATGCCCAGGAGATCGGGCGCACAATCGCCGATATCTCCGGCGCCACCACGCTTTCAAGCATCATTGAGAAAGCTTCCACCGCCTTGAAGCCCGTACTTGAAATGAACAAGATCACCATCAGCATCACCGCTAACTCGACGCTCAAGACTGATGCGTCCAACGTGGAGGAACGCTTTATGAATCTTATGACCAATGCCATTGTCCATGCACCGGCAGGGACTGAGCTGAAGGTAAGCTACGACAGCGCTTCAAGCCAGCTCTCCGTATGGGTTGAAAACAACACCGTGAGCAGCACGGTAAAAAGAGAAGTGACAGACTCGATGGGCAATACTTTTACCCTGGAGACCACGAGTGGCAAAGGCACTCTTTACGCAATAAATCTCTAAGCTCTCGAAGCCTCTCAAGGCTTAAACCACAGGCAGCGGGTTAGGTACACTAACCCTTTTTTTTTATCAGAGGTATCACTGCATCATACGTAGAATAACTACTTCGCTTTCCCCGTGTCTTATCAACAATCGGCTATTTGCCATAGAGAAAGGAGTATCTTATGAACAGGGAAGAACTGAAATATTCCAAGGAGCATGAATGGGTCCATGCCAAGGGTGATGTGGCGACGGTGGGAATTACTCATTATGCCCAGGACCAGCTCGGCGAGATAGTCTATATTGAGCTCCCTGAGACGGGCCAGACGTTCTCCAAAATGGACAAGGTGGGCACCATCGAGTCGGTAAAAACCGTCTCCGATCTCTTCACTCCCATTGCCGGCGAGATCATAGAGCTGAATCCCTCACTCCTGGACCGCATCGGCGGCGAGGAAAACCCCGACTTTCACCCTGAATTTGTCAACCAGGAGCCTTATGACAAGGGATGGATTTTCAAGATCAGGATGCCGGCAGCCGCCGACTTGGAAGAGCTCATGGCTTTCAATGACTACAAGGCCCTGATAGGAGAGGATGCATAATGAATTACATTCCCCACTCGACGAAAGAGGTCCGGGAGATGCTTGACACCCTCGGCCTTGATCGCATAGAAAGGCTTTTCAGCCATATCCCGGAGGAAGCGCTCTGCAGGAAGGAGCTGGACCTTCACAGAGCCATGACCGAGCCTGAACTCAAGCGTCACTGCGAAGAGCTCTCGCTGAAAAACAGGCATTTTTCAAGGTCATTCCTCGGGGGCGGTGCCTACCGCCATTATATCCCAAGCGCTGTCAACGCCATCATCTCCAGGCCGGAGTTCTTCACCGCCTATACGCCGTACCAGGCAGAGGCAAGCCAGGGAACCCTCCAGGCCATTTACGAGTTCCAGAGCTTCATGTGCCTGCTGCTCGGCATGGATGTCTCCAATGCCTCGCTCTACGACGGCTCCACCGCCGTAGCCGAGGCATCGATTCTTGCCCTCAACGAGACCCGGCGGAAAAAACTCCTGATTTCCGAGGCCCTTCACCCTGAATACCGGGAGGTAGTGAAGACCTACCTCGGGCACAGCACGGAAATAGAGGAGATTCCACACTCAGACGGCATCACCGGCATTGAAGCACTCAAGGGCATGGTTGACAAAAACGTGGCTGCCGTGATCATCCAGAACCCCAACTTCTTCGGTGCCATTGAAACAATGAACGAGATCTCTCTGGCAGTAAAAGCCGTCGGCGCCCTGCTGGTCACCGTGATAAATGAGCCCTATTCACTGGGCGTCCTGAAGAGCCCCGGCTCTTATGGAACAGACATTGCCGCAGGGGAATGCCAGGCCTTCGGGCTTCCCCCCTCATTCGGCGGGCCTTATCTGGGCTTCATGGCGACAAAAGCGCAGTTCATGAGAAAGATACCGGGACGCCTCTCAGGAAAAACAGTGGACACCGAGGGCAACAGGGGATTCGTCCTCACCCTTCAGGCCCGCGAGCAGCATATACGCAGGGAAAAAGCCGCCTCAAACATCTGCACAAACGAGGCCCTCTGCGCTCTCGCCGCCACGGTGCATCTCTCGCTGCTGGGAAAGGGGGGCCTGAGGGAAGCGGCGCTGCAGAATGTGCAGAAAGCTCACTATGCCGAAGGGCAGATCACTGCCATCGAAGGCTTCAGGAAAAAATTCTCCCCGCCCTTCTTCAATGAGTTCGTGATCCAGTGCGACGGCAGTGCCCCGGGCGAAGTGAACAGGAAACTGAGTGATGCAGGAATCGCCGGGGGACTGGAACTGGGCCGCTTCTACCCCTCTCTCGCTGACTGCCTCCTTTTTTCAGTGACAGAGATGAACTCAAGAGAAGACATAGAGGCACTTGCTGCAGCGATGAAAACCTCATCGCCGGTACTTGAAAGGAGGCAGGCCTGATGAAGACCGACATTCTATTTGACGTGAGCTCCCCGGGGAGAAAAGGTTATTCCCTCCCCCCTCTCGATGTGCCGGAAAGGGATCTGAGAGATCTTATCCCCCCGGACATGCTTAACGAGGCAGACAATCACCTTCCCGAGCTGTCAGAGCTTGATGTCATGAGACATTTCGTTTTGCTCTCCAATAAAAACTTCAGCGTTGACTCCCATTTTTATCCGCTGGGCTCCTGCACCATGAAGTACAATCCCAAGGTGAATGAAGAGATAGCCCGCCTGCGTGGCTTCGCTGAGATCCATCCCTATACCCCGCAGGAGCATGTGCAGGGAGCCCTTGAGCTGCTGTGGATGCTGGAAAAAATCTTCGTCGAGATCACAGGAATGGACCGTTTCACCCTCCAGCCCGCTGCAGGCGCCCATGGGGAGCTTACCGCCCTGCTCATGACCAGGGCATATTTTGCTCACAAAGGCGAGAAAAGAACCACGATCCTGGTCCCGGACTCGGCCCATGGCACCAATCCCGCCAGCGCCTCCATGAGCGGCTTCAAGGTGGTGCAGGTGGCATCAAATGAAAAGGGCCACGTAGACTGTGCCGACCTGGAAAAGCACCTCTCAGGCGATGTGGCCTGCCTGATGATGACCAACCCTAACACCCTCGGCCTCTTTGAGCCCGATATCCTTAAGATTGCCGCGATGATCCACCAGTGCGGAGGCATCCTTTATTACGACGGCGCCAACCTGAACGCCACCCTCGGCATAGTGCGCCCCGGCGACGTGGGATTCGACCTCGTGCACCTGAATCCCCACAAGACCTTTTCCACGCCCCATGGCGGCGGTGGTCCCGGGGCAGGCCCCGTGGGGGCGAAGGGCGAGCTCATGAAGTTTCTGCCCCTGCCTCAGGTAAGGAAAAATGAGGCCGGAGGCACTTATTTCCTCTCGTATGACGAGCCCCTCTCCATAGGGAGGGTAAGGGCCTTTTACGGGAACTTCCTTGTCCTGGTGAGGGCCTTTGCCTATCTGATGTCCGTGGGGAAAGAAGGACTCAGGGAGATCTCCGAGGTGGCAGTCCTGAACGCCAGGTACCTCATGAAAGCCCTTGCCCCTTACTTTCACTTCCCCTACCCCGGTCCCTGCATGCATGAATTCGTGGCTTCAGCAAAGGATTACAAAACCAGGGGCGTGAAGGCTCTCGACATCGCGAAGCGCCTCCTGGATTTCGGCTTCCATGCCCCCACAGTCTATTTCCCGCTCATCGTCGAGGAGGCGCTCATGGTGGAGCCCACGGAGACCGAAAGCAAAAAGACCCTTGACGGCTTTGTCGAGGCGCTGAAAAAGATCCATGGGGAATCCCGGGAAAATCCTGAGATCCTCCTCAAGGCGCCCCATGCCATGCCGGTAAGAAGGCTTGATGATGTCACTGCGGCGAGAAAGCCTGATCTCAGATGGAATCCCGATGAGCACCATTAGCCTTGTGCACCCGAGGAAAACAAGGACTGTAAGCCTTACCGCCACAGTGTGCGACCTCAAGTGCGCCCACTGTGGCGGTCATTATCTCAAAGGCATGGAGACGCCGCAGGAGGTGGCAAACCGGGGCCCCCGGCACTACACAAGCGCCCTCATAAGCGGAGGGATGGACAGATCCGGCCGCCTCCCCCTGGAAGACCATGCTGATTTCTACATGCTCCTGAAAAGCTGGGGATGGAAGCTCAATTTTCACGGGGGGCTTCTTTCCCCCGGGGGAGCCTCTTTTCTTGACGGTTACGCGGACGCCCTCTCATTCGATTTCATCACCGACAGCGCAACCATTCGAGAAGTCTATGGCCTCGCCATCCCGGGCTCTACCTATGTAAGCACCTACCGCGCCCTGAAAAAAAAGTTCCATGTAATCCCTCACCTCACCGCGGGGGTGAAAGCGGGGCACCTCCGGGGCGAATCGGAGGCCCTGGCCGCCCTGGCAGGGGAGGAGGCGACGGAAGTGGTCTTTCTCGTATTCATCCCCACGAGGGGAACACGCTATCAAGATTCGGCACCCCCTCCCCTTGACGAGGTAAAACGGCTTTTTGCGCGGGGACGCGATCTGCTCCCCCGCGCCACCTTTACCCTGGGCTGCATGCATCCCCGCGGCGCTTACGGGACAATGCTTGAAAGGTGCGCTCTCGACTGCGGCTTTGAGCGCTTCGTGATGCCGTCACAGGATTTCAGAAAATCTCTCCTCGCTGATGACCGATACAGAGTAGTTGAAAAAGAGGAGTGCTGCGTGATATGATAGGCGTTTCGTCGGGCACGGCGTCGCTTCTTGGCCTTCACCGGGCCCGCTGCGAGACCTATCCCTCCATTGCCTACCTTATGGCGGGGAGCCATTGCAGGGGAACATGCTCGTTCTGTGCCCAGGCATCGGGAAGCATGTCCCGCGCAAGAACCCTTTCAAGAGTGAGCTGGCCCCTCTTCAGGGCCGGGGAAGTGCAAAGAGAAGTGGCAAGGGCCTTTGAAGAAGGCTCAATAAAAAAGGTCTGCATCCAGGTGGTAAACAGTGCCGATGGACTCGCGCAGGCACTGAGCTTCATTGCATGCCTCAGGAAGGTCTCGCCGGTCCCTGCCGGGATCTCCTGTACCGGCATCACCGGCCCGATGCTCAGCGAACTCATGGAGGCAGGCATCCAGACAGTTGCGCTTCCGCTTGATGCGGCAACGCCCCAACTGTATAGGACAATAAAAGGCAGAGACTGGGAGGGGGCCCTCCTCTTTCTCATTGAGAGTGCCGGGCGATACCCGGGAAGGGTTGCCACCCACCTCATCGCAGGGCTGGGAGAGACAGAAGAGGAAATGGCACGGCTCCTTGAGCTTCTTCATGAAAAGCATGTGGCCGTGGGCCTCTTTGCCTTCACCCCTCTTCCCGGAACCCCTCTGGGGAAGCTCGGAAGGCCCGATCTTGCAAGCTACCGGCGGATCCAGCTTGCCCACTATCTCATCAGATCGGGTATAGGCGCCATGTGTACCGTAAGAGAAGGAAATTTGCATTTTAACACAAAGTTACATGATATTGCACCGCAGGTAGTGGAGGGAGAGGCCTTCGAGACGTCGGGGTGCCCATGGTGCAACAGGCCGCTCTACAACGAAAAACCCGGGTCAACTCCCTACAACTACCCGAGAAATCTTTCAAGAGAAGAAACCCGTGAGGCCCTCTCCCTCGCCATGGCGGCCGGGGAGCCTCACCCTGAGAGACACCATGAACAGTGATTTTTTTGGTCGAGTTGCCGATTTCCTTGAAGTCAACAGAGAGAAAATTGCCCATGAGGCAAACGAGAGGACCTATGCAGAGATTCAAGGCTACCTGAAGGGAGGTATCCCCCGGGAAGAGTCACAGGCTGCCATTCTGAGGCTCCTGAACTTTATCATATCAAATCTCCGCAAGCATGACGATGCCCCGCTTCAGGACGATCCTCAGGGAGACGAGTTCCTCAGAGACCTTATCAACTTTGAGGAGGGCATCGCGAGCCGCAGGGTGGAATTCCGGATTGACCTCATAGACCTGCTCCACGGCATCAGGATCTGCAGGAACAAGATATGGGATTACCTCCGCCGCTGCTTCATCGACGAAAGCATAGAGAGCTGCTTTTTTTTCCGTCTTGAAAAGAGAATAAACACCCTCATCGTCTATTTCTTCATTTACGTGGCGAAGCTGTATCTTGAGATGAGGGATCAGGTCATCGAGTCGCAGAGCTCCTCTCTGAAAAAATGGGAGGAAGTGGTAAAGAGCACTTCCCACCTCGATCTCAAGATACCCTGCAAGGAGGAGTTCGCCGCCATTGTGAGAGCCCAGGCCGAAGCCATCGCCAGGCGCCTGAACTATAACGAGGAGGAAGTGCAGGATATTGTCATGACCGTCGGAGAAGCCTGCGACAATTCCATTGAGCACGGATGCTCCGAAAAAGGGATTGACCTCCATTACATGATTTCCAAAGAGAACTTAGAGATAGAAGTCATCGACTATGGCAAAGGCTTCGATCCGGAAGGCATGGGCCTGGAAGTGCCTGATCTCTTTTCAGAGAGGGGCCGGGGAATCTTTATCATGAAAAACCTGATGGATTCCGTGGCCATCACGAGCAGGCCCGGCGAGGGCACCTACATCAAAATCTCCAAGAAACGGGTTTTCCGATGAGAGCCTCCCTCAGGATAATCAGGGACGGGGCCCGGAGCGGTGAGGAGAACATGGCCATCGATGAAGCCATACTCGAGTCGGTATCACGGAACTCCTCACCTCCTACTGCAAGGTTCTACTCCTGGTCAAGGCCATGTGTGTCGCTTGGCTATTTCCAGTCCTGTGCCTCTCTTGACTTTACACGGATAAGAGCGCTCGGCCTTGAGATCGTGCGGCGGCCCACAGGGGGCAGGGCAGTCCTCCACCTGGACGAGATAACCTACTCCCTCACGCTGCCTTTACCGGGCGGAAAAGCAGGCACCATCAGGGAGTCCTTCAAAGTCCTGAACGAGGGTGTCCTGAGAGGCCTCTCACGCCTTGGGGTAGAGGTTTTTTTTCATGCCCTGCAAGGAAGGGCACAGAAAAGGTCTTCACCGCTTTGCTTTGCCGCCCCGGCGCAGTATGAGATCCTCGCTGGAGGGGAAAAGATTCTCGGGAGCGCCCAGGTGCGAAGGAATGGGACCCTTCTGCAGCAATGTTCGCTGCCTCTCACCGTTGATGATGCTCTCACAAAAGAGCTGCTTGGGGGAGAAGCGCCTGCCTATGAAGACGGGCTTCCCCGGGGCCTCCGGGGGATCGTCAAATCCCTGCCCGGGAAGGATGTCATTATCGACAGCATCATAGACGGCATAAGGGAATCGCTTGCCATGGACGCTTCCCTGGGGGCTGTCAGCGACGGGGAGCGCGCAATGGCTGACGAATTGGCCAGGAGCCAGTATGGCCTGGATTCATGGACCTGCAGGAGATAAGAGGAATCTTTTATAATGTTCTGAAATCCATAGGTGCAAGGATGCACTTCCAGGGTGTGACCTGAACATTCCTGGCTGAGGAGGAGAAAAGCCATGCCTATCTATGAATTCTGCTGCACACAGTGCGAGAGCACCTTTGAAAAAATCGTGAGAAGCACCACTACGGAAATCGTCTGCCCTGGCTGCGGAAGTGACAAGGTGGAAAAGAAATTTTCCACTTTTGCAGTGTCCTCGGGTTCGCGGGGAAGCGATCTTTCCTCTGCCCATGGCGCCTCTTCGTCAAGGAGCGGCTGCTCGAGCTGCTCGTCCCACCGGTGCTCCACATGCCATTAATCCACCTGTCGGAGGAACCACGAGGGGCGCGGGGAGAATCTCTGAAGAGAAAGACTCGGTGAGGGAGGCAAACCATGGACTATACGGTGAGAAAGGCAAAGGAAGAGGATATCGATGCTGTCATAGATCTTGCAGCAGAGATGGTGGTAAGAAGCCTGTCGCCCTTCAGAGACATTCCTGCTGAACAGGTCAAGCAGTTCCGCAAAAATGATCTTGCCGTGCTGAAGAATTCGGCAGGCTACAGCAACGTGGGCATATTTATCGCCGAAGATGAAAAAGGCCAGTTAATGGGCCACGTGATCGTAGTGAGCGGTGACATAGAGACATCGACAGGCGAGCGGCAGGGCTGGGTTTTTGACCTCTCGGTGAAAGACCAGTTCCAGAAAAAGGGAGTGGGCACAAGGCTCATGGACGAAGCGGAGAGATTTGTAAGGGCCCAGGGCCTGCGCTATCTTGGCATGGGCGTCACCACCTCCAATAAAAATGCCGTACTGTTCTATGAGCATCTTGGCTATGCCGAAGAGAGAAAAAGAATGATAAAAAAGTTAACATAGAAGGGTTTTCTCCCTCTCTGGAAGAATTTTTCCCTGTAAGAGTGATCGTCACCTTCATACCCAACGAAACATATCCTCGGTCGCTCTCCCGCTATGGGACTTTATACTTTGTTTCATCATATTTTCTAAAGGAGGCGGCATTCCATGTCAAGGAGAAAGAGAAGACAAGAAGAGGGCGCTGCAGAGGAAGTCGAACATGAAGAGTACGCCGATGATGAGGGCGGTGAAGGAGGAGATTCCCCCGACAAGGCCATGAAAAAGCTTGCCGAACTGGAGAAGAAAATAGAAGATGTGACCTCCAAGATGGGCCTCGTCATGATGGAGGCGCGCGACGCCGAGAGCAAGGTGAAAAAGCTTGAAGACTCGGTGAAAGACATGGAGGACCTCGCTGACGAAGTCGATGAGAAGCTTGAAAAGCTCACTGAAACAGAAGTAAAAATCGACAAAATCATCGAGGAAAGTGAAGATACCATAGCCCGCATAAAGAAGCTCGAAGAATCCGGAGCAGGCGGCGCCGAGCTGGAGCAGCGGCTTAAGCAGGAAGGCGAGGCAGTCGATGAAAAGCTCACCAAGGCCTTCAATGAAGCGAGCCGTGCCCTGGAAAAGATAGGGACCATTGATGAGCAGATGGGCTCAATAAAGTCCCACATGGATGAGATAACGGCCCATATTGAAGAGACTTCGGCAAGGCTTGAAGCCTATGCCATGCTCAAGGACGGCCTTGCCAACCACACCGAGGAGATCCAGGACATCCGCAAGCTGATTGATGACGTAAGGGCGGGCGGCGGCGGCGTGGCAGCCGACATGGAATCCAGGCTCGAAAAGATAGCCCACGAAGCACAGGAATCAGCAAAAGCCCTCAAAGAGAGGATTGAAAAGGATCTCGCCGAGATAACGCCCCTCATGGACAAAATGAAGGGCGACTCCGATTCCGGCATCTCAGCGGCTCTCGAGAAAATGACAAAGATCGAGCAGGAACAGAAGACTTTTCAGGAGATGATAGGCACCATCACCTCCCATGTCAATGAGATCACCGAGGAGCTCAACCAGATTGACGAGCGTTACGACGAGCTGACTTCAAAGTCTGATGAAACCGTTGAGAAAATAAAAGGGGAGCTTAAGCAACCCCTTGAGGAGCAGGAACAGAGGATCTTCACCAAGATCCAGGAAGAGCTCGGCAACTTCCATGACGTGACGAAAACCATCGAGGAAGCCTCAAAGAAGGTGGAGGAGCTTCAGCAGAAGACCTCCCAGTATGAGGATACTATCAAGCAGCTCAGCGACACTATCGCTAAGGCCGAAGTGAGCTCGGAAAAGGTCTCGGTAGCCTTCCGGCTCGTGGAGGACATGGAGAAAAAGATATCCCGCGTCGTGTCGCCCGTGGACGAGCTCATCTCAAGACTTGAGGACTTTGAAGAACTCCCCGCCGTCGGTGAGCTGGGCTTTGATCTCAACGACCTGCTCCAGGTGATGATCAAGCATGGTGCTTCCGATCTCCATCTCAAGGAGGGAGCGCCGCCTACCGTGAGACTGGAAGGTGATCTCGTCCCCGTGGGAAACCAGGTGCTTTCCGACAAGGAATGCAAGTACCTTGTTCTCTCAAGCATGTCAAAGTCACTGCGCCGCCAGCTCCTTGAGAAGAAGGAGATCGACTTCGCCTATGCCATTCCTGAGGCGCGCTTCAGAGTAAACGCCTTCCTGCAGAAAAGCACCGTGAGCGGCTCTTACAGGATGCTCAGGACAGAGATTCCTTCAATTGAAGAGCTTGGCCTGCCGCCATTCCTGAAGAGATTCGCCTCGATAAACCATGGCCTCATCCTGGTCACGGGCCCCGCGGGCTGCGGCAAGTCCACGACTCTGGCCTCCATCGTTGATTACATCAATACCAACAGGAAGCTCCACGTGGTCACCGTTGAGGACCCCATCGAATTCGTGCACAAGGACAAGATGAGCATTGTGACACAGAGGGAGGTGGGAATTGATACCCCCTCGTTCCTCGACGCCCTCAAGGCCTCTCTGAGGCAGGATCCCAACGTGATACTGATAGGAGAGATGAGGGATTCCGAAACCATACTCACGGCCGCCATCGCCGCAGAGACAGGCCATCTTGTCTTCAGCACCCTTCATACGCCGAACACCACCCAGGCCATCCAGAGAATTGTAGATGTGTTCTCAGGCGACCAGCAGAAACAGTTCAGGCTCCTCCTCTCGACAACCCTCAGGGGTGTCATCTCGCAGCGCCTCCTCAACAAGAAAGACAATGAGGGGCGCATTCCCGCTGTGGAAATCATGGTGGTCACCCCTACCATCTCAAGCCTTATCATGGAGAATAAGGTGAATGAGATCTATCAATACATGGTGCAGGGCCAGACAGAAGGGATGCAGACCTTCACCGCGGCCCTTACCAAGCTCTATGAGGCCGGCCTTATCTCGAAGGAAGACGCCATGTACCATGCGGATCAGCCCACGGAATTCCGGCTCGGTGTGGAGGGTCATACCACAGGCTCCACATCAATTCCCGAGGACTCCCTGATGAGCTGGCTCTAGACAACAACCGGCAGGAAACAGGGTGCTGGCAGGCTTTTACCTGCCAGCACCTTTTTACTGACCATGAGGGAGAGCGCACTATGGAAGATCATTACCACAGTGACATGAAGGCCCGCTATGACGATCTCTGTGCACGTATGGAGAAAGCGGCAGCAAAAAGGGGAAGGCGCTTTCAGGATATCCGCTTTGTGGCCGTGTCAAAAAAAGTGCATGCCCAAAGGATTATTGAGGCTGCGGGGCTCGGTATCACTGACTTCGGGGAAAACTATTTCCAGGAAGCCCGCGAGAAGATTACGACCCTCGAAGGCAAACTCACCTGGCATTTCATAGGTCATCTCCAGAAAAACAAGGCCCATCAGGTCCTGGAGCTTTTTAACCTCATTCAGAGCGTTGACTCGGTGGACCTTGCGGAAAGACTGGCAAAGCGGGCCCAGGAAAGAGGGAAAGCTGCGGAAGTGCTCCTCCAGGTCCATTACGGTGATGAAGCCACCAAGCACGGCTTTCTGACCGATGAGGTCATGCCTTCCATGGAGAGGATCTCATGCCTCACCCACCTTAAGGTGAAAGGGCTGATGACTATCCCTCCCTTCCTGGAAGATCCTGAAGAAAACCGGCGCTATTTCAGGGATATGGCTCTGCTCTCAGAGAAGCTCAGAGGCTTTCCCGGCTATGAAGCCGTTCATCTCTCGATGGGTATGACCGATGATTTTGAGATCGCCATCGAGGAGGGCTCCACCATGGTAAGAATCGGAAGGGCCCTTTTTGGAGAGAGGATCTGAGGCACTACCCTCCCTTGATAATTCTCGCCTTGCCTTGACAGAGCAGGAATTCCGTGGTATTAATTGAGTGGAATATTTTGCCTGACACCGGCTTTGAAGAGGGAGGAGAGAAGAGTGAAAGCAGGCTCTTCGGCGCTTAATTCTCGGCAAAAGGCCATCCTTGAGATCATCGTGCAGGAATTTGTAAAATCAGGCGAGCCTGTCGGATCATTGATCATTACCGAAAATTATGATATCGGCTGCTGTTCCGCCACGGTAAGGAACGAGATGGCAAGGCTTGAAGAGATGGGCTATCTCGAGCAGCCCCATGCCGCATCGGGAAGGATTCCCAAAGACAAGGCATACCGCCTTTTCGTCAATGAGATAATCAGCAGGAAGATCGCCCCTCCCCCTGAGAATGCCGTGAGCACCATCGAGCGGGAATACCAGATTATCCAGTCCCACCTGGAGATTCTTATCAAGAAAACTGCGCGGCTTCTCGCCGAGCTCACCAATTACACCTCCCTCCTTCTTGCTCCGCAGCTGAGAAAAAGCCTTTTCAAATACCTCAGGCTTGTTTCCCTTTCGCCGACCCGCATACTCCTTTTCATGATGAACAATACGGGCTCCATAATCCACAGAACCATCGAGCTTTCTTCGCCCATCAGCCCCGAAGTGCTGGAGCGCCTCACCAATCTGCTCAACGACAGGCTCCAGGGCCGGGCGCTTGACCATGTATCGGAATTTCTCAAGGAAATTCCCGGCCTTGAGACCGACAGGGAGCTCATCAGGAATATCGGCGACGCATCGCAGCACCTGGTGGAAGAACAGCAAAGAGAGGTATTCTACGGAGGGAAAACCCGCCTCTTCGACTTTTCGGAGTTCCGTGATCTCGACAAGATAAAAGTGCTGATGGAAGTTATGGAAGAAGAGAAAGTGGTGGCAGAGATCCTCACCGAAACCCTCAATGCCGACGGCGTACAGGTGCTGATAGGTGAAGAGAACCCCGTTGACGAGATGAAGGAGTGCTCGATGGTGACGGCCGCTTACAACCTGAACGGCGAACCGGTGGGCACGCTTGGGATCATAGGCCCCAAGAGAATGCCCTATGAGCAGATCATTTCCATCATTAACTACACTGCAGAGAACTTCAGCCACAAGCTCCGGCACCTTGATCGTCTTTAAATCCCGCTTTGTCCCCACAAGGAGGTTCCATGTCCGGCATTCCCCACCACAACGATAAGAGCGATATTGATGAGAGACTCTCGGCGCTCCTTACAAATGCTGCAGCGGTGAGAGCCATTGCCGGGGCCGTGGAAAATACCCTTGGCCCCAAAGGGCTTGATACCATGCTCGTTGACGGAAACGGCGACATCATTGTCACCAATGCCGGCGTGACCATCCTTGGCAGGATGGAGGTCTCCCATCCTGCAGCCCGGATGCTTATCAACATCGCAAGGAACCAGCACGAACAGGTGGGAGACGGGACCACCACGGCGACGATAATGGCGGGAACTCTTGTCAGTGAAGGCCTCAATTACATAATACGGGGAGTGCCTGTCTCCAAAATCATAGAAGGCATAAGGATTGGGATTCATGAGTGCCTCGAGCTGCTTGACAAAGGCGCAATTACTATAAAGGACATGGACGATCCTCTCCTGGGCCAGGTCACCACTGTCGCCGGCAGGAATGATAGCGCCATCGCCGGGGGTGTAGTGGCACTCGCAAGGAATATTGGCTCCGAAAAACTGCTTGACAGCACCTTCAGGCTCTCGGAGCGGATAGTGGCCGAGGTGGGGGCGTCCCACGAGGTATTTCCCGGTCTTCTCTTCAAAAAAAAGCGCCTCAATGAGCAGATGCCCCACAAGGTGACTGCCGCAAAAGTGCTGGCCCTTGAAGACAGCCTGCTGCCGGAGGAGTTGAGCGAAGCGGCCCTCAGGACCGAGGCGGGATTCGCCGCATACCTTAACTACCAGGAGGAGTTCAGAAAAAACATACGGCGCCTTCCCGGCCTGGGAATCAAACTGGTGGTGCTTGAAAAGGGAATCGATGACTTTGCGGAAGAACTGCTCACCAGGGAGGGAATACTGGTCATCTCAAGGCTCAGGAGCTCCGATTTCAGGAACGTGCTGGAGTACACTGGGGCAAAAGCGCTCAAGAGAACGTGCATTGGGCGCAGCGATGAAGAATTGAGAGCATCTCTTGGCCAGGCGAAGGAAGTAATGGAGGATGGGCGGCTTGGGCATATGAGAATATCGGGGGGAGAGGGGAAAAAGACCGCGACCTTTCTTGTGGGGGCAACGACGGAAGAAGTGGTGGGAGAAAGGGAGAGAATCGCACAGGATGCCGCCTCATCGCTCCAGGCAGCCCTCAAGGGCGGCGTCGTCGCCGGTGGAGGGGCCTTTGAGCTGAGCCTCATTCCCCCGGTGAGGAAGGCAAGGACAAAAGCCAGGGGCATCGCCGCATACGGTATTGACTGCGTGGTAGAGTCATTGAAGCGCCCGATGGCCCAGATCATAGCGAATGCGGGGTTCAACTCCCTTGAAAAGATAGAAGAAGCTCTCAAATCCCTCGAGGAGACAGGCCGCACCCCTGGAGTAGACTGCGATTCCGGTAACCTCATTGACATGGTGGAGGCTGGGATCATCGATCCGGTCCCTGTAAAGCGCCAGGTTTTCCTCGCCGCAATGGAGGTGGCTGAAGCGATTCTCCGGATCAATACCATCATCAAAATGAGCGGGACCGGTATGGCATGAAAATATAAATCATCCTCCTCTAGAGGAGGAAGAAGGTTGATGGTGATGAATACTTTCATGGTGGCCACTACCGGCGGCATCCAGAATGAAAGGGGTATATCGCATGGAAGAGAGCACGCTCAATTCCTCCCTGGCTCAACAGCAGGGAGACTCTTCCACCCTCTCACAGGAAGCCCTTTCACGGATGGAAAGGGAAAAGAAGCTGAAACGCGTGAAAAACAGGAAAGCGCTCCGGGCAAAATCCATGGTGCTGGAAGAAGGAGAATATGGTGATATGACAGACGAATCTTCCGAACAGTGCTCCGATACAGAGCCTGAGGCAGAGCAGACTGCCGCTGCCGCCCCCGCAGAGGAGCCGTCCTCCCCCCAGTCCCCGCCGTCGCCTGGAGCCAAGAGTACCCTGCCGCGCCCTGAGCTCACCTCAGAGGAAAAGGAAAAAATCGCCATAGGCGTAGAAGAGCTGGACAAGGTGATAAGCGGGGTCCCTATTCTTGATTTCCTGAGGGCAAGGCTCGCAAGCTCGGTCGATAAAGGCATTGATTTCCTCACCCTCATCGGGTTCTATCGTATTGCCTCGCGGATGCTCAAGGAGGAATTCGAGAAGAAGCGCGATCTGCACCGAAAGGTGGAGCTTGAGTACGAGGAGCAGAAAAAGGAAATCGAAAGCCTCCGGAATCAGCAGGCAATCGATCCTTTCAAGCCACAGCCGGCAATGCAGCAAAAGCCGCCTGAGCGGCCGCCTGAGCGGCCTCAGGAACGGCCACCTGACCGGAACCTTGTAGACCTGCAGGAGGCTCATAACCAGGAAATCTTTCTCCTCAGGGAGACCATAAAGAAGAAAGAGCAGAAAATCAACGAGTTCAATGATCTTTACGAGCGGCTGAAGACGGATTTCAATAATTTCAGAAACCGTTCCGTCAAGGAAGTGGATTTTCAGGTTGACAGGTCCTTTGAGGATCTTGTGAGCAAGTTTCTCCCTGTGGTGGACAATTTCGAGAGGGCCGTCAAGGCCTCCAAGACCACTCAGGATACTGCATCGCTGATGCAGGGCGTGGCAATGATCCTGTCGCAGTTCGAGGAGATCCTCAAGGGTATCGGCGTGGATCCCATCAAGGCCGAGGGCCAGCCCTTCGACCCCAAGATTCATGAGGCGATAGCCGTCGTGGAGAATAGTGAATATCCCGAAGATACTGTCATTGAGGAAGTATACCGCGGATACACGATAAAAAAGAAGATTTTGCGGCCGGCAATGGTAAAGGTCTCGAAGAGAGGCGCCGCGCCTCCTCCGGGCCCCTCAGCGTGAAGATCGGAGTCCTCTTGAAAAATTACTGTTCCTGAAGAAGGAGTGGATAGTATGAGCAAGATTGTGGGGATTGATCTAGGAACCACCAATTCAGTCTGTTCAATCATGGAGGGAGGGCAGCCAATCGCCATCCCGAGTGCCGAGGGCGATGCTCTTGTTCCCTCTGTCGTGGGTTTTTCAAAAACCGGCGAGCGCCTCGTAGGGGCCGTGGCCAAGCGCCAGGCCATCAGCAACCCTGAGCGCACCATCATCTCAATCAAGCGCCACATGGGCACGGAATTCAAAGTGCAGATCGACGACAAGAGTTATACACCCCAGGAGATATCGGCAATGATCCTTCAGAAAATAAAGGCCGATGCCGAGGCATACCTGGGATTCCCCATAGAAAGAAGCATCATCACTGTCCCCGCATATTTCAACGACAGCGAGCGGCAGGCCACCAAGGACGCCGGCACCATTGCAGGCATGGAGGTGGTGCGCATCATCAACGAGCCGACCGCTTCGGCTATGGCCTACGGCCTTGACAAGCTCGACCACTCGGAAAAGATCCTTGTATGGGACCTCGGGGGCGGTACCTTTGATGTGTCAATCCTGGAGATCGGTGGCGGCATTTTTGAAGTGAAAGCCACGGCGGGAAACATGCGGTTGGGCGGCGACGACTGGGACCAGCGGGTCATGGACTGGCTCGTCGATGAGTTCAAGAAAATGCACGGCATTGACCTGAGGACTGACCGCGTGGCCATGCAGCGCCTCAAGGAAGCAGGAGAGAACGCCAAGATTCAGCTCTCGAGCGATACCACCACGAGGATCAACCTGCCCTTCATCGCTGCCGACGCCCAGGGGCCGAAACACCTGGATATAGAGCTTACGAGACAGAAATTCCAGGAGATGTCAGCCGATCTCGTGGAAAAATGCGTGGAGCCGGCAATGAGAGCCATGGAGGATTCGGGCCTCACGATGGGACAGATAAACAAGGTGCTCCTTGTGGGAGGCTCGACGAGAATGCCCGCGGTGCAGGACAAGGTAAGGAAGCTTTTCGGCAAGGAGCCCTGCAAGGAAATTGATCCGGACAGGGTTGTCGCAATGGGCGCTGCCATCCAGGGCGGAGTTCTCTCAGGCGAAGTGAAGGACATGGTCCTGCTGGACGTGACTTCCCTCTCGCTGGGCATCGAGACCGTCGGCGGCGTGTTCACCAAACTCATTGAGAGAAACACCCAGATACCCTGCTCCAAGTCCAGAATATTCACCACGGCAGCCGACGGGCAGACCATTGTGGAGGTCCACGTGCTCCAGGGCGAACGCGAGCTCGCGGCCCACAACAAATCCCTCGGCAGGTTCGAGCTCCGCAACATCCCGCCGGCACCGCGCGGCGTTCCGCAGATCGAGGTGGTCTTTGAGATTGATGCCAACGGCATAGTGAACGTATCAGCCAAGGACCTTGCCACGGGCAACAAGCAGAAGATCACCATCCAGTCGCCGACGAACCTCACCGGTGAAGAGATAAACAAGATGGTGAAGGAAGCGGCTATTTATGCCGAAGAGGACGGGAAGCGCAGGGACGAGTCACAGACCCGCAACAAGGCCAACATAGAGCTTGATACCGCCGAGAGAACCATAAGGGAGCTCTCGGACAAGATGTCCATTGATTACCAGCGGCAGCTCCGAGAGGCTATTGACAGGCTGCGCATGTCACTGCAGACTTACGATATCCCGAAAATCAAGGAAGACACCAAGGCCCTCCAGGACGTGATGTACATGGTCTCGACAGAGGCATACCTCTCCATCGAGGGCGCAAAGATACCAAGTGCCTTCGCGGGAGGAGGCGGCGCCGCTGCCGCCAAGAAGGCAAAAGAAACAATTACCATGGATGAGCCGACAGAGGAGGATCTCTTCGGATGGTTCCAGAAATAGCAGGATCCTCCACCGGGCATTTCATTTCATAGAAAGATGCACTGACCTCAGGGCTTCTTTTTTTCCCCCTGGCGGAGAAGGAGGTGATAACCTTGGCAAAACGCGATTATTACGAGGTGCTTGAACTGTCGAGGAGTGCCACTGCTGAAGAAATCAAATCTTCATACCGGCGCCTTGCAAGGAAATATCATCCCGACGTGGCTGAGAACAAATCCGAGGCTGAAGTGAAGTTTAAAGAGATTAACGAAGCCTATGCGGTGCTCTCTGACGATCAGCGGCGCGGTCAGTATGACCGTTTCGGCCATGAAGGGCTGAATCTGGGAAGCGGCGATGCAGGTTTCGGAGGGTTTGGCTTCGGAGGATTCGGCGATCTCTTCCAGATGTTCGATATCTTCTCTGATTTCGGGGATATGAGGGGAGGCGCACGTGCCCAGGCCTCAAGCCGCCCCCAGAAGGGAAGGGATCTCCGCTACGACATCCCCGTCACGCTTGAAGAGGCCTTCAAAGGCGTGGAAAAGGAGATTGCCATAACGAGCCCTGTTACCTGCTACCATTGCAAAGGCACAAGAGGCCGGGACGGGGCGAAGCCTGAGCAATGCGCCACCTGCCATGGCACGGGCCAGGTCACCCAGGTGAGCCGGAGCGCCTTCGGGCAGATCATGAGAACCTTTCCCTGTAACCGCTGCAGCGGTGAAGGCTCAATAGTCACCGATCCCTGCCCTGAATGCAGGGGGATGGGAAAGGTGGAGAAGGAGAGAAAGCTGGAGGTGCAGATTCCTCCAGGCGTGGACACAGGCTCCCGGATAAGAATCCCCGGCGAGGGCGAGGCAGGCTTCATGGGAGGCGTAAGCGGCGATCTCTACGTGGTAATCCATATCATGGAGCATTCCGATTTTCAGCGCTCAGGAGACGATCTTTACTATTTCAAGCAGATAGCCTTGACCCTGGCGGCCCTGGGAGGAGAAGTGGCGGTGCCCACCATTGACGGGGAGACAAAATTGAAGATCCCCCCGGGCACCCAGTGTGACACCCTCTTCAAGATCAAGGGCAAGGGGATGATGAGCCTCAGGGGGCACGGGAGAGGCGATCTTTACGTGAAGGTATGGGTCATGGTGCCCACCAGGCTCGACGAAAAGCAGAAAAGCCTGCTCCAGGAGTTTCAGAAGCTTTCCGGAGAAGAGCCTGAGCCCGACAAGAGCTTCCTGGGGAAGCTGAAAAATGCCTTTTCCGGGGCAAAAAAATAGGGGTGCCCGGTGGAATACTACAAGATGAGGCTCTGTACCTCACCAGAGCTGATTCCTTACGCGGAATACCTCCTCCAGGCCCATCATATCTCGGCATGGAGCGAAGAGACTTACAGGACAAGGCAATGCCTTGTCTTCTACCTTCCCGCTGACGGGGCGGCAGAAGACATCCTTGAGAGACTCAGCCTCAAGCTGAAGGGTCTTGAAGAGACAAAGCTCTCCAAAAGGAAAATAAGGGCCCTCCGGTGGGAAAAATCCTGGAAGAGAAGCTTCAAGACAATTTCCATCGGCACCATCGTGATAAAGCCACCCTGGAGAGCCTACAAAGCCTCACCCGGCGAGGCCGTCATTGAAATTGAGCCGGGGATGGCTTTCGGAACAGGCGATCATCACACCACAAGCCTCTGCATAAGGCTTCTGCAGTCTTACGTAAAGCCCGGCATGAAGGTAATCGACCTGGGAACCGGTTCGGCTCTCCTCGCGATGGCAGCAATCGCCCTGGGTGCCTCATCGGTGA
The DNA here is from genome assembly GCA_031082125.1 of Candidatus Eremiobacterota bacterium. Classification (NCBI taxonomy): domain Bacteria; kingdom Bacillati; phylum Vulcanimicrobiota; species Vulcanimicrobiota bacterium. The sequence goes on from JAVHLM010000003.1 coordinate 100,035, forward strand.
CTGCAGTGGATCACGACCCGGTAGCCCTCACAGAAGCCCAGACCAATGTGATCCGTATGGGAATGGGAAACAGAATCGCCCTGGTAAGGGATGAGGTCACCGACGTGCCCCCTGGCTCATACGACCTCGCTGTGGGGAATCTCTTTTTAAGAGAGATTGCCATGCTGCTTGAAAAGCGGTGCCCCCCCCTCAGGCAGGGAGGAGTCTTTATCGGATCAGGCATTACGACAGACCAGCGCCCCCAGGTGGAAAAAGCGCTTCTCGGCCCGCATTTTGCGCTCCTTTCCTGGCAGACCGGGGGGATCTGGGATGCCTTCGCCGTGAGGAAAGAAGGTCCCTGAAAGCCATGCCGAGATTTTACGTGCCGCCGGACCGGGTATCAGGTGGATCTCTTTCCCTCGAGGGCGCCGAATGGAAACATGCCAGGCAGGTGCTGCGGCTTCGGAGGGGAGACCGCTTTACGGCAATTGACGGGACTTCCCGTGAATACCTCGCAGAACTTCATACTGTCGAGGTTTCGCGGGGTACCGCGAGAATCCTCGAGGTGAGAGAGGTTTCCCGCGAGCCTTCGATCCGCGTCACGCTCTACCAGGCTCTCATCAAGGCGCCACGTTTAGAGTATGTCGTTGAGAAAGCGACAGAGATCGGCGTGGCGGCAATTATCCCCCTTATTACTGCAAGAAGTGCGCCTCTCCAGTGGGGTCATGCACGGGAAACCCGCTGGAACTCCATTGTGAGGAGCGCCAGCTGCCAGTCGGGGCGCACCATCTTTCCCGGGCTTTCAGCTCCCGTAAGTCTCGGCGATGCCCTCTCCAGAGCTGCAGGGGGCACCATGCTCTTTTTCTCCCCCGATGAAGGGACAGGGGCCGCAATGAGATCCATGGACTCCATTCCCGAGGGGAGCGATTACCACGTCTTCATCGGTCCCGAAGGGGGCTTTTCGGGAACCGAATGGCGTGCTGCCTTAGAGAGAGGGGCCCTGGAAATCACCCTGGGAAGCCGTGTACTGCGGGCGGAGACGGCAGCACTTGTCTGCTGCTCCCTTCTTATCTACCGCCGCTGAGCGTACCGGTCCTCCTGTTCTTTCCTTCTCCCCGCAGCAGCCTTGCCAGTTTACATTTATTTAACATGGAAGAGGGGAATAAAGCACTTTACTCGAGGAGCCCATGTAGTGATATAGTTGATAAGGATAAATATAAGCGAGGGGGTAGAGGAGATGTCATTTGATATGCCTACTGACTTTCCCACTATTGACGCGGGAATGCCCAACCAGGTGGGGAAAACCTTCGATACTGCGGAAGCCAAGCTCAGAAAGGCCAGAAAAAACAAGAAAGCAAAGAAAAAGATAAAAGAAGAGCACTTCCAGCAGATACAATCGGGGAAAACCCAATCCGTGCCGGCCACGCAGTCGGGTATCAACTCGGCGACGGAAGGGCGCGACACCTTTCAGAGAACGCAGCCTACCATGGGACAGGCCAATGATGCTCTTGCAATGAACCAGATGCTCAATGTCTCGGCAAGCACGAACATGATGAGCGCCATGATGATGTCCGGCGCCTACAGGGCTCCCAATGTCGGCTACAGCGACACCGGGATGGCAAATTATAATTCCATCAACGACATTGAAGAGCTGATGGGTATCCTGGGCCAGAAGCAATCAGGCCAGGGGCAGATCATGCAGGCCCTCGGCCAGATGAACCAGGACTCCCAGCAACAGATGACCCAGAACAACACCTTCCAGCAGGGGGTCCAGCACTTCGGAAAGCTCGAGCAGGAATTCGGCGCGAAAGAGATGACGGCCAAGATGAAGGAGATGACCTTCAACGGCATCTCCAAGACTCTCAGCGGCGTCTCACAGACCATCAGCATGGCGGGAAAAGCCCTTGAAGCGGCCGCACAGGGCATCGAGGCCGTGGCCTCGGCGGTGGCTGCCATTCCCTATGTAGGGGCAGCCCTTTCTGCAATGCTCCGCGCCGTGGCGCAGATGCTCCGGTCCATGGCCAAGATGCTCGAGCAAATCGCCCAGAAGCTCAAGCAGCTCGCCCAGAAGATGCAGCAGCAGGCCAACCAGATGAAGATGCAGGGCGAGCAGATGAAGGTCCAGAAGCTCGCCAACCAGGCCAAGAAGATGCAGGAGATGAACAAGCTCCAGCAGGGCATGCAGCGCCTCAACCAGATCATGGAAGAACGGAACAAGGTGATGGGAGTCCTCAACAACAACCTGGGGCAGCAGATGCAGCTCATGCAGCGCCTCCAGGAGCTCGGCCAGAACATGAACATGATGAACCAGATGGGCGCCATGCAGGGCCAGAATCCCATGGCAAACATGATGAACATGATGGGCATGCTGGGGAATTCCATGAAAAACGCCGCGAACATGCAGGCAATCAACCAGATGCTCCAGCCCAGCCCGAACATCCAGATGGCCATGCTCACCTCAATGCCTTCGCCTGCGGCAATGGGCGGCGGCGCCGTCATGCCGATGGGTGGAGGCGCCTCGATGGGCGGAGGAATGTCAAGAGGCGGCGGTGGGCCGATGGGCGGAGGCATGCCTGCCATGCCTTCAATGCCCTCCATGCCTTCAATGCCCTCCATGCCTTCAATGCCCTCCATGCCTTCAATGCCCTCCATGCCCTCAATGCCCTCCATGCCGTCAATACCAATGGTGGGTCCCGGCGGGCAGCTCATGGCCCAGGGGCCTCAGCAGGGACACCATGGACCGCAGCAGGGCCAGCAAGGTCCCCAGCAGGCTCAGCAGGGCAAGCAGCAGGGACTTCCTCTCCAGGGCGGCCAGAAACCCCAGGGAGGCCAGGCAATGGCGCGGGGAGGCGCCCATGGAGATCAGGGTATTGCAGGTGCCGGAGGCGGAGGCACTTCAAAGAAAGAGGAGTACGAAAAGCAGCTTTCTGACCTTGCGGGCAGCGTGCTGAGCGCCCAGGGCCAGGGCCCCACCCAGGGTGCGGACCAGAAAAATCAGAACAAGCAGGCACTTTCCGAGCTCTGGAACCAGGTCATCCAGGAAAAGATCCCCATAGACCAGGCTGTACAGCAGCAGGTGTTCCAGGCTCTCGGCGATGAAGCGGCAAAAGCCGATACACAACAGGGTGGAAAACCTCAGGGAGGCCAGGCGATGGCGCGGGGCGGGGCCCAGGGCTTACCGGGAGCAGGCAGAGGTGCCCAGGGGATGCCTCAGGGAATGCCACCGGGAATGCAGCTGGGAATCAAGCCCCAGGCTGCCAACACGCCGGCAGCACCGGCAGCACCGGCAGCACCGGCAGCACCGGCGGCACCGGCAGCACCGGCAGCACCGGCGGCACCGGCAGCACCGGCAGCACCGGCAGCGCCTCCACCCGCAGCGGGTGGGGGAAACGTGCATCAGGCCTGACGATCAAAAGGTATATCACAGTATCTGGAGAATATGGAGTGGGAGGGAGATCCTCCCACTTCCCTATGTACGACTGCCGGATACAAGCAGCGGGACAGCCTGGTGCAGGATCTTTCACGGGGAGACACACAAAATGAGAGCGGGGTGCAACGATGGCTATTATCTGTCCGGTATGCAGGCATGAGCTTGCTCAGGATGATGCGACAGTTTGTGAAAAATGCGGCAACAACCTTGTAGAGGTCCGCTATGAGAAGCCCCTCAAGATGCTCAAGGAACTGGGCCTGAAAGTCACGGGATCGCCTGGTGCCTTCTCAAAGGAAAAGCTCGAGGGTCTCTATTCCCACATAGTGGAGCTCCTGGGCGACATTATGGCTCACAGCAAGGCGGAAATTGACAAAAACCTGGATAAGCTCCGCAGAGAGTTTGCAAAAACGTCCCAGATAGCAGAGGATGACGTGGATATGCGGGCCTTTACCGAGGGCTTCCAGATGGCCCAGTCATTCGTCAACGAAGGCATCGGCATGGCCCTCAGCGCTCTCACCGGCATGAAGAACTTCAAGGACATCAAGCAGGGCCAGAACATGCTCGAGCTTGCCACGACCAGGATCCAGGAGGGGCTTGAGCATCTCGAACAAATCACCGTGGCATCGACAGGGATGCCTCTTCCCGATGAAACCGTGCAGGAAACGCCGGCACAGGTCACTCTTGCCATGGACTCCATAGAAAAAGCCCTTGAGAGCCTCAGCGCCTACCTGGAAACCCGTCAGGTGGACTACCTGAAGACTACCCTCAAAAGGCTCGATGCGGCGAGCTTCTCACTTGCAGAGTGCCTTGAAGCCATGGGGGCCTCGAGGACCTCCGGGCCTGCCCCGCAGGAGGAGCAGTCCCCTGCCTCATCGATCCAGAATATTGATTCCAAGGCATAAGGCCTGGAATTTCTCGAATTGAAAGGAGTCATCCAGTGAAAGAGTGCACTGCTGAGAAAAACAAGGCTCGATGCAACTGCTCTTACGAGCCATGCGGGAAAAAAGGGGTATGCTGCGAATGCCTTCGCTTTCATTTCGGTATGGGAGAGTTTCCCGCCTGCCTCTTTCCCGATGAGGTGGAAAGAACCTACGATCGCACCATAGAGACTTTCATTGAAACCTATAAAAAGAGGGGACGATGGTGGTAGTCACGGCACGGGCACCTCGTCAAAGAGCCCCTGGTACCTTAATGCTTTCTCATCGACAAGCCCCTTGTCGGTGATCCTGAGCGCGGGAATCACGGGCAGAGCCATAAAGCTCAGTATCATGAAAGGCTGATTCTTTTCCATTCCGCATTCCACGGCAGCACGATTGAGCGCTGCTTTCTTTTCAGCGACATCAGCAAAGGAGCCGTCACTCATAAGCCCCCCGAGAGGCAGAGGGAGGGCAGCCTTCACCAAGCCTCCCTCCACTATGGCGATACCGCCCTCATAGCCAATCACCGTATCGACGGCTCTTTTCATGTCGTGATCGTTCATTCCTGCAACGATAATATTATGGGAATCGTGGGCAATAGTCGAGGCGCAGGCACCCTTCCTGAGGCCCAGACCTTTTATGAAGCCGACAGCCATACCACCTGTGGCATGGTGGCGCTCAATCACCGCTATCTTTGCAATGTCATTTCCGGGGTCTGCCACGATATGGCCATCATTCACCTTTGCATCAATCACCAGGTCCTCTGTCACGATCTCATGAGGAACTATGCCTATGCAGTGGATCCTCAAGGAGCGGGCCGGCACCCGAAAGAGGGCCTCATCAAAGGGAAGGGCCGAAACAGTCCTTCTCACCGGAGAGAGATCAAGAGGGGGAGCAGAAAAGAGAGGAAGACCATCTTCCGCCACAAGGACGCCCTTTTTGAATACCTTGCGGGCATGCCAGAGGTCGTCAATAACGACCATATCGGCCTGGTAGCCCGGTGCGATGGCTCCATGGGAGGGAAGATGAAAATGGCGGGCCGCGTTCAGTGTCGCCATTGAAAAGGCTATCAGGGGGTCTACCCCGAGGGAGATCACCTTCCTTACAAGATGATCAATGTGGCCTTGCTCCCTGATATCAAGGGGATCGATATCGTCAGTGACCAGCACAAACTGCCGGTAGTTAAGGGGAGTCACAAGAGGGAGAAGGGATTCGAGGTTCTTGGCATAGGTCCCCTCGCGAAGCATAACAGTCATGCCTTTTTCAAGCTTTTCCCCGGCTTCCTCCATGGTTACGCACTCATGATCGCTTGACGGTCCCGCGATAATATAGGCAGAAAGCTCTTTGCCTGAGAGTCCCGGTGCATGGCCATCAACAAGCCTGCCCACAGCAAGTGCCAGTTTCTCCATTATAAGGGGATCGGCCGAAAGAGTCCCGGGCACGTTCATAAGCTCCCCGAGGCCCAGGACTCTTTTATGCTCCATGAACTCCCGGAGGTCCCCGGCAAGAAGCACTGCTCCGCTGGTCTCAAAGGTCGATGAAGGTACGCAGGAAGGGAGCATTACATAAATGTCCAGGGGAAGGTCCTCGCCGGCGTCAAGCATGAATCGGATCCCCGCCTTCCCGCATACGTTGGCGATTTCGTGGGGATCAGTCACGACGGCGGTCACTCCCCTGGGTATCACGGCCCTGGCAAATTCTGAAGGGCTCACCATGGAGCTCTCAAGATGGCAGTGGCCATCGAAAAAACCAGGGGCAACAAAGCTTCCTTTCACATCAACGACACTGGAGGCTTCATATCGACCGAAGCCTACCACATAGCCTTTATGGACTGCGATATGGGTGCCGGGCATCATCGAGGCTGAAAGCACGTTCACCAGGGTTCCGTTCTTCACGAGAAGATCAACGGGGATCTTTCCCTGGGCCGCCGCAATAAGCTCACTCCGAAAGGCTGTTTTCCTCTCATCCATGCCGTGCATTCCTCTTTTCTCGATTATCTGCAAAAGCTTCCCTGGGGAGCCGGGCCCCTCCCGCTATTTCTTTTCCATGGTGCCTTTCTCTCCGCACTTGGGACATTTCTGGGGCTTGCATCTGCCATCCTTTTTTGCACCGCACTTGCTGCAGGTATATGTAGCCATTGCAGGTTCTCCTTTCCTTATGATCCTCACCTTCCATCATTCGAGAACAAAGGGAGCCCTCCTTTAAAAAATGGGGACAGGGGGGTGTCCCATTGCTGGCAAAATGCCCTGGAGGTTTATTAAAGAGGGAAAAGAAATATGCCGAGGGACAGAATCGAACTGTCGACACCATGATTTTCAGTCATGTCCCCCACCTTTTCAATCCATTGTGGCCCAGTGGTTTGAATGGGGTGCCTGGAAATGTGTGCCATTTTTGTGCCAGGTTTTTTCATAGTGTCTTGAATTTTCCCCCTATGATGCACTTGAAGGAACATCATGCCCTCGCGGCGTTGAGTTCCCTCAGGTCTGTTCATTCCATCCCCTCAGACTCCCTGCAGAGAGAGGAGGTGATGGCCTTCCCCATGCCCGGCAGGAGTGACCCTCCCGGCGGGGACTTTGCTGATTCGATTATAGCACAGAATGACCAGAACATGAATAGTAGGTAGAATCTTTATGGCAACGGTGAGCCCGTGCCGGTGCTGTCATAATAGAAAGGAGAGATTCAAATGATAGTAAGTGAGAACCTAGACAAAACAGAGAACCCCTCCCATGGCAATGATACCATGAGTGAGGCGGAAGAAACAAGAGCAGAAAAGATAAGAAGGTCTTTGGAGTTCAATAAATTGATAGAACAATCCTTTCAGGATTTCTATGAAAGTGGCTCTGATAATGGCCGAAGGCATTATGATCCTGGGGATCGTGATAGGGAATACAGTATAGCGAGTAAGATCGAGGCCATTGAGAGCTTGCTGGAAGAGAAACGCTGTGAAATGAGAGACTTGGAGGACTATGCCTGGTTCAGGGGCGGCTTCCTGGCTGGCATTGAATACGCCAAAGCAGGGGGTGACATATGCCAGAAGTAGCAGAGAACACAAGGCGCCCGAAGGCGCCTTGCAGCAGACAACGGTTTGACGCTCTCATCAAGAAGCAATACCAAGCCTTTTTGAAGCACGACGGCAGCGGCAATCAGGACTTCTCTTATTATCGTGAGGGCGACGAGGAGACATGGATGAAAGCCACCCACAAGGCGAATGTGGCAGCCGAAGCTTACGAGAAGGCACAAGAGCGCCTTGAGGAGCTAGATCGCTGGTTCACCTATCGGGCGGGCTGGTTGGATGCCATGTCCTACGCCGACAGAGTAGGCGTTATAGTGGGCACAGAATGAAAGATGCGGCTTCGATTGATTAAAGCGATACCCGGGCGGGGAGAGTGGGGCTCCCTCCCCTGGCCATAGTCCTGCCATAAATGTTATAATCAAGGGGCAATACCGCCCCTTGTGATGGAGCTTGAAGCATGAGATATGAGATAGAAGGCTGCCCTAAAAGTCTAAAAGGCATTACCGAGAAGGTTAAAATCTCCTGGAATAAAGGCAAAATAACCGTTAAATATGATGATGCAAAGGCGCACCGCTTATTTTCCAGCGGTGTAAGGCTTGAGATGGATATGATAGATACTAAATATTATGGCAAAACATTATGGCTGGAAGAGGGAGCGAGATGCCACATGAATGTCAGTCATCTCCAAGAGCCCCTCTGTTTTTTGTTCATAATGAGAGAGCTTTTGGAAGATGATTATGCCATTAAAACCGTTTTGGACGACGGCACAGAACTTGACAGATGGCCGACGACAACTGAAATTTACGGCCCAATAGAATGACCTGAATAGTAGTAAGGCCATTCCTGGCTATCCAATCACTCACGTAAGCGCCTGGGCGATCCTGCCCGCGATCTGCAGGACCCCCCGGCAGGTGGTGACGGTGAGCCGCATCCACGAGAGGGTGACGCGGCGATCCTGGAGACTGTCAAGGAGCAGCGCTCCTTGTTCGTTGGTTGAAGAGTTTGTAGCGCCCCGGAGCCCTTGTCATCGGGATGGCCGGACTACTATTCCGATCCTGCAGGATTATCGACTTGCGATAACCCTCTTAAAAGATGTGGCATGTTGCCATACCCTTTCACCCCGGCAGGTATGGAATGACCCGGCCAGGGCTCCCCTCTCTTATTTGGAAGATTCTGTATGCACCAGAGCAGGCAGGCCCCGGAATACTGTTCCTCCCCCTGCGGAATCCTCTGCCAAGGAAGCCCTTTTTACGTTCATCCTTTGCAGAGGAGGGGTGCTTTACGTCCATCCTTGTGCTTTGATACCCTCAGTCTGAACGGCTTCACCACGGGCACCGCTGGCAAAATAGACATGTCAGTAAAAAAAAGAGGTGCTCTGAGGCGCATGGTTACGGGCTTCTGATCTCGGAGCTCAAATTTTAAATGGCTTAATAGAGCCGTTTTCATAACATCTTTTGACCTGGTTCATGCTGATGGCGCTGTCATTGGCTTCCAGGGTAATAGTGAAAATGTTCAAAAATTACCCCGCATTACAGAGCCAATTCAGAGCCTCCAGACCAGGTTATTTCCAAAAGTATGATCCTGGTCCTGCCAGAGATGGCCCACGAGCCCGACGGCAGGGAGAAAAACAGAAGGCCCGCTCCCTTTTCTTTTGTGGTATAATCAAGGCAGGACTGTGCAGGCCCCTCATGGAAGTGATCGGGCACTCGGCAGAGCTTGCCGGGGGAGCCAGGCGGGGAGAATGATTGAAAGAAGCCGGGAGGGGGCAAATCATGCTAAAGCATTTCAATGTTTTGCTTGAATGGGATGAAGAGGACAAAGTTTTCATCTCCTATGTTCCAGCACTCAATAACATCTCCACCTATGGGGACACCAGGGAAGAGGCTCTGTCAAATACCAGGGAGGCAATATTGGGTTACCTTGAAGCCGCAAGGAAAGATGTGATAGCAGTATGAAGAAAACGGATATGAGAAAAGAGTTCCATCTTATGATTGATTCGCTCAATGATAAGGAATTGCTGGAGGCCCGGAAATTCTTCATCGAAAAGGTGATCCCTTATGACGAGGAACCTTTGACAGCAGAGGAAGAGAGGGCCTTTATTGAAGGGGAGAAAGCAATTCGAGAGGGTAAGGGGAAGCCACTTTCAGAGGTAATAAAGAAATATGGTGTGGCGCGGTGATATAGGAAGTCGGAGGTGTTAACTATGGATAAAATTGAAGCCATTGAGAGATTCGTCTTTCTGGTGAAGCAGATTCCTGATGAAAGGGTAGAGAAACTCATTGCACTGCTTGAAGATTACATGCAGGAACAGGGAATGGTTATTATTGAGCCTTTCGACAGGAGCAAGGCAAGGCCTGAATTTTTAGAGAGGCTTGACGCAGCGAAGGAAGGCGCCAGGCGGGGGGAGCTTGTGTCCCATGATGAAGTTCGCAAGGAGATATTCGGGGCATGAGCTTTGAGGTGCAATGGCAAAAGCAAGCCAGAAAAGCCCTGAGGAAACTCCACCCTTCAATTCAGGAGCAGGTATGGCGGGAAGTTGACAAGCTGAAGAATGAGACTGCCAGAGTAAAGAAGATGGCACGGCCTGGTGAGGAATACTGTGCCCGTGCCGGAGATTACAGAATCCTCTTTGAGGTAGAGGGCGAAACCATAGTGATTCAGGAAATAGGGCACAGGAAAGAGATTTACCGTTAAAACAGAAGGAGTAAGCAATGGCACGCAACAGGAAGCCGGGAGGGACTGGGAAGGAGTTGCCTATTTCTGGATCTTTCCCAAAGATGTTATAAGTCAAGAGGATTTGGTTACCATGAATATGTGGGACTTTGACCGATATAAGGACATATTTACACAGATATATGGACATGCTGCTCTTATGAAGCTTGAAGATGAAAGGGAAGCCAAGCAACACCAACTGATGAATGTTATGGGTGATGAGGAAAAAGTAATTTTTAGGAAAAAATATATCGAAATTATGGAAGAATATAACCAGAAGGTAGAGATATGGGATACCTTCTCGGAAGCTGAATCGGAAGCTGAACATGATCGAATACATGATAAATTGAAGCTCGATGAAGAGCTCCTCGGCTGGAACTTTGTCGAATATGTGAGGGGTGAGTATCCCCAGATAACCAAATCTCTGCCCGATGAGTATTTATTCTCAACATGCCATCTTATTACCCGCGTAGCCGAACAGGACATAAAAATGGTCAGGCGGGCCTATGGATATGAGCCCCTCAGAAAAAAACCACCGGAGAAACTTTTTACCACAGAAGAAGCTGCCAAAGTATTAAGATTACAAGTTCCCACTCTCAGAAAATATATAAGGGAGGGGAAAGTAAATGCTATTAAAATAGGACAGCACTGGAAAATCAAGCAGAGAGAGATAACAAAAATAAAGAGAAGTGGTATTAAATAGGCATTATTTATATTTTCTATTACGCGTATAGATGCGAATGTTACAGATTTATCAATAGGTATAAGCATTTTAAATTCTTATATTGACATCTCTCTTAAAATATGGTAGAATCATCTTAAGAAAAAACATACTAAGAAAACTTCCAGGACCGACACTTGACAAAGAGAGGGGTGATGGATATAGAGGCAAAAAAATAAGAAAGGTTTCGCACCTGTGTAAGGTGGAAACCCGGTTCCGAAATGAAACCTTCAGCAAGTTCATTATATCAAGCCTTACAAAAAAGTCAAGCGTGACTTGACACTATACAAAGGCTGATCGGGACCGGCAACCTCCTACCAGGTAAAGCTCAAGACTTACTATCGTAGGAGGTTTTATTATGCCTATTCTCTCAAACCCCGTGATTCAGGCTGTCTCAGGGATGAAGATCAATACCGCTGATCTCTGTGCACAAGCTGGAATCTCAATGCACACTCTCTACACCCTGAAAAAAGGTGTTCCCCATAAGATTCCAAGCAAGCTGTTAGATTATTTTCAAGCCTCAGGCTATTCCCCGGAAGCTCTGGTGGCTCTCCAGCAGGACTATGAAGCCTGGCGAGGCTCCCTTCAAAAAAAGACCTCTATTGCTGGAGGTGACGCAGCATGAGTAAAAGCGGCTGTACACCAGCGCCATTTGAAATGGATAAGAAATTAGGCTGTCATTGGGAAACAGAAAACCGCTCTCCTCTATTCTCCCCAGATATGATAACGGACTTCAGGGAGGCAGTGAGGGCTAAGAGGCTTTCCCCCAAACAGGCAGCAGAAGCCATAGGAATACCTGTCAATACCGCTCTCCTGGTATTCAGCGGCGGCACACCCAAGGGCGCCAGAAAAATCAAAGCAAAAGTTAGGGCATGGCTTGTCTCAGAGAGGGGGCAGGCATGAAAAACGAAGCCATCTCAACAGCACTGGACTCAATCCAGGAGGCCATGAAGAAGGCGGAGAGCAGCAATGAACTTCAGGCACTCACCGACAGAATGATCGCCCTGCTTGATCGGATGTCAGAGGAGCAGGGCAGACTCATCACCCTTGATGAGGCGGCGGAATTCCTTGGCTGCCAGAGGGCAACGGTGGCACGCTGGTGCAACGAGGGCAGGATTCCCTTCATCCCGGTGGGCGCCAAGAAGATGTTTGACGCGGCAGCCCTCAGGAAATATGCCATCTCCCTCACCATGAAGGCTCACAAGGCATGGAGGAGGTAACGCAATGACGCACAGTGACCCCCTCAATGCAGCGCTCCTCCGCCTTTTCGGCACACTTCACCAGGCAGTCCCCACGTGCCGGGGCGAGGGAATCCCTTTTACCCCGGAGCTCAAGGAGGACCTGCTGGAGAAGCTGGAGGAGGCCCGGGATCTCCTGCGGCATGACCTCGGGCTCCCCATCACTGCTGATGACCATGACATCTCCGAAAAACTCAGATTGAGATGAAAGGAGCAATGACAATGAAGGTAAGTGAACAGACACAGAACAATGAGAGGAATCTCGGCGATTTAATCGAGCAGATACAGGGAATGGGGAGGAGCGAGTCGCTAGAGGACACCAAAAAAAAGTCCCCGCTTCTTGCTAAAGTATTACGCCTTCTTGCTGATCAACTGGAAGCCTTTGGTGATGGAAATCAAGACATTGAAACCGTTGCCTCTTGCAAGGATACCACGGTGGGCAATTCATTAGACTGACAGCAGAAAGGAGTTTCGGTATGCTGGATCTCGGTGACATCTTCAAACAGAAGCCGAAAGAAGCAGCCCTAATTATGCTCAGAATGGGGATTCAACCCGTGCCCATCCCTCCGGGGATGAAAGGCCCCATCCTGAAAGACTGGCCTAATTTCCGGTGTACCCCCGATGAAGCGGAGAAGTATTTCCCTGATGAAGGAAATATCGGCGCCCTTTGTGGGGAGCCATCACGAGGCCTTCTCTGCATTGACCTGGACTGCCTCGAAGCTATCACAGTAGCAGCGAAGGTACTGCCGGAAACCGGCATGAAGGATGGCAGGAAAAGCCGTCCCTGCGCCCACTGGTTTTACCGCGTTGAGGAAGGGGTATATGAAGCTTATAATGACCCTGAAGAGGGAGGGCGCTTCATTGAAGTGCTTTGGAACGGCCACCAGGCAGTGATCCCTCCCTCAGTGCAGGGCGGGAGTGGCGAGACCCGGGAATGGGTTTGTGATCGTGGGGATTTCAGCCCTGCTGCGGCTGAATTTGAAGAACTGAGAAAAAAGGTCTCCTACATTGCAGCGGTGTGCCTCATCGCCAGAAGATGGAAGCAGGGAACGCGGCAGGAGCTTGCCTTGCTGCTTGCTGGTGCTTTTGCTCACGGTGGCATAGAGGAAAAAGAGGCGGTGAAATTTATTCGCCTGGTGTGTCAGGCTTCCGAGGATGAGGAACGGGAAAAACGGATTGATACTATTGAGACTACTTACGGAAAATTAGGCAACGGGGAAATAACCACGGGCATTCCCAAGCTCAAGGAGTTCCTCGGAGAGAGAGTTTTCGCCAAGCTGGAGACCTGGCTGAAGCTGAAAAAGCCTATTGAGAAAGCGAAAGAATATAACCGCTCAGACAAGGGCAATGCTGAGAGGCTTGCCGATAAAGAGAAAGGCAACGTGCACTGGGTTGACAACCTCGGCGGCTTCTTTGTGTGGAATGGCACCTATTGGGAGTGTGATACCACAAAAGTTATATACCATAAAGCCCTTGAAACTATTGAGGACATGCAGCGGGAAGGCCATGAGCAGAAAAACCAGGAACTTCAAAAGCACGCCCTGCAATGTGAAGCACTTTACAAGGTGCTGAATATGGTGGATTTCCTGAAGATACTCCCCGGAATTGCCATAAAACCTGAAATATTTGACCAGCAGCCCTGGCTTCTGAACTGCGACAATGGCACCATTGACCTGCGGACCGCCGAATTTTACACCCACCGGCGCGAGGATTACTTCACCAGGCGAATATACATTCCCTATATCCCATCGGCACAGTGCCCCCGATGGCTCAAGTTCCTTGACCAGATAATGAATGGCAACAGGAATCTCATCAGCTTCCTGCAGAGAATGGCGGGTTACACCCTCACTGGAATCACCAGGGAAGAGGTTTTCGTTTTTCTCTATGGAACCGGAGCCAATGGCAAGAGCACCTTCCTCTCCACAGTCTCGGATATACTCGGGCCTTATACCATGAACGTGTTAACCACCATGTTCATTTCAGACTGGCAGTCAAAAAGGGATGACTCTTCCCTTGAAAAGGCAAGTCTCAAAGGTGTCCGTATGGTTATCACTGAGGAAATCCCTGAAGGGAGAATGAATGCCACTGCCATTAAACAGCTTACCGGCTCTGAAAAAGTGAAGGGACGTTTCCACCGTAAAGATTTTCTAGTATTCATGCCTGAATTCAAGGTCTGGATGCACGGAAACACAAAGCCTACTATAAGAACTGTTGATGAAGGTATAAGACGCCGTTACCTCATGGTTCCTTTCGATGTCACCATACCTTTACCGGAGCGTGATAAATGCCTCTCCGAGAAGCTCCGGGCAGAATCGTCAGGGATTTTAAACTGGCTGATCGAAGGGTGCATGATATGGCAGCGGGATGGCCTCAATCCCCCTGAGGAAGTGATCTCCAGAACCAATGAGCACTTATACGATGAGGATTCCTTCAGGAGATTTTTCGAGGACTGCTGCCAGATAGGAAATCCTGATAACTTTATTTCTAACAAAGCTATTCAGGTTTGTCATAGAGAGTGGTCACAGACACAGGGAGAACTGGAATTAAGCCCCAAAGGCCTTGCAAATAAGTTGAAGAGTAAGGGGTGCATAAAAGCAAAGTTCGGGGGGGTAAGAGGCTTTTCAAAGCTTATTCTGATAAAGAAAATTGCCGATTTTGATATACCCTCTGGACACATAGTAGATTTAGACTGTCCTTCCGGTATATCCTCTTCTGATATATATATAAAGGATATACGGGGAGGAATGGAGATGTCTCCTAAGTGTCCTGATCCCCCTTTGCCCTACCCTGAAGAATCCGATGGCTATGAGGAATGGGAGGAGCGAGTATAGTGAGGACACATGCTGAAAAATATTGGACACATGTGATAAAAGCAAGTAAAGCCTTATACCAAGAGGAAAAACAATGACCTTCACACCAGAACTCTTGAAGCGAATAGAAAGCCACGGCCTGAAGCTCTCACTTGAAGGGCAGGAGATTGTAATTTCAGGCAACAAGGCTGCCTTTACCCAGGAGCGCCGGGCTTTCATCACACAGAACAAGGCAGAACTCATCTCCCTCCTTCAGGAGAGAGACTCAGCGCAACAGGTTTCACAGGACAATTCTTTGAAAGCGGGAGATGGGGACGGGGCTTCCTCGGGCGCTCCCTCCATACAACCCCCGGAGGCTCCCTCCCCGCTTTTTTACCCTTGTGCCGGACCTGGTGATCGTCAACAGGTCCTTGCTGTGGACCTGGAGACCACAGGCCTTGATCCCCGCGTGCACCATTTACGCCTCGTGAGCTTTGCAGGTGACCAGGGCGCCGGGGTGCACGAGACCCCAGAGCCTCTCCGGGATGTCCTTGCAAACCCGGCCATCACGAAGGTGTTCCACAATGCCCCTTTTGATGTTCCCTGGCTTCTTCACCATGGCTACCAGGTGAACACCTATGAGGACACCATGCTCATGGAGCAGGTCCTCTGCAACGGAGAGCGGCGCCCTAAAGGGGGATATGGCCTGCAGGCCCTCGTGAAAAAGTATTTTGACCTGGACATTGACAAGTCACTTCAGGGGGCAAATAACTGGGACGGCTTTCTCTTCCCGGAGCATTATACTTATGCTCAGAAGGATTCAGAAGTTACCCTGCTGCTTTACCGGCACCTCAGGGAGCTTCTCGCGGCAAAAGGCTATCAAGCGGTGTACTCGAGGGAAGCCCGGGCGCTCCCGGCCATCATTCGCCTGCAGCGGGACGGTATGCCTTTTGATGCACCGGCCTGGCGTGAGGACCTCGCAGGGCATAGGAGGAAGCTGATGGCACTTGACGCCGAGATCAAAGAGGTGCTCCCCTGCGGGAACCTCGCCTCCCCGGCACAGCTTCTCTCAGCCCTCAACGGGATGGGCTTGCACCTGGAGGATACGTCTGATGAATCCCTTGCCCTGAGTGAGACACTGCACCCCGTTCTTCCCCTCATTCGCTCCTGGCGTGCCGCTCAGAAGCTCTGCACTGGATTCGGTGAGAAGCTCCTTGAGAAGGTCCGGGATGGCAGGATTTACTCTTCCTGGAGACTCATTGGCGCTACCACCGGCAGAATGTCATGCTCCGGCCCGAACCTGCAGCAGGTCCCTCGGGATCTCCGTCGCTTCTTCAATGCGGCGCCTGGTCACAAGCTGGTAGTGGCAGACTATTCCCAGATTGAGCTCAGGATCGCAGCAGAGGTAGCAGGGGAACAGAACATGCTGGAAGCCTTCAGGAAGGGCGAGGACCTGCACCGGCTCACGGCTCAAATGATAACCGGCAGGCGTGATGTCACCAAGGAAGCCCGCCAGATTGCAAAAGCCTGCAATTTTGGCTTACTCTATGGGATGTCCGCCGAGGGCTTCAGGAACTATGCTGAGATTGACTATGGTGTACAGCTCACCCCTGAGGAAGCCGAGGATTTCAAGAGGCGCTTCTTTGAGGCATACCCCGGCCTGAGGTCCTGGCACCAGAAGCAGAGCCGGTCCAGGGTGATCACCACTCTGGGAGGGCGCTCCTGGGATGAAACAACCCTGAGCTCACCTCTCAACAAATTTAATTACCCAGTACAGGGAACGGCAGCAGAGGGGCTCAAGGAAGCCCTCGGGCTCCTCGTGGCAGGTCTTCCCGAAGAGTGGAAACTCTGCGGGGTGATCCATGATGAGGTTGTACTCGAGACACCAGAGCATGACGCCGAGAGGGCAGTGGCCCTCCTTGAGAAGGCAATGGTGGAGGGTATGTCCACCCTGGTCAAAGAGGTTCCTATTGTGGCTGAGGCCACTGTGAAAGATACATGGGAAAAGTAGCAGTGAAAAAAGGAGGTGATATATAGAATAAAGGCCCATGGGTTAATAGAAACGGCATGATAGAGATGAAAGGAGACAGAATCATGATAAAGGAACCAACGGCGAAAAGCAGCGTGATAACGATGGAAACGGCAAGAACCCCGAGGATTGAAGATGGATCTTATCAGGCAACGGTTGCGGAGGTAAGGATCGAACGTGACGCAGAGAGCCCCTTGGGCATGCGTGATCAGGTGTCCATTTTCTTCCTCGTCGGCCCCTCGCAGGTGAAACTCAGGACCGTGAAGCCCCTCTCCCTGGACCCCACAAGCCCATTATACCAGACTATCCTGGGTATCACTGGTGAGAGGGCCTGCAATGAGTATGACCTTGAAAAAATGGTGGGTCATACCGTTGAGGTGCTGGTCAGGCATCGGGATGGTTGGGAATTCATTGAGAACATAAGGTTCAAGCGGCACTAAAATCACCCCGGGGAGGTGTGTCAGCAGGCGCATCTCCCCTCCCCTGATACAGAAAGGAGATAAAGGATGAAGCCTGAGGGTATGTTTATGCTTGACAGGATAAAACAAAGCTTCATGACTCACCCAGGAAGCCTTATAAAGCTCTTGTCTGAATCCATTATAAAACGATACGACGGAGATTTAGATGCCATAACGAACGATATTTTAAATGATAAACCTTGGGCATCACGACAACAAGACGTTATTCTTACAAGAGAGTTCCTTAGGGACCTGTGTTTAGAATATCTGAGAAGATAAGATTGAGCCTCCCTGTAAGGTGGAGGAATTTGCCATAAAAGAAAGGAGCAAGAGATGGGGTTTGAAACACCAGTAGAAGTTGAACGATGGGTTAACGATTGTTTCAGGATACAGCGAAAGGCTGCCTATGAATTATTTGTCAATGTCTCGCCAAGCCTGAGAAATGAAAAATCCTTTGATGCTTACACCGATGCTACTAATGAGCTTCTTGCCTATTACTCTTACTGGATCAAATACAAGACGCGATTCGAGGTCATTGAGGACCTTTTGAAAGAGCCGGAATTGCAGGACCATAAGGCAATACTCATGAAGCATCAGCCGCCAATAGTCGCCAAGGTGGCAAAAGGCAGGGAAGTTTGGCCTGAATTTCCCAAAGCAGTGCAGCATCTCGAAGAAATCCAGAAGGTTTTGAAAGAGGTTGATGATGATCTAAGGGAGGAATGTCAGAGGAATTACAAGCAGGGATTTGAGATGCTGAAGGCACGGAACGCCAAGAAGAACGGCCCATATGCTTCCATGGAGGTTGTGAGCAAGCATAAGGAAGAAGCTGCCAACGGCATCCAATAGGGCACGCGGGAATGACTGTGAGGGCTGCAAGCAGACAGTGACAAAAGAAGAAAGCGAGGTAAAGCATAATGAGTGAGCTTGTGAAACTGACGGGACTCTGGAAGAACACAACAAAGAACGGGGACCCGATTCTCTCGGGATACCTTGGCGCGGCAAAGGTGCTGATTCTGAAAAACAGGGACAAGCAGGGGGAGAAGGATCACGACTATATTCTTTTCATAACCCCGGCACCACCGAAGAAGCCCAAGGAGAGCACGGCACCGACAGCAACAGAGGAAAGCTCAGAGGACGTTCCCTTCTGAGAGAAAGGAGTGAATACCATGCCACAATGCCCGGTATGCAATCATCGGTTCATAACCGCTTCACAGCAGAGTGCCCAGAAGAAGCAGCGCTCAAGGGCTTCCAGGTTTGCTCAGAAAATACTTGAGCTCTTGTCCCTGGATGTGCCCGCCGAGGATCTGCAGGAAGCCCTGGATGCTCTCCAGGAGGAAGGCTTTATCGTCAAGAAGCGGCAGATTTCATAAGACACAAGAGAAAGGAGGCTATTATGCCTAAAATAGAATGCAATGGAGAGGTTTCTGAGTTCCGGGAAGGGGAGAGAGTGACCCTGGAGGAGCTTGAAACCCGCTGCAAGAGGGCTTTTGATGAGGCTAAGGAGGCACTTATCACGACAGCAACACTCATGGAAGAATCATCTGATGAGGCAAGAGCAGCACTGGAAGCCTTCAGTGAGGCTTCCCTCAAAGTGGTGCAGGCAACGGTGGATTATCACAGCTACAAGGGGCATGTGGACACCATAGAGCGCTTGCTGAAGGACCCTCAATTAACAATCAAGAGAGACAGAATCAAGAAGCACCGGCGTTTAATGCACTGGATTTACCTTGAAGGCAATGCCATCCCGCTCCCCGCGAACATGGGAAAACAGATGGAATGGGAGGGCTGAGATGAAGAATCAGCAGCACCACCTGATCTCTATTGAGCAGCTTGCAGAGCACTTCAGGCAGGAGGGTGTTGATATTACCCCCGAGATTATTCTGGATAGAATCTGCAGGATCATGCTCTCAATAGGCTGCCCTCACTGTGGAAAGGAAATATCATTCCCTGTGCCCGATGACATGCAAAGGGCGGTGGCTTTCTATGAGCGCCACCAGCAGGAGCAGAGCACGGCGGCCCCGATGGGAGGCAGACTGGCAAGCCTGGCTGATAAAAGGGCGGCAAAGAGCAAGCCCCCGAGAGTGGGAGCCTGAAGCAATGGGAGAGGGGGCTCTGCCGCAGGGCGGGCTTCCCTTCCAGACACAGAACACAAGGAGCCCTGCTCCTTGGCAGGCGGCAACAGAAAGGAAAAGCTGATGGCTAAAAGATGTCCAGTTTGTGATCACACTGAAAGTGAGGCTATCAATAAGGCCCTTATCAATAACACACCTTTACACACCATAACACACCTTTACACACTGGCCCTTGATTCATTGAAGTGGCATAAAAGGAAGCACCTCCCCGAGCTTCTTTCAAAGGCAGAGGAAGCAAAAGCGGCTTCTGCCCTTGCCATGGCTGAAGTGGTACAGGAGAAAGAGGCAATGGAGACCGGGCAGGCGGACAGTCTCATGGGACAGTTGAAGGAAATCATTTCCAGGACTGAGCGTATATATGGGAAAGCAGAGGAAGCAGGGGACCTGAGGACTGCTTTACAGGCCATCAAGGAGAGCCGGGAAAACCTCACCCTCCTGGGCAAGCTGATAGGGCAGATTCAGGACGGTCTTACTATTAACCTGTATAATCATCCGGTATGGATTGACCTGAGAGCGGTTATTCTCACGGCACTTGAGCCTTATCCTGAAGCAAAGGAGGCCCTCTCTGATGCACTTAGCAGAGCTTGCAAGTGATCTCAGGCTTGCCCTTGACCCGGTGACCTTTGCGGCGGAGAAACTGGACATCACCCTTGACCAGTGGCAGGCGGAGGTGCTCACTCATCCCTCAAAGAGAATCATCCTGAACTGTTCCCGCCAGGCGGGCAAGAGCACAGTCACCAGCATAATGGCCCTAATCCGGGCGCTCTATTATCCCAAAAGCCTGATTCTGCTTCTTTCCCCTTCCCTGAGGCAGAGCACGGAGCTTTTCAGGAAGGTGATGGATGCTCTCAAGAAACTGCATGCCCGGCCAAAGCTCACAGAGGACAATAAACTCTCAACCCAGTTTGACAATGGCAGCAGGATTATATCACTCCCCGGCAAGGAAGGCACCATAAGAGGTTTCTCGGGTGCCTCCCTGCTGGTGATTGACGAGGCCTCAAGGGTTGATGACAGTACCTACAAGGCGGTGAGACCTATGCTGGCCACTTCAGGTGGCAGACTGGTGATTCTCTCAACCCCATGGGGCAAGCGGGGCTTCTTCCATGATGAGTGGGTCAACGGGGGCGAGACCTGGCAGAGGTTCAAGATAACGGCCCATGATGTCCCGAGAATACCGGCGCCCTTCCTTGAGGAGGAGCAGCGGGCTCTGGGAGAGTTCTTCTTCGCTCAGGAGTATCTCTGTGAGTTCCGTGAGACTGTTGACCAGGTTTTCAGCTATGAAATGATAATGGGCGCTATAGATCCGAATGTGAAACCGCTTGAATTCTGAGGAGGAAAAGCCTTGTTTATCATCGCCTGTGATCTCGGCAAGTCAAAAGACTTCTCTGCCGTCAGTGTGCTGGAGACTCAGCGGGGGGTGAAGCCTGGCACCTATTCCCTCCGGTCCCTGCAGCGGCTCCCCCTCGGGACGGCATATACCAACGTGACGGAGCACCTCAGAACACTGACTGCCTCCCCCGCCCTGCAAGCCGATGGCAGGCCCCCAGTGCTTG
Source organism: Candidatus Eremiobacterota bacterium (assembly GCA_031082125.1). Classification (NCBI taxonomy): domain Bacteria; kingdom Bacillati; phylum Vulcanimicrobiota; species Vulcanimicrobiota bacterium. The sequence goes on from JAVHLM010000003.1 coordinate 121,006, forward strand.
TGATCGATGGCACAGGAGTAGGGGCAGCAGTAGAGGACATTCTGAGAGCCTGGCGCCTCCCTCTCATCTCCGTGAAGATTCACGGCGGGAACAATGTGATCAGGAAGCGGGGGGAGATTCACGTGCCGAAGAAGGACCTGGTGCTCTCCCTGCAGGCAGCATTCTCAGGCGGCAGGCTTCTGGTTTCCAGGGAGCACCTTGAGCACCAGGCCTTCCTTCAGGAGCTCCAGTCTTTCAAAGTCAAGATAAACCCGAGAACCCGCAGAGCCACCTTCAATGGCGAGGGCGCTCATGATGACCTGGTGCTCTCAGTGGCTCTGGCGGTGTATATCGGGGAGCATGTATTGTAAAGGAGGAAACAATGGGAAATGCAAGAGAGTTTTACGTGGGGGCCAGTCTAGGCGGGGGTAGCATTCCCACTGCCTTGATCGTTATAGAGCGAATCATCAGGGACATAAAGGAGATGGTGTCACGCCCCGACGGCATGAAGAAAGAGCGGGTAAGGCATGAGTTCCATTATGAGGTAAAGAAGGCAGAGAGGATTTCTGGCATGTCCTCCCCTGCCCTGGCTGAAAAGTTCAGTGAGATAAAAGAAAAGCTCCATTCCCTGGACGGTGGCAGTCATAAAGTGCGTTTTGTGGCCGATGTCTCAGGACCTCTTGCCAGCGAGGCCTTGATACAAATGTTTAAAAACAAAAGAATTGACTTTGAAAGCTTGGTGATTATCACCACTATGGAGGAGCAGCATAGAGAAGAGAAGTCCCATAAATGGAAAGTGCCCAGGAAGAACCTTGTGGGGGTTATTCTGACACTTTTTGAGGAGAAGAAACTGGTGATAGCACAAGGCTTGAAAGATATTGAGGCACTGGCGCGGGAATTCACGGACTTTGACCAGCAGAAAATAAAGCAGCAGAAGAACCAGACTGATGAGGAACCTTGGCGGGAGAAGATAAATGATGATTACCTCTTTGCTCTTGCCGTGGCCTTGTGGGAGAGTGAACGGCAGGGAATGCCTTGTGTGATAAAGCCACCCCGAATGAGAAAGCCCCACTGGACAGAGAGAATGTTTAGGGACGGAGGAGGACGGAGGATAAGGTGATGGCTGAAGCAACAGCACCAAAGAAGAGGGGACGGCCCAAGAAGCGAGGCAGGAAGAGGAAGAAGGGGGCACTGGGACCTGGTGAGCTTCCCCCGGTGAAATCTTCGAGGAGTATTGATTATCACCGGGAAGGATGTCCTTGTGTGGTATGCACACAGAAGCGCCAGACGGGGGAGCGGGTTTACAAGAGACCTGTTGCATTTCGGCTCCCCGATGAGGTGATTGATCACCTGAAGGTCATGGCCGAGGAGCAAAACATGCTCCCGAGCCACCTGCTGGAAAAAATCATCCTGGAATACCTCGGGACCCCCGAGGCAGGAATAGCGATTTGACGCTGTAAACACCGCTGAAATTTTAATTCAGGGGGGGGGTAGGTATTCTGCTACTTCGTGAGGGGAGCCCCGGCCCTGTGCGTGGAAATCGTACCCTATCTCCGAGGATGGGCAAAAAAGGCATGAAAATGGCGTGGTAATAGGGATACACAATGATGAAAGAAAATGTAAAAATATTCAAGAAAAATCACGTTTAGTTTATTCACAAGGGACCCCTCACGTATAAAATAAAAGCCATATAAAATACCATAAAACACTTTAAATTCTTATAAAGTTATGGTATAATGAGATCAGAGCTCAGGTTACAGGAGGGACGAACATGAAGAAAGCCGTGGTGTATCTCAGAGTATCCACCTCCGATCAGGTCAATGACGGGGTTTCTCTCTCTAATCAAGAGGAGAAGATAAGTGCCTATTGCAAGATGGTGGGGCTTGAAGTGGTGAAGGTGATCAGGGAAGAGGGTGTCTCCGGCAGCATCAGGCTCTCCACGAGACCCGGCGGGCAGGAGCTTCACCACCTGGTCACCAAGAAGATGGTGGGGCATGTTATTGCCCTGAAGCTGGATCGCCTGTTTCGTGACGCTGAGGACGCTCTGCACCAGACAAAGGAATGGGACAAGCTGGGGGTGGCCCTCCATCTGGTGGATATGGGAGGGCAGACTATTAACACTGCCACGGCCATGGGGAGATTCTTCCTGAATATGATGGCAGGATTCGCGGAGCTTGAAAGAAATCTCATCGCAGAGAGGACTGCCACAGCCATGAGCTTTAAGAAAAGCCACCTTCAGGTGTATAGCCCGGTGCCTTACGGATATGACCGGCGAGGAGATGAGCTTGTGAGGAACGAAGAAGAGCAGGCGGTCATCACCACGATAAAGAACATGAGAGCAAGCGGCATGAGTTACTGCAAGATGGCTGAGATTCTCAACAGGGACCACGTGCCTACAAAAGGGGGCGGAAAGTGGCATACCTCAACCCTTTACGGTATAGTGAAGAACAGTCTCCACAAGGAGGGCGCAGCATAATGGAAAGGGCTTTTTCTGTCAAACAGGTGGCGGAGAAACTCTCCGTGCATATTAAGACCGTGCAGAAGTGGATAAAAGAGGGCAAGCTGAAAGCCCGGCTATTAGGCGGGGAAGCGGGTAAAGATAAGAAGCATGGGGATTGGAGAGTATCGGACACTGATCTCCAAGAGTTCTGGGACAGCTTGCCGGGGAACTATGGGGAGCAGCAGGACCGAGCGCAATAGAAGGAGGCATGGATGAAAACCCTTTATGAGAAGATTGACCTCCAGCAGCAGGAAATAAACAAGCTCCGGCCACTGGACGCTCATTTGAGGAAGCAGGTGAAGGAATACTTCAGGATCGGGCTCACCTATTCCAGCAACGCCCTTGAGGGAAACTCTCTCACCGAGAGTGAAACAAAGGTAATCCTGGAGGATGGAATTACAATAGGCGGGAAGCCCCTGAGGGATCACCTGGAAGCAGTGGGGCACAGTGATGCCTATGATTATATGCACAGGCTTGCCAGTGGGAAGGCCATCAAGGAAGCTGATATAAAGAAACTGCACCGGCTTTTCTTCCAGAAGATTGATGAGGGCGTTGCAGGGCACTATAGGAAGGTGAAGGTATTCATCACTGGCTCAAAGTATCCTATGCCTGCACCTGAGGCAGTGCCGATGCTGATGAAGGGATTCATGGAGAACCTTACCAAGGAGCGGGAGCTCCTCCACCCTGTCCAGTTCGCTGCTAAGATGCACAAGGACTTTGTAATGATTCACCCCTTTGTTGACGGGAACGGGAGGGTGGCAAGGCTTCTGATGAATCTCATCCTTCTGCGGGAGGGGTATTGTATAGCCATCATTCCCCCTGTCCTCAGGGCTGATTATATCAGGACGATAGAGAAGGCCCGGGAAGATGACAAGGACTTCCTGCAGTTCATTGCAGAAGTGGTGAGTGAGACACAGAAGGATTACCTGAGATTGTTCTCATAAGGAGCAACAATGACCAGGCTCTACAAGCGAGGAGATATCTTTTATATTGACTATACCGACAGGCAGGGCAACCGGCACAGGAAGAGCACCGGCACCACGAACAAGCGCCTGGCTGAAGAGCAGCTTGCCAAGGAGAAAGCGGCAGCACTGGACAGGAAGGCAGGCATTGAGACCCCGGAGAAGGTTACACTCAGTGAGTTTGCCACTGAATTCCTGTCCTTCTGCAAGGCGAACAAGAAGCCAAATACCGTGGTATTCTATGACGTTACCCTGAAGGCCCTGGTCAGAACCTTTGGTGATTACCTGCTTGATGAGATAAAACCTTATTTCATAGAGCAGTATAAGCTGAAGCGGGCGCGGGATGTCTCGAAAACCACGGTGAAGCGGGAGATGACAACACTGCACCGGGTTTTCAACCTCGCGATTCTTTGGAAGAAAGCGGTCGATAATCCTGTTAAGTTGGTGGATAAGATAAAGGAGCCGGAGGCGAGGACCCGCTCTCTCTCCGAGGAAGAGCTCCGGCGCCTGGTGGCAGAGTGCGGCCCCCCTTACCTGAGGATGGCCGTGCTCATCGCTCTTAACACTGGGTTGAGAAAGGGGGAGATTCTCGCCCTGGGAAAAGATGACGTTGACCTTGAAGCAGGGATCATTTCAGTCTCATCGACAATGTGTGCCACTGGACTTGGCACACCTAAAAGTGGCAAGGGGAGGCAGGTGCCAATAAATAGCACTCTACTCCCTGAGCTTGCAAAGTGGGTTGAAGGCCTGAAAGAGGAGCACCTCTTCCCCCATGGGGACTTCAAGAAAGCCTTCAACGCAGCAGTGAGGCGGGCAGGCATTAAGGATTTCCACTTCCATGACCTGAGGCACACCTTCGCCTCCCGCCTTATCATGGCAGGGGCGGACATCGCCACCCTCAAAGAGCTCCTGGGGCATGCCACCCTTTCGATGGCCATGAAGTATGCCCACCCCTCAAAAGAGCATAAGCGCATGGCGCTTGATAAAATTGGTGAATTGTTTTCAACAGAAAAAAATGCCCTTATGGGCAATGGGTTTTAAGGAGGTTTGTGTGCCATTTTTGTGCCAAGTTATCCTGAAAAGAGGCCCGTTTTTGTGTCTAAAGGCTATTTAATTGAAAATTTTTACCTATTGGTAAAATGCCCTGGAAGCTTATTAAAGAGGGAAAAGAAATATGCCGAGGGACAGAATCGAACTGTCGACACCATGATTTTCAGTCATGTGCTCTACCAACTGAGCTACCTCGGCATAAAATGGCGAGGACGATGGGATTTGAACCCACGATCTCCGGCGTGACAGGCCGGCGCGTTAAACCGCTACGCTACGCCCTCGTAAACTTTATGTGGCACGTTCCGTGTCTTTAAATGGGCGAAACAGGATTTGAACCTGTGACCCCCTACATGTGAAGCAGGTGCTCTACCGCTGAGCCATTCGCCCTTAACGTAACCATATTATAGCAAATATTGTAAATCTGTCAAGACGATTTTCCTAGGTTCCCGCAGAATAATCTGAGGCGTAGTGGACCTGCTCGTCGGTGAGCCTGTCAATGGCACGCCCCATGGTTTTCAGCTTGAGCCCTGCGATCTCCTGGTCCTGGGCCTCCGGGATGTTGTACACCTTCTTTTCCATCTTCTTCCCCTCGCGGGAGAGCCTGACCATGGAGAGGAACTGATTGGCAAAGCTCATATCCATCACTTCGGAAGGATGGCCCTCGGCTCCGGCAAGATTCACCAGGCGGCCCTTGCAGAGCAGATAGATCTTCCTGCCCCCGGAAAGGCTGTATTCATCGTTGTTCTGCCGTATCTCCCTGTGAGATTTCGCCATGGACTCAAGTTCCGGAATGTTAATCTCTACATCGTAGTGGCCGGTGTTGCAGATCACGGCACCGTCCTTCATATGCTCAAAATGCCGCTTCACTATGACATCTCTCATGCCTGTTGCAGTGATAAAGATGTCGCCCACTTTCGCCGCCTCATCCATAGGCATGACATCGAAGCCTTCCATCATGGCCTTGAGGGCCGCCGTAGGCTTCACCTCCGTAACGACCACCCGTGCCCCGAGGCCCCTGGCCCTCATGGCACAGCCCTTGCCGCAGTGGCCGTATCCTGCCACTACAAAGGTCTTCCCTGCGATAAGCACGTTGGTGGAGCGGAGAATCCCGTCAATGGAAGACTGGCCGGTGCCGTATACATTGTCGAAATCCCACTTTGTTTCCGCATCGTTTACGGCAATCACCGGGTAAAGCATCTTTCCATCGTCAGCCATGGCCCTGAGGCGGTGCACGCCTGTGGTCGTTTCTTCAGTCCCTCCGATGATGTCACGGGCAAGCTCAGGGTGCTTGTGGTGGATGGTGAAGATAAGATCGGCGCCGTCATCAAGGGTGAGCGTAGGCTTGAAATCGAGAGTTCTTTCAATGCACCAGTAAAACTCGTCAACGGAAAGTCCATGCCACGCAAAGATAGGTATTCCCTCCGAGGCGAGGGCAGCAGCTATGTCATCCTGTGTCGAGAGGGGATTGCAGCCGCTCCATGAAACCTCGGCACCAGCCGCTACAAAGGTCTTTACCAGCACTGCCGTTTCCTTGGTCACATGGAGGCACCCGGCAATTCTCATCCCTTTCAGAGGCTTGGTCCTGCCGTGCTCCTCGCGGAGTGCCATCATTACCGGCATATGGGCCTCGGCCCATTCAACCTTCTTCTTTCCCTGTTCCGCAAGCAAGAGATCCTTCACTTTGAATTTCTCTGCCGCTGCCGTCGAGTGTTCATTGGTCATGGTAATTCCCCTTTCATAGTGAGCTTGGTATGGAGTGAGCATTCAATGCATCGTCCCCATATTATACCACGGCCTGTCAACTATCTCAATACTTTTCATGGCAAGGCTTTTCACTCTCCTGGCAGGGACATGAAGGTGCCGAGGGCCATCACCGTGGGAGGAGAGAAGCGCGCCAGAAGGGTACAATTACAGGATGGAGAAGTGTGCCATGAGAACATTGAGGCGAGGGAGCCCATGACACGACGGGAACTTGAAGAACTTGCGGCACAGCAGGAAATTGAATCGATCGGTGTCGCGCCCTGTGAGCCCCTTGAGGACTGCCGGCAGGAAATCCTGCTGAGACAGGAAAGTGGCCTCATACCGGTCCATGCGAAATGGCACCGTGAAGAGGTCACGCAGTTCTGCAACCCCGAGCATTTCCTGCCCGGCGCGCGCTCGGTGATTGTCGCCACCCTCTGCTATCTCACCGGTGAACAGGAAGAACCGGACTGCTCAGGTACACCCGGGGGGGCAATTGCCCCCTATACCCGTTATAACTTCTACAGGGCCTTGAAGGAGAAGCTGAGAGGCCTCGCGCGGAAGATAAAAAGATACTATCCAGACGCCCGGTCTTACGTCTCATCATGTGGATTCCTGAGGGAGAAGCCTCTTGCGGCTTTATCCGGCATAGGCTTCTATGGATCCCATGGCATCATAATCACAAAAAAATGGGGTTCATGGGTCGTCCTGGGCACCATAGTAACGACACTGGAGCTTGAGCATAATGAACCACTCCCTGACAGCTGCGGCCAATGCTCGATATGCAGAGAAGCCTGCCCGACAGGGGCAATCACGGAACCGGGAGTGCTCCACGAGGGACGGTGCCTTCAATTCTTATCGGAGCATGAGGTGCTCCCCGTAAAATACCGTCAGGCATGGGGAAAACGCCTCTACGGCTGCGCCATATGCCAGGAGGTCTGCCCCCAGAACACCGGCATACCCCATGACGCCGCAAAGCCTCCCTTCGGGGCCTTAGGCCCCAGTGTGCCGCTTATTCCACTCCTCTCGATTGACGAAGAGACCATGAAGGAACAGTTCAAGGGAAACCAGCTCGGCGCCCGGTGGCTTTCGGGCTGGTCCCTCAAGAAAAATGCCGCCGTCGCTCTCGGCAACTGGCAGGACCCGGCGGCAGTGAAGCCCCTTGGAGAGCTTCTTTTCAACGGGCCTCTCCACATAAGCGAGCATGCCGCCTGGGCTCTTTCCAGAATCGGCGGCAGGGAGGCCCGGGCGCTCCTTGAGAGAGCACTGGCTTCTCCGTCACTGGGAGCCCTTAAAGGTACCATCAGAACCCATATGGAATTCTGAGGCAGAGGCCCCTTCACAGGATATGAGAGGATTTTCACCCATGACGGGGAACAAGACTCTTTAAAGCACCACCATCCACGGGAGGAATCACGAAATGAAAAAAGGAGCCTTCATCTTTCTTCTCATTGCAGCACTCTTCTTGCCTGGAGCCCCTGCACAAGGCGCCGACAGGGAATATACCTTCAGGGACTTTATCGGCACCCAGTGGGTGAAAGACCCGCAGGTATCGCCCTCAGGGGACAGAATTGTCTTTGTCCTCGAGAAAAAAAACCTCAGCGAGAATACCGTCACCTCACGCCTCATGGTGCTCGATATAAAAAGCCGATCGATTACAGGCCTCACCGCGGGAAAAGGGAAGGACAGCCATCCCCGGTGGTCGCCCGATGGCGCGAAAATTGCCTTTACCTCGACATTTGAGGGGGACACGCAGGTATGGGTCATCGCCTCTTCAGGCGGCGAGGCGAAAAAGATAACCGCCCTAGCCGCCGGGGCCTCAGATGCCGAGTGGTCACCTGACGGAAAGACGCTCCTCTTGGTCTCTGACCGGTACCAGGGATGCAAGACAGAGCGAGAGAACAAAAAACGCGTGCTCCAGGAAGAGAAAAGCAAAGTGAAGGCAAAAATCTTCACCGATCTCCCATACCAGGTCTTCGATCACTGGCGCGACAACAGGAACAGCCATCTCTTCACCATTCCGGCGGGGGGCGGAGAAGCCCTTGACCTCACGCCGGGAGCCTTCGACATTCCTCCCATTGATCTCGGAGGAACACAGGATTACTGCTTCTCTCCTGACTCCAAGGAGATCTGCTATGTGACCAACACCGATAAAAACCTGGCCTGGAGCACCAACAATGATCTCTTCATCATCCCCGCCAAGGGAGGAGCCCCCCAGAGAATCACCGCAGGGAAGGGCTGCGACTGCAACCCCCGGTATTCGCCTGACGGCACCTCCATAGCCTACACTTCTATGATAAGGCCCGGCTTCGAGGCTGACAGGAGAATAGTCATGCTCTATGACAGGAAAAAGGGAACCCACGAGGCTCTCAGCGACTCACTTGACAGGACTATCGACGACCTCCAGTGGGCACCCGACAGCTCTGCCATTTACTGCAGCGCTGAAGATGAGGGTTACAAGTCAATTTACCGCATTGAGAGAGCCTCGAAAGAGATCCGGAAGCTCACCGGGAAGTCATTCAACACCAGCCCAAAAGTGAGCCCCGACGGCAGCACCCTCTATTTTCTGAGCGAGCGCATGACGAGCCCCCCGGAGCTCCAGAGCTTCGACACAACGACTGGAGTCATGGAGAAACTCACCGATTTCAACAGGAATTTCGCCTCCCTTGCAATGAACCCCGCAGAGGAGTTCTCCTTCAAGTCAAGCGACGGCCTCAGCATCCATGGGTTCCTGGTAAAGCCGCCCCACTTTGACCCTCAGAAGAAATACCCCCTGGTCTACCTTATCCATGGAGGCCCCCAGGGGGCATGGAGCGATGATTTTCACCCTCGCTGGAATACGGAGCTCTTCGCCGCATCAGGCTACGTGGTGGCCGCCGTCAATTTCAGGGGGAGCGTGGGATACGGCCAGAAATTTACCGACATGGTGTCAAAAGACTGGGGAGGGAAGCCTTATCAGGATCTGATGGAAGGCCTCGAATACCTTATCACTGCCTTTCCCTTCATCAACAAGGAGCGGATGAGCTGTATCGGCGCCTCTTATGGCGGTTATATGGTAAACTGGATGATGGGCCACACCGACTGTTTCCGCGCCGCAATCTGCCACTCGGGCGTCTTCAATACCCTGAGCGAATACGGTACCACCGAAGAGCTCTGGTTCCCCGAGTGGGAGTTCAAGGGGACTCCTTATGATAACCGGGAGCTCTATGAAAAGTGGAATCCCCTCAATTACGTGGATAATTTCAAGACCCCTTGCCTGGTGGTCCACGGAGCCCAGGACTTCAGGGTCCCTGTCTCCGAGGGGCAGCAGCTCTTCACGGCGCTCCGCAGAAACGGAGTCCCTGCGAAATTTCTTTACTTTCCCGATGAGTGCCACTTCGTGAGGAAACCCCAGAACCTGGAGCTCTGGTACCGTACCATGCTTGAATGGCTCGCCACCTGGCTGAAAGGGCAATAGAGAGACAGGGGCAAAAGCAATGAATGATGCTTGCAGGAATGGAAGATAGAACTCTAGAAACTCCTTGGGAAGGACAAGCATCCTTTCACCCCAGAAAAGAGGAGACGAGAGCCCATGAGTGCGTTATTTCAGAGGAACATCGACAGAGACGGCGAGTACAAAAAACTCCATGGGAGAAAAATTGATCTTGCAGCAGCTCTCGGCATCACACTGGAACGAAGGGTTATTGACGCCAACCGTTATGAAGAGAAGGGGAAGGAAGGCACCTTTGAAATCACTTTCTACAGTGAGGGTGAAGGCTCGCCTGCCAAACGCAAGCAGGGCTATTTCGAAGTGCTGAAGCTGAATCTCACCAGGTTCTCTCCGAAAACCGGAGATTTTGAAGAGTCCATAAGCCTCAACTATGAAAACTCCGAGATGTACACCTCCTTCAGGGACAGGGATTTCTGGCTGGAATATGCAGGCACCGATCTTCCGGGCCTCAAGGACAAATTTGGCAAATTCCGGGACTCCCAGGGAGAATCACTTGCCGAACACGTGCTGAGGGAGTTTGCCCGCGTTGCTGAGAGGGCTACGAAGCTCCCCGGGCAGGAAGTGATCCTCTTTTCCACTCTCAATACCTCTCTGGACGGCATAGAAGAGCTGATGCACCAGGTACTCACAGGAAATTTCTCTAAAAAGCTTGTTATCCCTGAGCGGAAAGAGCAGCCGCCACCACCACCACCGGCAAAAGTGGAAAAGCCGGCACCATCGCAAGAGCCACCGCCGGCAAAGGCCGAGCCAAAGCCGGAGCCGAAACCAGAGCCCAAGGCAGAGCAGAAGCAAGAGCCTGGTGACGCCGGCATGGCACTTCTGCTGCAGCAGAAGTATGAAGAAGCCGTTGATTTTTACAAGACGAAAGCCAAAAAAAGCCCTAAGGATCCAGGTGGCTGGTTTGGCCTCACGGCGTGCCTTTTCCTCACCGGTGACATCAAGAAATGCACCCTCTATTACAACAAGTGCCTTGAAATAGATCCCTCGTACGAGATTTTTTCACAGCTCGTGAAGCTTGCCCCCGATGACGAGACGAAGCTGCTGGATCTTGCCGAGCGCTTCATAGACATCGAAATGCAGACCGAAGCAAAAAAATACCTGGAGTTTCTCGATAAAAAGACGCTTCAGGACAAGTCCAGGAAAAAGCTGGAGAGCCTTCAGAAGAAGCTGTGACCGCCGTTTTGGCCCTCTGAGATCTCATCACAGGTTCTTCTTCACCCACTGAGGGGCATCTATTCTCCCTTTATGTATCACAAACGAGCCCTGGGAGGTCACCCTCCTGCTGTTTCCGCAGACATAGACGAGCTCCCGGTAGCCGAAATCATCGATTCTTATGGTTGAGATGCCCAGAAGCTCCCCCTCTCCTATACCTTCCTTGAGGGGATCCTTGAGGGCAATGACCCGGTATGAGCCTCCATCGTTCTTTACCGCGAAAAGATGAATAGGATAGCCATCCTTTCCTTTCCGCAGCATATGCTTGAGAGCCACCACCATCTCCAGGGCGCCGTCATTATCAATGTCTTCATAAAGGGTCTCCAGGACCTTCCATTGCTTCCCGGGGAACCTCTCACCAAGGGGAAACTGATAAAAATCGGGACTGATAAAGGCCCTCGAAGAGCCGGCACGGGAGAAGCCGGCGCTCAATGAAGCACTCTGGGGCCGGGGAGGGGAAGGAGGACGGGGCGGGGGTGAGGGCAGTCTCACCTGCTCCTGGCGGAACTCACCTTCCAGGGGGGTAATCTCCCTTCTCCACTCCCTCCCGTCATGGGATGCGACTGTCACGGCGATTTTCTTCCCGGGTACCACACGGACCTTTTGAGGAAGCTCTCCCTTGTAAAGGCCATTGAAAAAAAGCGCCGTGCCTTCATCGGACTTGAAGGAGAGAATCGCCTCCCTTACAGGCTTGATGGCAAGCTCAGCCACTTCTCCGGCAGAGAAGGAAAGCCGCTGCTTCCAGGGCACGCAGTTTTTTGCACGAACCTCTATGGTATGAATGCCCGGCGAAACGGTTATAACCGCAAGAGGGAGGGTCCCCCTCAGCCTGCCATCCAGAAAGACCTTTGAGCCGGCCTCACCGTCGAGCTGCAATGCAGCCGACCTTGAGTCGCCAAGCACATAAAGAGTGGCCCTTTCTCCCCAGTTCACCTCTACGGGGAAGATTCTGCCCCCTCCGGCGCTTGAAAAATCCGCCACCCCTACTTCATGCCGCCCCTCCTTTACTTTCTCCAGCAGTGCAGGCGTCACCATTCCCGTATCCTTCCCATCGACCATGACAGGGGCACCGGGGGGAATTGATTTCACAAGCATCTCGCCCTGCCTCTCCAGGTGAAACATGTAAGAGGTCTCTCTGCCGGGCACTACGGTAAGTGAATAAAGGGCATCAGCGCCGCCGCAGTGCTCCAGGACAAAATGCACCTTATATGAGCCTGCGGGAAGGGAGGGGATTTCGAGGGGCGTCCTGGCCATAGGATACTGGCCGTCAAGAAAAATAACAGATGCTCCCGGCGGGTCGGTGGTGATGGAAAGGGCTCCCGTGGCAGCAGGAGCCTCAGCTTCCGGCCTTGCGGGCCTGTAGCCTTTTACAAACCCCGCCAGTATGAGGGCTGCCGCAAGAATCAGAAGGGAGGCACCGAGAAGGGCATACCTCCTCACTCCGCGGGGGGATTCCCCCCGGGAATCCCGGGACTTGACTCTCTTTTTGCGGCATGCGCTGCAGTAGGGCCTCTTATCAGGGACGGGAGCGCCGCATTCCGTGCATATATTATGGGAAGCTGCCTGGGCACCGGAAGGCTCAAGGCCCGCCTTCACTCTTTGAAGCTTCTGGAGCTTCTCCTCCAGGGAATCCTCAAGGGCTCCCTTCTCAGGAGAAGGGCGGTAATGAGCCCTTACCTCGAGAGGAAGGTCTCCTGCTTCATTGGCTCCGCGATAGCGAAAATGAAGCAGAGTCTCCATGTCACCGGGCTTCTCCCCCGATGGCTCGACCCTGATGGTGACCATGGCGGGAACAGGGGGCGAAACGGAAAAACGGGGGGGCGTGACGGAGAGCCAGGGGGCTTCGCTTTGCACCTCCACGTCAATCTCATTGCCGTCTTCGAGTGCCACCACGGCGAGGTTCACCAGGCAGCCACCTTCAAAAACCTCTTTTAATTCAAGGATTTTTACCTGCTGCCCCAGAACCTCTATGGCTATCCGCTCCATAACCGCTCACTCATCCCGGCGCAATACTGACGCACGTTATGTTCCCGAGTATATTCCTGATTATTTCTGGAGACGCACCAAGATACCTTTTCTCAAGAGAGGATTATCTTTACTGATCGCAAAATAATAGTAACCTTAGCGATAAGTGAAAGTCATGCAAGGAGAACCAGTCCATGGATTTTGAAACCTTTGTCAAGAAAGCCGCTGCCCTTATTCCCTGCGCCGTAAGGCATGAGCCTGAGAATGAAGAGCTTCACCTGAGTTTAAAGGTGAAAGAGGACAGGAAACAGATCGTGCGGGCCTACCAGTTCGAGGAATCAGGGAAGGTAATGGTGAGGTTTTATACCGTAATCGGCAAAGCCGATGCTTTTTCTGAAAAGCAGCTCCTCTCCCTTCTGGAGCTCAACTTCAGTCTTCTCCAGGGCGCCTTCGCCCTTTATGCCGGGGAGATCATCATCACAGAAACAATCCCTCTCGAGGAATCAAGGGTGGGCGACGCCGTGCAGATACTCCACTATATTGCCCAGATGGCCGATTCATACGAGAAGATGACCCTGGGGCTCGACAAGAACTAGGCGCCTGCCTTTGCCTTTTCGCTGAGGAGCTTTATCTTCTCCCTGAGGGGTGGCGTGGAGAGGCTGAGAGGCTCAAGCATAATGAAGCGGCTGAACAATTCAATTGCCTTGTCGTATTCGCCAAACTTCTCGGCAAGCACACCCTCTCCGCGCACCGCCTCCGAGTCCATGGCGTTGTATTTCATGGCCTGCGCATAAGCATCCCGCGCTTTTTCAAACTGCCCCAGCAGGGAGCTCATGTCTCCCAGGAGGCTCCAGAGATCTGACGCGGAAGGGGCGCACTTAAGCATCCTTTCGACACGGGCGATCAGCTCATCACCGGCAGCTTTTGCCTCCCGCACTTTCCCCTGAAGGAAAAGAAGCTTTATCCTCCTGAACTCCATGTTCAGAAGCTCAGGCGAGCTCTCTATGGCTTCATCCATCACCTTGAGGGCCTCGTCAATCTTTTTTGTCTTCATCTTTGCAGTGGCCAGGACCACGTAGAGCTGCTCATGGGCTTCCTTGGTGATATGAGGGCACTCAAGGCCCTTGATTGCAGTCTCCTCGGCCTCTTGCCACCTGCTCCTCCTCACATGATACTCTGAGAGGGCCAGGTAATTACGGCCGTCCCTTGGTGACATTTCAAGGGCCGTGTGATAGGAGGAGAGAGCCTCCTGGTCTTCCCCACTGGCCTCGAGAACGATGCCTATGTAGCGCGCATTGGAGCTTTCCTCTCTCCGGTAAAGCGAGAGGGCTTCCTCAAACCTTGCCAGGCGATAATACAGGTCTGCCAGGCAAAGCTCCAGGGCGCGGTGGTATTTCATCCTGCTTGCCAGGTCATCTTCGCCGGGCAGGATGGAAAGGTAATACTCTATTGCCTCCTGGGAGCGGTTGAGCCTCACCAGGATCCTTCCAAGCTCATAGAGGGCCTGGACATTCTTGGGATCAGCATCTATGGCGTTCTTCAGGGAGCCTATGGAGTCTTCGAAAAAGCCGCCCTGTATCTGCTGAAGGGCAAGCTGGAGCCATCCATTGCTATCAGCGGTATTCTTTGCCAGGAATTCCTTGTAATCATCGATAAGCTCTCTGTTGAGCTTTTTCCACTTCTCGTCGAGCCCCTCGCGGGCGTATATCCTGAGAAGCTCTCCCTTCCACTGCCTGAAGCCGGAGCTTTCCTTCGCTTCACGAAGAGCGATCAGCTTTTCAAAAAATGATATGGCGCTCTCATTCTCTCTTCCTATTCTCGCAAGCCGTGCCGTCCCTTCCAGCATCGCAATGCTCTGCGGCCTCAGCGCAAGTGCCTTTTTCGCAATTTCAATGCCGAACTTGACGATATCGGCGCGCTTCTCCTTGGGAAAGCCCACGCCCTGCATCTCCTGGAAAAAGGTATGCCCCAGCAGATCGTCCACTTCAGGCTGGAGCGCAAAGGCTTTTTGATAAGCCTTCTCAGCCTCGGCGAATCTGAAGGATCTCACATAGGCAATGGCCAGGCGCTTTATGGTATAGGCATCTTCCGGTTTGAGCTCTGCCACCTTCTGTCTCCACTTGAGAGCCTGCTCATACTTGAAATGCTCCTCCCAATGCTCTGCAAGCTTCGTGGCGAAAAAGTGATTCTGTGAAATGGCGATAGCTTCTTCCAGCGCTTTTACCAGGGCTTCCTTGTCGCCGGCTCTCTTTAAAATCTGGTATTTCTTGATATGGAGCTCGTCATTGCGGGGATCCTGGCCAAGAGCCTCCTCAACCTCCTGGAGGGCTCCCTCCAGATCCTCGCCTATGTCACCGAGAATGCGCTTCGCGGTTGCCGCCTCTTCATCGTCCTGCGCTTCTCCGCGGGCGCCCATGACCTTTTTCTTGAGAAACCCCTTCTGTTCCAGCCCCCCTTTTCCCATGACGGGCTTTTCCGGGGAGCCGCCGGGGCCTCGGGATGAAAATCCTTTTGAATCTTTCATAGGATTAGCCTCGCTTCAGCCTTTTTCTCTCTTTAGCATAGGACAAGGTCATCTACCGCGTGATCACCTGCTATTTGCAGCTTGCCTCTACCATCATCTCGGCATCTTCCTGGGAAATACTTGAAACATAGCCGAATTCCATTGCCAGCATCTTTTTTGACTGCTTGAGCATATTCATCTCTTTAGGAGTGAGCTTCTTATCCCGGGAAAGGGACGTGAGGTCCTTTATCACCTCAGCAAGCTGGTAGACATCAGAGCTTTTAATCTTCTTGAGATTGATATTATATCGCTCCGAAGACTTTGCAGGAAGCTCGCTCTTGCAGTGCTTGAGAAAATCAAGAACGCGGGGAATCTCCTCCTTGGCGAGAAGGCTTCTGATCAGGTTATTCTTCTGTTCAAGGTTGACCATTATCTTCAGCCTGTCGTTCTGAAAGGAGATAACGGCGAACTTGTTTAC
Organism: Candidatus Eremiobacterota bacterium; assembly: GCA_031082125.1. NCBI lineage: Bacteria > Bacillati > Vulcanimicrobiota > Vulcanimicrobiota bacterium. The sequence goes on from JAVHLM010000003.1 coordinate 136,885, forward strand.
TTTTCCAAGAATTTCCTTTTCTTCTACCTTCTCCACGGTGCCTATGCCATAGAGGGGATGCATCACCATCTGACCGCTCCCCAGTACAAGAGCTGGTATAGCAGACTCTCTCTCTGCTGCGGACTTTACTTCCTCACCACCAAGACTTGCGTTTTTGGGACCCTTTACCGCCATACTATATGATTCATCTCCCTGTTGAGAAAATCCTCTCACATGGTAGCCTCTTTGAGTTATTTGACCTGATGGCCCGCTCTCGCCTTATTCACCACTTCTTTCACCGCATCAACAGTCAGCCTGGGATAGACAGCACAACTGGTGTTAAGGGTAAGCGTCGCTGCTCCGATTCCGAATTTCACGGCATCCAGAAAGGAATACTTGTTGAGAAAGGCTGTTACCACCCCTGCCACGAGGGCGTCACCGGCCCCCACCGAGTCCACGACTACCGTGGAAATTGAAGAGACAAAATCACTGAAATCCCGGGAGGCGCAGTAAACGCCTTCGGGACCAAGGGTGATAATGACGAAGTGGACTCCCCGCCCCACAAGTTCATCACCGGCACGCTTGATGTCATCCTCATTGATTATCTGGCGGCCCACCAGCACTTCCACTTCCTCACGGTTCGGCGTAATAAGAGTCATTTCATTGAGATAGGGGACCATCACCTGCGCCTTGGCAGGCGAGACAGGCTCAACGCAGGCCGGTATGCCCTTCTCCTTCGCCATCTTAAGGCAAAGAGAGAGGGTATTTTCCGGAACATCGGCATCTATCACCATGTACGAGGCTTCATCGAATACTTCCTTGTGGGCCATCACATAGGAAGGGGTGATCTCCGTGAGGATTGTCATGTCGGAAATGCTGGACTCCAGTTCGCCACGGGAGTTGATTACGGCCATGAATATCCCCGAATGAAGCTCCTCTGAGACAAGAATTCTCGACGTGTCAACGCCCGCTTCCTGTGATACCCTCAGTATCATCTCAGAAAGCCCTTCTTTCCCTATTGCGGAAAGCAGGATGGTATGAATGCCGAGCCTGGAGAGGTTTTCCGCAATATTCCTCCCCACTCCCCCTGCAGTGATCTCCACCCGGCCGGGATTCTTCAGCCGGGTATATACTGCGCTGATACTTCTTCCCTTGATATCTACATTGGATGCCCCGAGGACCACTACTTTTTCATCTGCCACGCCACTTGCTCCTTCACAAAAATTCTGGAGGTCACGAAAAACCAAGAAAGGGGATCGGTAAGAAAACTCACTTTACTAAAAGGGCTGTTCTTATCACTAATTTCGATAAATACCACTATTATCCTGCCACCGGTATTGACAAAAGGTAGGGCAATGCCATCGAAACGGCTTTATAATTGCTTTTCCGCACTCATGCGCCTTATAGCGCCATGCGACACGACAGATAAGCACCTGAATCCCAGGAGCCATCAGTAGTTTCTTTGGATGGGCCTCACATGATCTATCTTTTTCCTGGAAGTCTTTGGAAAGATATCGCTGTGAATAAGCTTATCTCTGTAAGTGAGGACAGCCCCTGATACTGCTGAGCCCTCAAAGGTGTAGAGCTTTCCCTCACCGGGCGGATCTGACGGGGAGGCCTCTGAAGAGGCGGCCTTGTCGAGAAGTGACTGTGCCTCATGCCTGGCAACGTCTGCAGACTCAGAGCTGCGGCTTACTGCCTCAAGCAGATATGACTTGAGAAGCTTTGGCCACAGGGAGCGCAGAAGTTCATGAGAGCCAAAAAGGTCTGCACAGAGCACTTCATCACCTATGGCCACCACGACACCGACAGCACGGGGCTCTTTCCCGGGAAGACCATAGAGAGCAGAATAGAGGTCATCTATGCCTTTTTCGACAGCGGGAGCCCTGTAAGTCTCATTGAGGGCTTTTGTGCCCGAGCTGTAGCCGAGGGAGCTCTGGGTCTTTGCCACCGCTTCCCAGACCCCCGATTGCGCCTGAGAGGCCCTGGCTTCCTGGCGCACCGCGATATTGGACGCGGTCCTGTTGGAAGAGAACTTATCGGACTTGTACGTCCAGCGGTCGGCCTCCACGCAGAAAGCATTCACCATAATCCTGCCGCTCCGGGGAGGGATAAGCACGTCATCCTTCAGTATCCTGTCCTGCTTGCTGCCCGTGAGAATCTCGCCCGCCATGATAAAGACCCACCGCGAGGAATCATTTTTCACCATAATCTTGTTCACATCTTCGGGTTTGAGCTCCGTCACGGCAAGCCACCCCTTTTCCATTGCCTCATCAAGCGTCACAAGGGTCTCATCCATGCGGGAGGGCTGCTGCCTTATCACCGGGTAGAGGGCAATGTTCCCTTTCTTCATGGGCTCTCCAAGCGAGAAAGACTTGAGGACTTCTCTGAGAGGATTTGAGGAGCCATATTCCTTGGCCGTCACCGCACTCCCCGATCCTATGAGCATTACAAGCACCGCCATGATAAAAAACCTCTGTGCCTCAAGAAAGCGCTTCCCACCTGTCATAATTCCCTCCTCATAGTAGCCAAAATGGCCCGCAAGACCCTCCATCCGATGAAAACGTAGGGCTTCCGGGGCTTCTTACTTGATATAGCATGGCCGGCCATGTTTTATTCCCTTCAGAGACATTTTCATGGCAGGAAAAGCCGAAAGAAGGAAAAAATGGCCCTGTGGAGAAAGGAATGGCGAATTCCCGCTTTACAGAGCCTGTGCCTTCATCGGCGCAATCTTTGATATCCTGAGACAATCACTGCCGCATGCCCTTGGAAATTCCGCGGTAAAGGAGATCACACCATGATAACCGGTATCAATCACCTGGGAATCGCCACGAACAACGTGCAGGAGATAAGGGAGCTTTACAGGAAATTGCTCCCTCTATCCCCGGTCCACGAGGAGACAATAGAAGAGCAGGGCGTAAAAGTGGCAAGCTTCATGGTGGGAGGCACCCACCTTGAGTTTATGGAACCACTGGGGCCTGAGAGCCCTATCAAGAAGTTCATGGAAAAGCATGGAACGGCCGTCCATCATATTGCCTTTACCACCGACGGCATCACCGGTGAGCTCGAGAGGCTCAAGGAGAAAGGATTCCGGCTGATTGACGAATCCCCCCGAACTGGCTTCGGAGGGAAACAAACCGCCTTTGCCCATCCCAAGAGCACTGGCGGCATACTCATCGAGCTCTGTGAGGAAAACCAGTCCTAGGAGGATTCAGTGCTGTACCCCTTTGAAGAGAAATCACCTCAGGTCCATAAGGATGCATGGATTGCCCCTACGGCGGCAGTCATCGGAGCCGTTGAGGTCGGCCCCGGTTCAAGCATCTGGTTTCACTGCGTTGCCCGCGGCGATGTCAATTACATAAAAATCGGATCCTTCACGAATATCCAGGACGGCACCATAATGCACGGTGCCGATGAATATTCCGTTGAAATCGGTGATTACGTCACCGTAGGCCACGGAGCCCGTCTCCATGGGTGCACCATTGAGGACATGTGCCTTATTGGGATAGGGGCGATCATTCTGAACGGCGCCGTGGTAAGAAAAAACACTATCATTGCCGCAGGCTCCCTTGTGCCCGAGGGGAAAGTGCTCGAGAGCGGCTGGCTCTATAAGGGAATCCCTGCAAAACCCTTCAGGGAGCTCACAGGGGAAGAGCAGGAAAAGAACCGTTACTGGGCAGAGAAATACATGCGTTTTGCCCTGAAATACCAGCAGGGCGACAAGAACCCGCCCTTGCAGGGAGGACTTCCCGCTTGAGGACTTCTGCGGAAAAAGCACTCTCTTCGTGCCCCCTGGCACTCTGGGGGCTTGTCATGCTCTTCATGGTCATGGGAGTTCCGGCCTGCCCGGCCGAAAACCGCCTTATCGTGCCGGGGAAGAGCGTAGGGCCTCTCAGGCTTGATTCCACTATCGAAGAGTGCATCAAGATACTGGGAAATCCCACAGAGACGGAGCAGGCCACTCCTCTCAGCAGCTCGAAGGGTTATTATTTCAATGAGCAGAACCTTGTCCTCTGCGTTGAGAGCAGCAAAATCAGCGGGATAATAGTCAATGACCGTAGCTACCCCACTCTTGAAGGGATACGCGTGGGAAGCTCGCTGCAGGAAATGGAGGCGCGGTATGGCACAAAAGACCGCCACACCTCAGGCTCATCGCTGGTGTACCCCCTGAAAGGCATCGCATTTATTGTCGAAAAGGAACAGATCACCTCCATCTATATCTTCAAGCTTGAAAATGACTCGCTGAGAGGTGACGGCTTGATAATAGCAGGGCAGCGCGCGGGGCATCTCACTCTGGATTCTCCTTATTCGATAGTCGAGAGGGTATGGGGACCCAGTGACTCCTCGATAAAGCTTCTCATTCCCCGGGGAAGCGTGATGCACCTCTTTGCCAGCAGGAAAGGGGTCCTTATCATCACATTCCGGAGCAGAATCGACAGCGTCACCATAATGACCTCCCTTTACAGAACTCCCGAGGGGCTCCAGGTGGGCTCACTGGAACAAGAAGTGAAAACCCTGTATGGCCAGCCCGCCGTGGCAGGCTCCTACTATTCCTATCCTGAAAAAGGCATCAGTTTCAAAATTACCGGCAAGAAGGTGGAAGAGATATCCATCACAAAACCACGGAAATAAAGGAGAAAAAGCCCTATGAGAGAGCTTCACAGAGATGAAATCGCAAGGGCCGTCGCCTCGCTATGCGAGCCTGCCTGCCTGGAACTTCCACCCGACGTGGAGAAGAGCCTTAAGACCGCCCTGGACACTGAAAAATCGCCCGCAGGCAAAGAGGCACTCGAGCTCATCAACGAAAACATAGTAATAAGCAGGGAGGAAAAGATCCCTCTCTGCCAGGACTGCGGATTTGCCGTCCTTTTCCTTGAACTGGGGCAGGAACTTCACATTGTCGGCGGCTCCCTCACTGAAGCCCTCAACGAGGGTATAGCGAAGGGCTATACCGAGGGATATCTCAGGAAATCAATTGTGAGCGATCCACTTTTTGGGAGAAAAAACACCACCGACAACACCCCGCCGGTGGTACATATTGACGTGGTTCCCGGTGACAGGCTCAAGATCGTCCTGGCGCCCAAAGGGGGAGGCAGCGAAAACATGAGTGCCCTCGCCATGCTGAAACCAGCCCAGGGTGTTGAGGGAGTAAAAGCATTCGTGAGGGAGACTGTGGAGAGAGCCGGATCAAATCCCTGCCCACCAATCATTGTTGGCATAGGGATAGGCGGAACTGCCGATAAGGCAATGGTCCTCGCGAAAAAGGCGCTGCTGCGTCCCATTGGACCATCACATCCCGAAGAGGCTTATGGAGCATTGGAAAAGGAGCTGCTGACTCTTGTTAACAGTCTTGGGATAGGGCCTCAGGGATTTGGAGGCATTGTCACGGCTCTCGCAGTCCATATAGAGACCTTTCCATGCCATATTGCCAGCCTCCCTGTGGCAATCAACCTGCAGTGCCACAGCGCGCGGCACGCCGAAGTAGTTTTATAGAGAGGTGCAAAATGAAAAATCCTTCCACCCGTCTTACCCTTCCCCTTACCCTGGAAGCCGTCAAGGCACTCAGAGCGGGTATGAACGTGACTCTTGAGGGAGAGCTCCTTGTGGCCCGCGATACCGCCCACAAACGGCTCTACGAAGCGCTTGAGAAAAAGGAAAAGCTTCCTGTCTCATTGAAAGATCAGACCATTTATTACATGGGCCCCTCACCAGCGCGCCCCGGGCAGGTGATTGGTGCTGCAGGCCCCACCACTTCAGGGAGAATGGATTTCTACACTCCGCGGCTCCTTGCGGAGGGAGTGCGGGGACTGATTGGAAAGGGAGAGCGCTCAAAAGAGGTAAAGGAAGCGCTTGTCTCTTATCAAGCCATCTATTTTTCGGCGATAGGAGGGATAGGGGCACTTTTGTCAAAAAAGATCAAGGAAGTGAATATTCTCGCCTATGAAGACCTCGGGGCGGAAGCCCTGAGGCTTATACGTGTCAGCGACTTTCCTGCCGTGGTGGTTCTTGACACCTACGGCGGGAATCTCTATGAAGAAGGCCGGAGAAGTTATAAAACACTCTAAGAGAGGGAACCCTGACCATGGGAGACAATGAAACTGCCGGAGAAGCTACTCCTAAGGAAGTAAAGAACATTCTGGAAAACAAGCTTGTCAATCCTGATGCACCTCTTTTCGTTTTCAAGGGGTGGTGCAAAAAATGCGGAATCTGCGTGGGGCTCTGCCCTCATAAGGCCTTTGAATGGGGTGAAGACGGCTATCCCGCCGTTCCCAGCCCGGACAAATGCAGGCGCTGCAACCTCTGCGAATACCGCTGCCCCGATTTTGCCATCACCCTCCTGCAGACAAGAAAGTAGGCACACCATGAAAGAAGTTCTCTTACCTTGTTACGGCACTTCCTGGGTAATAAACGACAGAAACAACGACCTGAGAGAGATTGACTATTTCCCGAGGTTTCTTCAGGGCAACGAGGCATGTGTCGAGGGGGCTCTCATGGCGGGCCTTGACTTTTACGGAGGCTACCCCATCACGCCGTCATCTGAAATAGCGGAGATTCTTTCACGCCGCCTCCCCCAGGACGGCAAGGTATTCATCCAGATGGAAGACGAGATCGCGAGCATCGCCTCCTGTATCGGTGCTTCACTGGGAGGCGCCAAGACCATGACTGCCACAAGCGGACCGGGATTCTCCCTGATGCAGGAAAACATCGGATATGCCGTAATGACTGAAGTTCCCACAGTCATTGTCAATGTGCAGCGCCTGGGTCCTAGCACTGGTGCACCCTCGAGCCCCGCGCAGGGCGACGTCATGCAGGCACGATGGGGCTCCCATGGCGATCATCCCATCCTGGTACTTACCCCTTCCTCCGTGAAGGAAGCTTTCGAGCTTACCGTCCTGGCCTTTAATTTCGCAGAAAAATACCGCACGCCTGTCATTCTCCTCTCAGATGAGGTAGTGGGTCACATGAGGGAGAAAATACTTCTTCCCCCGCGAGAATATCTCACCATCGTCAACAGGAAAGTGCCCGATGAGCGCCCCGCCACTTATTCCCCCTACAGGGACACTGACCACGACGGCGTCCCGGCGCTGGCGAAATTCGGGACTGGCTACCGCTTCCACGTGACAGGCCTTCTCCATGACTACGACGGATTCCCCACGTCAAAGGCAGATGAGATAAACGAATGGTTCGAGAGGGTCTTCCGCAAATTCGAACAGAACATTGAGGATATCTTCCTTTACCGGACCTACCACACCGACGATGCTGAAGTCCTGCTCATCTCTTACGGCATCTCTGCAAGAGCTTCAAGAAGGGCCATGGCAATGGCCAGGGAAAGGGGCATCAAGGCGGGGCTCCTGCAGCTTATCACCCTCTGGCCCCTTAACGAAAAGGTTATCCTTGAACACGCTGCCGGCAAGAAGCTTATTGTGGTCCCTGAGATGAACAGGGGGCAGATGGTGCTTGAGATAGAGAGAATTACCGGAAGGTCGGTGCCCATCAGGAAAGTCAACAGGTACGACTGCCACATGATTGAGCCCGAAGCGATACTGGAGGTTATGAATAAATGAGAGAGAGAAATTCACCGACCATTGTGGACTTCCTGAGAAGCAACAAGAAATTTCCCACAGTGTGGTGCCCGGGATGCGGCATTGGAGTGGTCCTGGGGTCAATCATCAGGGCGGTGCACAGCCTGGGCCTGAACAAGGACTATGTGGCGATGGTGTCAGGAATCGGCTGCTCAGGGAGAATGCCGGTTTATCTTGATTTTCACACCATCCACACCACCCATGGGAGAGCTCTCTCCTACGCCACGGGCCTCAAGCTCGCCCGCCCGGAGATGGAAGTGATAGTAATCCTGGGTGATGGCGACGGCCTTGCCATCGGCGGCAACCATTTCATCCACACGGCGCGGAGAAACATAGAGCTCACTGCCATTGTCATCAATAACAGGATATACGGGATGACGGGGGGACAATACTCACCGGCCACTCCGACGGCGTGCTTCTCGACCACCTCAACTTACGGGAACATAGATCAGCCCTTCGACATCTCCAAGATCGCCGAGGTTGCCGGGGCGGCCTTCGTGGCCCGCAGCACGGTGTACCACGTGATGGAGATGGGAAAATACATTGAAAAGGCCATTGAGAAAAAGGGCTTTTCCGTCGTGGAGGTCATGAGCAACTGCCACACCTACTTCGGGAGAATGAATAACATTAAAAGCCCCATTGATATGCTTACATGGTTTAAGGACAATACCACGATTGCCACCGGTGAAGGCGAGGGAGCCGATGCTTCAGGAAAGCTGAAAAGAGGAATCTTTGTTGACAAGGACGTAAAGGGTTTCATTGAAGAGTACCAGAATGTGATCGTGAGAGCACGGCGCCAGAAGAAATACAGAAAGATATCGTGACGCCTCATGGCTTTTATGGACAGGTGGTAAGGAGACTGATATGGAACGATGCGAGATAATACTGGCAGGTATCGGCGGCCAGGGACTTCTGCTGGCGGGCCTCATTCTCGGGGATTCGGCAGCCATTGGGGAAAAAAAGCACGCCGTGCAGATAGAATCATATGCACCCCTCGCCCGGGGGGGCGCAAGCAAGTCGGAGATAATCATAAGCACCAATGAGATCGACTATCCCAAGATCCAGAAAGCCGATGTGCTTGTGGCCCTCTCCAAGGAAGCCCTCGCCTCCTCAATGAACAGGGTAAAGCCAGACGGCCTTATCGTCCTCGACTCCACGGTGCCCCTGCCCGGCGAGGACCGCAGAATACTCCATGTACCCCTCACCCAGATTGCCGTTGAAACAACAGGGAAGGCCTTTACTGTCTCAATAGTGGCCCTGGGGCTCGTTGCACGCATTACCGGCGTTGTGGGGATCACATCGATACTCACGTCAATCGGCTTCCGCGCACCGACAGGAACTGAGGATATCAACAGGAAGGCCGCCGAAGCGGGATACAAAACAGCTGAAAACTATCTTCCCTCGGCAAAGGATGTGGCCTGATTATTTCTGCACCTTCTTTTTGATCTGCACCGAGAGTTCGTATTCCAGCTTTTCGACTGACGGGGGGTTGTTGGTAAAGAAGATGACGCGCCGGCTCTCACCTGGCGCGAGCCGATCGATTGAAACTACATCATCCTTGTAGACTTCGCCCTTCGGGTAGCGGAATATACAGTGAGCCTCTATGTTTTCCGCCGGCCTGCCCCTCTCATTCTTCACATCTGCATATATCCTGAGCAAGGTGACCTGTTTCAGCACATTGGTGACGGCATCCTCCAGGAAAAGTGATATCACCACCCCTTTCCTCTTCCTTGTGCCTTCTGCAGGCCTGTCACCGGCCCTGCCCGTTTCCTTGCCGGCTTCCGCAGCAGGAGGGGCCACGTCAAAAGTGTTTATATTCAGCTTGTTGCGGCTCTGGTCAAACTCAATCTTGTAGCCCAGCTCTCTTGCGAGGGCCTTCAGGGGAAGATAGACCATCCCCTGGTATTCAAGACCTTTCTGGGGAAGCTCCTTCTCTCCGATCTTCACCCACAGGGTGCTGGGATCCCACGAGAGATCCTCTCTTCTGTAGACTCTTACAAGCTCCTGCGCAGGGACAAATATCTCGTCAACCACCACGATATATTCTGTCTTGAGAGGACGATCGTCAACGGAGAGGGAGAGTATCTCGCCCCGGGCAGCCGAGGAAGCCAGGACAATAAAAAGAGCAAGAAGAATTGCGGCAAGGAGGGACCCGGTAAGGCCCTTCTCAGAGGCGGCGCTTCTTTTTCCGCCTTCTCCTCCTCCGGGCATCGCTGTCATCATCATCGCCTCCAGAGGCTTCGTCGGATTCATCGGCGGTATCATCAGCAGCTTCTCCATCAGAGAAGATCTCATCAGCGATTTCCAGCAGCATTGGTATCTCAAACACCGGCGTCTCCTCTGCTGCTTCCTGCAGCAGGGCGCTCTCGTCACCTGCTTTGCCTGCTTGTCTTCTCTCCGCCGGGCGCGGTGAGGGGGGGGCACTCTCTTCGTCTCCCGGGAACAGTATTTCTTCCCGGGGCGATTCACTGACAGGCTCTTCTGCCTGCTCCTTCTCCGGGTGCGGCAGGGTTTCAGGGCCTGTCCCAAGCTCTTTCTCTATCAGCACGATCCGCTCCTTGAGGTCACCGGCAAGATCTTTCTCACCGATGAGCTCCCTCACCTTCTTGAACTCAGCCTCTTTATCATCCTTCCTGTCAATGAGGGCAACCATGCGCACCCTTGCCTCAATATGCTTCTGATCGATGCCCAGGGCCTCCTCAAGCATTCTTTTTTCGGCATCAAACTTCTGCATCCTGTGATAGCTGTCAGCCAGATTGACAAACACCTCGGGGGTCTTCTTCTGGTGGAGGACCTTCTGGTACTGCACCGCTGCAAGAGAATGCTTTTCGTGCTGTTCATAGAGCCTGGCAAGGGCAAGGGGGAAATCTGCCTTCTGAGGATAGGCCGAGATATAGCGCTTGTATTCATCAACGGCCTGCCTGACAAGGCTGGCTTCAAGGAGAGCCGGCACAGTCTGCTTGAGTCTCTCCGGGTTATCTGCGGGAAGCTCAAGGATTGCTGCAGCAGCCTTTTCTACCCCCTCACTATTGCCTGTCCTGTGGTAGAGGGGGAGGAGGCGGCAATAATAATGGGTCTGCGACGGAGCACTGGCAAGAATGCTCTCAATATGCTCAATAGCGGCGGCGGGATTCTCAAGGAGCACTTCCACTTCGGCAAGTTTCTCCAGCGCTTTTATGTGGGATCCCTCTTCGTCAAGCACCTTCCTGAAATGCTCCCGGGCCTTGGGGTAATTTTTCTTGACAAGCGCCTCCAGTCCCGCCTGGAACTCCTGTTTTACCGCCTGCTCCTTCTCATAGGAGAAGACCTCTTCGCTCTCCCGGGGAACCGCAGGCTCGCTCTTGACACTCTCCTTCCCTGGCTCCTCCTCATGAGTGGAAATGCCTTTGAGAAGCTCTTCATCAAAAAACGAGGCCACCTCCTTCTCAAAGGAATACTCCTCGCTGAACACGGGAGGGAGGGGCGCCTCAGAGGGGCCTGAAGGGCCTTCGTGCCGGGAAGAAGGGGGCTGCTTTTCAGCCTCATCATCAGCGCTTGGCACCTCGGCAATGAGCTCAAGAATATCATCATCAGCAAAGAAGGGAAGAACTTCATCGGGCTCTGCCGGTTCGGTCTTGTCCGCAGCAGCCTCGGGAGCTTTCTCTTCTTCCCCCGGAACCTTCGGACTCTCAAGCTCAGACGGCGGTGCGGCTTCTTCTCTCAGGGCGTCCTTCTCTGCGAGTGCCAGCAGGACATATTCATCGTCTCCCTGGGCAGTCGCCAGGTCGAAAGCCTTGGAGAAAAGCTCCTGTGCTGAAGGGGCACCGCTCTTTTCCTTTTCAATGAGACCGAGGTAATAGAAAGCCCTGTAATTCTGAGGCTCATGCTTCATTATCTTACTGAATTGTGATGCTGCAGCATCGAAGCTGCCTTCCTCGAAGAGCTTTCTCCCTTTTTCAAAGGGGGATATGGCCTCGGGAAGCTTTGGAGCCTCTGGTTCCTGCTCCACGGGCGCTGGCTCCGGCTTCACTGCAGCCTTTTCCTGCTCCCCGGAGAGCACCTCGAGATCGATGTCATCAAAACCCTCCGGGAGGACGATTCCTTCCGGCAGTGCCGAGGCCTTCTCCTTTACAGGCTCCTCTTTTGCCTTGGGTGGCTCCACAAAGGGCTCGGGTTTTGCGGCCTCCTCCATTGCCTGCCTCGCTTTTGCTTCCTCCTGTTCCGCCTCTTTCTTGAGGAGCATTTCTATGTCAGGAAGGATAGGTATATCCAGACATTCTTCCGCGCTGAGCAGCAGGGGATCAATCTCCTCCTTGACAGGTTCTGCCGCCTTGGGGCGCTCCGGCAGGGGCGCCTCAGCACTTTTGACAGGTGCTTCTTTCCGGGGCTCTACAAAAGGCTCGGGTCTTGAAGGCTCCTCCTTTACCTCGGGCGGCTCCACCACAGGCTCAGGCTTCAAAGGCTCCTCCTTTGCCTCGGGCGGCTCCACCACAGGCTCAGGCTTCAAAGGCTCCTCCTTTACCTCGGGCGGCTCCACTACAGGCTCAGGCTTCAAAGGCTCCTCTTTTACCTTGGGCGGCTCCACTACAGGCTCAGGCTTCAAAGGCTCCTCTTTTACCTCGGGCGGCTCCACTACAGGCTCAGGCTTCAAAGGCTCCTCCTTCACTTTGGGCGGCTCCACAAAAGTGACCGGCTCGGGGAGGGCTTCCTCCTTTGCCTGCACAGGGGGAGGTTCCTTCTCGGCTTGTGGTTCGGCCTGAGGCTCAGGCTGGGGCTCGGCCTTTGGGGGAGGAGCAGGAGGGGCCTCTGGTGCGGCAGCCCGTACGGGAGGCTCTTCCTTGAGGGAGGGGGAGCCTGCTTCGGCGGTGAGCCCGAGCTCGAGGGAAAGGTCGGGAGGGCTCGATATAAAATCCCGATCGTCAAAAGAGGGGAGGAACATTCCCTCATTAAGCCCCGGCATAAGGCCATCCGGAAGGGCGACCCTGGCGTCGGCAGGTATTTTTTCCCTGAGATCCGCACCATGCCCTTCTCCGTGGATCGCGACAGGCGCTTCGGCGGAAACAGCTTCCATGGGCTTAACGGGCTTGGGTGCGACACGCTTCTCGCCAAAGAGCTCCGCCAGCGCCTCCTGGGCCTCTTCATGATCAGGGGCAATCCTGATGATATTGTAGTATTCCTGCTTTGCAAGATCGACTTTCTGCAGCCTCTGATAGAGCTTTGCCAGGGCAAGGTGATAATCAACCTCTTCAGGTGAAAGCGCCGAGGCCCTCTGGTACTGCTCAATTGCCCGGTTTATCTCATTCACATCTTCATAGGCCTTTGCAAACATATAGCGTGCATGGGCATCATCGGGATTTTCATTGATAACGGCAGCAAAAAGCCCCGTACCTTTTTCCACTTTGCCTGACTTCATAAGCGCCGAAGCATATTTCATCTTCATCTGCAGATCATCGGGTGAGAGTTCGAAAGCCTTCTCATAATGGACGAGGGCTTCCTTGTTATCATTCATGGCGATAAGGGCATCACCCATGTCACAGAAGGCTGGCGCATACTGGGGGTTGGCCTTCACTGCCTGGGTGAAATATTCAAGGGCCTCCTTCATCTGGTTCCGGAAGTGGGCAAAGACCACTCCGAGACCATGGAGCGAAGGAGCATGATCGGGCTGGGTACTGATGGCCTTCTGAAACTCCTCGTACGCGAAATCGCTTTCCTTGATATCAATGAAAGACATTCCCAGCTCATAATGAGCATCGACAGAACGGGGATCTATCTCCAGGACCTTGCGGAGCTCAACAATTGCGTCATCAAAGCGGTCAACCTTCTTGTAAATGAGGGCCAGTTCAAGATGGGTCGCCATCTCGCTCGGCTTGAGGTCGATGGCTTTGTTGAGGTTCTCAATGGCCTCTTTCATCATGTTCTGCCTGGAGTAGGCAAGGGAAAGCTGCTGGTAGTATGACGCCTCGGAAGGTGACAGCTCAAGCGCCTTCCTGAGCTCCTCAATGGCTTTGGGATAATTGCCGGTCTGGATATATGAGAGACCCAGATTGTAAAAGGCGAAGGCATCCTTCGGGTTGAGGGCGGCGGCATGGTAGAAATGATTGATAGCCCGCTCATAATTATTGACCCTGAAATAGGCAGTGCCCAGCTGGTAATGGGCATAGGCATCGGCAGGGTTGATCTTGAGGGCGTTTTCAAGACTGTCTATGGCCTTTTTTGTGTCCCCCATCTGCAGGCAGAGGGAGCCGAGCTGGTAATAGGCCTCAGCGTATTTCGGATCGCATTCGATTGCCCTCTCGTATTCCATAATGGCAAAATCAGGACGGTAAATCGCCTCACAGGCCTTGGCAAGCGAAAAATGCACTTCAGGGTTTGACTTGTCGTAATCAATGGACTTCTGGAAGGCCTTGATGGCCAGCTTATTGTTTCCCTGCTTGAAATATACCCTCCCCAGCCCGTAGTATATCTTGTAGTTATCGGCATCCAGCTCAAGAGCCCGTTCATACTGTTGCACTGCCAGGGCAATCATGTTCTCTTTTTCATAAGTGATTCCGAGGTTCAGGTAGGCATCGGCATATTTGGGGTTTACATTGATGGCACTCTTATACTGCATGATCGAATACTTGTTCTGCCCGAGGGCGGAATAGACATCGCCGGCCTTCACATAGGCTTCCCACAGCTTCGGGTTGATATCGACGGCCTTTTTGAGGCTCTGCAGCGAGAGCTCGGGCCTGTCAAAGAACTTGTAGGCAAGGCCGAGCTGGTAGTGGGCATAGGCATTATCGGGGCTTATCATGATAGGACGCTGGAACTGGCTGAGCGATTCCTCGATGCGCTTCTTGTAATAAATGGCAAAGGAGGGATCCTTGATCCAGTTGATAACGGTGGGATCAATATCAAAGGCCTTCTGCCACTCGTCAAGGGCGCGGGCAAGCTCATCCTGCCTGGCGAAAAGGAAGCCCATATGGAGGCGGGCCCTGGCATGGCGGGTGTTGAGCCTGATGCACTGCTCATAGCCCTTGTATGCCTCGTTGAAATCGTTAGCCTCCTCGAAGGCCATTGCGAGGCCGAAATGGGCCTCGGGGTCATCGGGATTCAGCTTTACGAGGGTCGAGTATTTCTGGAGAGAATAACTCGCCTTCTCAGCCATTCTATCAACTCCTCACCATGCTCTTTGATACAGCTTCCCCCCGGCGGCAGGCTCCCGCCGGGATAAAACTCAGTACTATTATACAGGAAAAACCACGTAAATTAAACCAGAAGGTATTTCGCTCTCAGCACCAGGCTTTTTCTGGCATACATAAGAGTCCCCCCTGTGGAGATAATTTCTCCCAGCATTGCCGATTTCCTCCATGAGCTTGCCGGTGAAGGTGAAAGAGTTGCCATGGAGAATTATCAAAAAGAGAGAGAAAAGGCTTCACACCGGAAGGTTTCAATGGCTCCAGGGAAAACTCCAAAGACCGTCAGAAGGCCTCTTCTTCCTTTTCTGCTCCTGGGCGTCATGATAGGTTTTCTTGGATACTGGCTGACGACACTGAAAATAGGGCATTACTTCGATATAGCCGGGATTTATGACCACTATGAGCGGCAGCTCCTCTACAATCGATTTGAATGGAGGGCTGAGAATAAAAACTACCCTCTCCCGCTCGATGACCGTATCGCCATCATAGCAATAGACGACAGGAGCCTTGACAATGATAGGCTGCCCCTTATCTACTGGAACAAGTACTATGTGCCTGTTTTCAGCATGCTTCTTGAAGGCGGCGCCAGGGTTATCGGCTTTGACGTGTATCAAGGCCTCTCCATTGAGGAATCACTGCAGCAGATTCTCGATGAAAAGGCCTTTGATGCGGCAAAGGAGTACTTGAAAAAGGGCTTTACTTTTGATGAGTGGCGTGATGACTTACTGCCGGAGCTCCCCATAAGCAAGAAAGACAACGAGCTTGCCATGCTTCTCATGGAGAAGAAAAAGATCATCCTGCCCTGTCAGGTCCTTTCAGGCAAAGAAATTGTCCGTCCAATCGATCTCATAGCTCTTGCTTCAGGAAGAGAAACATGGGGAGTTGTCACTTTGCCGACATTTCCCGATGGCGTGGTCATTTTCAATCAGTTCTCATTTTTATGGAAGCCCCATGCCAACGAAGAAAGAACTGAAGGGAATAAGAGCTCTTCAGCGGACGTATCTGAGGAAAACAGCGAAACGCTCTATAGTTTTGCCGTGCGTATCCTTGAGAAATTCAGCGGGAGTTCTCTTGAAATGAAAAGTGACGGTGCCTCAATAGGGAAGCTAGGCCTCCCGCTTGACAGCGGCCAGAGGCTCTGGATTAACTACCGGCGACCCGTCGATTATCAGAATGACAAGACCATTGCCTATTCATTCATTGATGTCCTGAAAAAGGCCAGCAATAATGACGCTGAGTTCTTCAAAGAGAATTTCGAGGGCAGAATCGTGCTTATAGGTTGCACGAGCCTTGCCATGGGAGACATGCATAAAAGTCCCTATATTGATGCCAGTGGCGATTTACTGAAACTGCCCGGCATTGAGATCCACGGACACACGTTGAGCACCATCCTTCAGCAGGACTTCCTCACCCTCACCCCCCCGGCTTACAGGTGCCTCATTTTTGTTTTTCTCTGCCTCCTCTCAAGCCTTATGGCAGCCCGCACGAGGCCGCTGGTGGCAGTTATTCTGAACGGGCTCCTCATGGTGACTTATATCGCGATCACCTTCGGGCTCTTTTTTTTCAGAAGCATCTGGGTGGACACCCTCGCCGCCTTCATCATCATCCCGAACTTTGCGGCCCTCTCCCTTTACCGGTATTATACCGAAGAGCGTGAGAGAGAAAAGCTCAGGAAAATCTTCGGGCGCTATGTGTCGAAGAACGTGATGGAGGCCATCACCGGCAACCCGAAGCTCCTCGCGCTTGGGGGCTCGCGCAGAAAAGTGACCATTCTCTTCTCAGACATCAACAATTTCACGCCCACCTCGGAAGGCCTCACCCCAGAAGAGCTTATCGGCTGCCTTAACAGCTACTTCAAGGAGATGAACGCCATCATTATGAAGTACAACGGCACCATCAAGCAGTTTGTCGGCGACGAGATCATGGTCATCTACGGCGCGCCCGTTGACCAGGATGACCAGGCGGTGAGGGCCGTGAACACCGCCCTTGAGATGGTGGATCGCCTCAACGAGATGAAGGCCGCCGCCCCCACAGGCAAGGCAGGGTTCTACGAGGTCAAGATCGGCATCCACACCGGCGAGGTGGTGGCGGGAAACGTGGGATCAGAGGACCGCACCGAGTACGCGGCCGTCGGCGACAATGTGAACCTCACGTCACGAATAGAAGGCCTCAACAAGAAACTGGGCACCTTCATCCTGATCAGTGAGGAAACCTACAGCGAGGTGAATGGAAAAGTCGAGAATGTGGCGTATGTTCCCTTCCCGCCCCAGGAGGTGAAAGGGAAAAAGAAGCTGCTTACCGTATTTGAGGTAAAAAGACCAGTTATAGGAGGAAAGAATGAAGAAAATCAGCCTTAGAAAGACTCTCGTGCACTTCCTGTGCATTTCCCTGCTCGCTTTTCTGGCCCTGATGGGAGAAAAAGCAGCCGCCTGCTACGGAGCCAACGCAGGGATCATTACCGATCTCAAGGGGAAAGTCACCCTCACAAAGCAGCAAAGAGCAGAAAAAGCGAGGCTTCTGGACTTGCTTCCCCCCGGCGCGAAGCTCTCGGGAGGCAAGCAGACGCGCCTCACCGTCACTTTTTCCAAAGACGGCCACACAGAGACTGTCACTGGAGAATTCTATGTGGTGGTCCAGGAAAACAGCCTTAAGATTATAAAAGGAACTGCCATCGCTCCTCCAAAGCCTGACAAGAACCCCGTGGGCCTGATACCCCAGGAGGTATCGCTTGCAAGCGCGGGAGCCCTCAGGACAAGAACAGGCCCTTCCTTTGACATCGCCGAGCTCTCGCCACTCTCACCGGTCAACGAAGAATACATTGACACGCTGCAGCCCACTTTCCGATGGAATTCTTTTGACAAGGGAACAGCCTACAAATTCCTGCTGCTCCATGACATGGAGAGCGCCACTAAATTTCCCGGAGTCATAATAAGGGAACAGGGAAAAGTACCCTTTCCCCGTGAATGGGGAGATCTCGTGTATGGCCACCATTATGAATGGAAGCTTTCCAACTCCCCGATCTGGGATGAATCCAAAGGGATGACCGAACCCCTTTTCTTCCATATCATCAATAGCGAATTCCTTACCGAGCTCAGGAAAGCCGAAGAACAGGCGAAACAGCTCTATGAAAAGAATCCCGGAAATCTCTCCCCTTATGTGACCCTCATCTCGCTCTATTTGAATCGCCTTCTTTATAACAAGGCCCTCGCAAAAGCACAGGAGCTCGTCGCGAAAAGACCCAATGACCCCAACGTGCACAACCTCCTGGGAGGAATTTATAACGCAATGAATCTGAAGGACCTCAGTGAAGCCGAGTTTAAAAAAGTCAACAAACTGGAGGCTGGCTCCAAATAATGAAACAGCTCATATGGAATGACAAAGAACTCCATATCCTGGACCAGCGGAAGCTCCCCCTCACCGAGGAGTACCTCGTCCTTACCGACTACCGCCATGTCATGGAAGCCATAAAGACACTCGCCGTGAGGGGGGCTCCCCTGATAGGAGTCACTGCCTCGATGGCGCTCGTGATGGCAGCCAGGGAAATAAGGGAAGACTCCCTTGAAGCCTTTCTTGCCGCGCTCGGCGAAGCCCAGCAGGCACTACGCTCCACGAGGCCGACGGCAGTCAACCTCATGTGGGCCCTTGACAGGATGATGCAGTGCGCTGAAAAGGCTCCGGGAGGGCCGGAGCTCATTAAAAAGGCCCTTCTTGCCGAAGCGCTGGCCATATGGCATGAAGATGAGGAGCTTTGCAGAAGGATCGGGGAGGCGGGAGAGGCTCTTATCCCCGACGGGGCAGGAGTACTCACGCACTGTAATACCGGGAGCCTCGCCACGGCCGGGATAGGAACGGCCCTCGGCGCCATCAGAACTGCAGTGAAGAGGGGGAAAAAGATCCATGTCTATGTGGATGAGACAAGGCCACTCCTCCAGGGCGCCCGTCTCACTGCCTGGGAGCTCACCCAGGACGGGATCCCCTTCACCCTTATCAGCGACAACATGGCGGGCCACTTCATGCGCAAGGGGAAGATATCTCTTGCCATCACCGGCGCCGACAGGATAGCCGCAAACGGCGACGCGGCCAACAAGATAGGCACTTACACGGTGGCCCTCCTCTCCCAGGCCCATCATATTCCCTTCTATATCGCAGCGCCCTATTCAACGGTGGACCTCTCCATCGCCACAGGCGACGAGATACGCATCGAGGAGCGCAGCAGCGAGGAAGTGACCTCTTTCGGCGGCGTCACCGTCGCACCGCCGGGAGCGAGAGCGGCCAACCCCGCCTTTGATGTGACTCCCCATGACTTGATTGCCGCCATCGTCACCGACAGGGGCATCATTGAAAAGCCTTTTGAAAGGAACCTCCGCGAGGCTCTCATGGCCGGAAACTCCCGGTGAACCGGGGTCTGCAGGGCGATCGCGGGAACCATATGAATACAGCAGGAGCAGCGCTCAGTTTCGGACAGCTTCTTGAAGGGAAAGAGAAAAAAGGCTCCCACCTTTATTACCTTGAAGGCGCTGACGAGTTTCTGCTGAGGGAAGCCCAGCGCCATCTCAAGGCCAGGCTTCTCGATCCCTCCCTCAGCGACTTCAACTACTCGAGGATCGTCGGGGCAAAAGATGTCAAAGCCGCCGCAATCAATGCCCTCTGCCAGGAGTTCCCCCTCATGTCCCCGCTCCGCGTCGTGGCTCTCGAAGAGGTGCAGAAAATGAAGGAGGAGGAGACCGAAAGGCTTGCCTCGTACTTCGCCGATCTGCCGAAAACCACCGTGGTTATTCTTTCCTTTAACACCTCGGCACCGCAGAAAGGGAAGAATCCGCTGGGAAAAAAGCTTGAGAGCCTCATCAGGGCAAAGGCAGTGCAGGTGCAGTGCTCCATGGCGGAAAGGGAGGCCGAGGAATGGATTATAGCCCACCTCAAGCGCTCGGGGTACGAAATACGGCAGGACGCGGCTCTCCTTCTGCGAAAGAGAATAGGGAACGACCTTTGGCTCATCTCGGAGGAACTCAATAAGCTCAAGGCATACTGCGGGAACCGCAAGATCATCTCGAGAACCGATATAGAATCCATTTCAGCCTATACTCCCCAGGCACAGATGTACCATATCACCGATTCCATTATGAGAGGCAACGCCGACGGAGCCCTCAAGGCATTTTATGAGCTCACGGCCACCGAAGAGCCTTCACTTGGCATGATGAGCTATCTGTTCAGGTTTTTCATGGGAGTCATTGATGCACAGAGGCTTTTCCAGGAGACGGGCTCAGCGCGGGAAGTGGCACGGATCCAGAGAAAATCAGAGTACGTGGTGAGAAAGAACCTTGAGCTCGCGTCGAGCATCACGGGAAGCCACGTTTACAAGATCGCCGATGCTCTGCTGCAGGCCGACCTCTCAATCAAGAAGGGCAAGGACAGAAGAATTGTCTTTGAGATGCTCATCATTCACCTCTGCGGGCTCTTCAGGAAAAGGGAGCGTTTCTCCCGGGATGCAGAATAGGACCATGGCGGAAGGAAAAGTGAGCGACATGGAAGAAGACCATAAGTGATCAGCCTTTCTCCATGGAGTCCCGATGAAAGTCGCATCAAGTGCAGAAATGCAGGCCATTGATCGAATCACTATTGAGGAGAGAGGTGTTCCCTCTTCGACCCTCATGGAATGCGCCGGCCTTGCAGCTCTCAAGGTTTTCCGTTCACGCTTCCCTCTTGAGGGAAAATCGGTGCTCATACTCTGCGGCCCAGGCAACAACGGGGGCGACGGCCTTGTCATGGCGAGGCATCTCCTCAAGCTTCCCGTGAAGCCCGTGGCGGTCCTCACGGGCCTGCCGGAAAAACTCACGGGCGATGCTCTCTCTCAATTTACCATCCTCAGGAACCTGGGAGTGCCCCCTGTCAGTATCACAGAAGAGTCGCACCTCGCATGCCTCGGCGAGCTCATAAGCTCCGCCGACTATATTGTTGATGCCCTGCTGGGCACAGGCCTCAAGAATCCCGTGAGGAGCCTCTTCGCATCGATCATCACGAGAATTAACGAATCGGGAAAGCCTGTAATCGCCGTGGATATTCCCTCGGGAATTGACGGCACCTCGGGGCACGTGATGGGCGTGGCAGTACGTGCTGCCCTTACAATCACCATGGGGCTCCCCAAGCTCGGGCTCCTTCTCTACCCCGGCGCTCTCTACGCCGGAGAGGTAGTCGTTGCCGACATCGGCTTCCCGGAGAGTCTTGTTGAAAAACCGGAACTTATGGCGGAGATCAGTGAACCCGAAAAACTTGCCTCATGGCTCCCGGGGCGCCCCGGGAATGCCCATAAGGGAAGCTGCGGAAAAGTGATGATCTTTGCCGGCTCACCGGGATATACAGGCGCCGCAGCCCTTGCCTGCGAGGCCTGCCACAGAGCTGGAGCGGGGCTTGTCACCCTCGCCGTTCCCGAGAGCCTCCACCTGCTCATGGAGGGGAAGCTTACCGAGACCATCACCAGGCCCTATCCCGATCTGCACGGCGCGGACGAAGTGGAACAGGCCTTAAAGATACTCCTCTCCCTCGCCGGGGAGGCCGATGCAGTGGCAGTGGGCCCCGGCATAGGGCGGCTGCCGGCGGTTCAGGATCTTACGGAAAAGCTCATCACAGGCATTGGGAAGCCGGCTGTCCTTGACGCCGACGCCCTCTTCCCTCCGATCATTGAAGGGCACGGCATGGCTCTCCCTGTCCTCACCCCTCACCCCGGCGAGATGGCGCGCCTCATGGGGGTCCCGACAGAGGAAATCACGGGGAATCCTCTCCATTACGGCAGGGCATGTGCCCAAAAATACAGGGCCTCTACGGTGCTCAAGGGCTCGCACAGCCTTATTTCAGATCCTGAAGGCCACACCTCTGTGAATGCCTCTGGCAATTCTGCAATGGCCACGGCAGGCATGGGCGACGTGCTCACGGGAATCATTGCAGGGCTCCTGGCACAGGGAATGAGCCCCCACAGGGCTGCCGTCCTGGGAGCTTTCATTCATGGGCTTGCTGGTGATTTTGCCGCGTGCCATATCGGCCCGAGGGGCCTCAAGGCCTCTGATCTCCTGGGACATATCCCGGAAATTCTCGGGCACCTCTCCTGCGGCAGCTTCGATAAGCTTGAGCCCTTTAAGCCTGTAAAGAAAGTCACCTTATGGTGATCCATAATCACAGGGCGGAATCCACCGCCCATGAAAGGCTGGTGACATTATGAAGGCGGCAGACGTGATGACCAGGGAAGTGCTGAAAGTGTTCCCCGATACTCCGATACAGGAGATTGCGAAAATCATCCACGAGCACAGGATAAGCGGCGTTCCTGTCGTCACCAAGGGTGACGAGATCGTGGGAATCGTCACTGAGGGAGACCTTATTATCAAGCTTGCAAGGCCTCACATGCCCCCCCATATCGAGATCCTGGGCGGGATCTTCTACCTCAGGCGCCCCCAGGATATGGATGAGGAGCTGAAAAAGATAACGGCCGTCCTTGCCAGGGACATTATGACAGAAAAGGTAATCACCGTGACGGAGGAGTGCGAGATTGAAGACATTGCCTCCATCATGGTGAGCAAAAAAATCAACCACATCCCTGTCGTGAGGGAGGGAAAACTCGTGGGAATAGTCTCACGGGGCGATCTCATTGACACCATGGTGGAAAAGCATAAAGACGACAACGAAATTCCCGATGCTCCCTAGAGTCAGGGGGAGAGCACCTGGCGGCAGCCGCGGGAAATGAGGCCCTGAAGGAAGTATCTTCCTACTGCAGAACTAACAAAGGTGCACACTCAAGATAAGGAGCCTGCGATGAAAGAAACTGCAACAGAATTTGTGAAAGAAATCCCCTCAAAATCAGAGAATTTTTCTGACTGGTACACTTCGGTAATCCTGAAAGGTGAGCTGGCCGACTATTCCCCCGTGAGAGGCTGCATGGTGATAAGGCCTTACGGGTTTGCCATATGGGAGAACATCCAGCACCATCTCAACCTGCGCTTCAGGGAGACGGGCCACAGGAACGCCTATTTTCCTCTTTTCATCCCCGAGAGCTTTCTGAAAAAGGAGGCGGAACATGTCGAGGGTTTTGCTCCCCAGGTGGCCTGGGTCACCCGCGGCGGCACGGAGGAACTTACAGAGCCTCTCGTGGTGCGCCCCACCTCAGAGGCGATAATCTGCAGCATGTACGCGAAATGGATAAAGAGCTACCGCGATCTCCCCGTCCTCATCAACCAGTGGTGCAACGTGGTGCGGTGGGAAAAAGCCACAAGGCTCTTTCTCAGGACCACCGAGTTTCTCTGGCAGGAGGGCCATACGGCTCACAGGACCGCCGAGGAAGCCGAGGCTGAAACCCTGCAGATGCTCACCATATACAGGGAATTTGCAGAAAATATCCTCGCCATCCCCGTGCTGTGGGGCAAAAAGACAGAGGGGGAAAAATTCGCGGGAGCGGTCCATACTTACACCATTGAGGCTCTCATGCCCGATGGGCAGGCTCTCCAGGCCGGCACCTCCCATAACCTGGGCACTCACTTCTCCAAGGCCTTCAATATCAAGTTCCTTGACAGCGACAACACGGAAAAATACGTCTGGCAGACCTCATGGGGCGTTTCAACCCGCATCATGGGAGCCCTCATCATGGCCCATGGCGACGACAGGGGACTCGCCTTCCCGCCCATGGTGGCTCCCACCCAGGTGGTCCTGGTGCCCATCTTCTACAAGAGCAGGGATGAAGTGCTTGCCAAGGCCCAGCAACTGAAGAGCGAGCTTGCAAAAAAATTCAGGGTTGAGCTTGATGACCGCGATGAATACAAGCCCGGATGGAAGTTCAACGAGTGGGAGATGAAAGGCGTCCCCCTCAGGATAGAGCTGGGACCCCGGGACCTGGAAGAACACAAAGTGACACTGGTATCGAGGGTTGATCACCAGAAAACGCAGGTGCCCATCGAGAACCTGGAAGAGACCGTGGAGCGCACCCTGGCCTCCATCCAGCAGAAATTCCTGGAGAAGGCCCGCCATCACCTTATGAGCAACATTTTCCCCGTGGAATCCGTTGAACAGTTCATGGCCATCAAGGACAGCCAGAGAGGGTTTTACAAGGCGGCCTGGTGCGGCCGCGAGGAGTGCTCCACAAAGATCGCCGAGGCCACAAAGACCACGCCGCGGTGTATCTCGCTTGAGGAAAAAACCGAAGGTCCCTGCCTTCAGTGCTCGCAGAAAGGCTCTCACGTAATCTATTTTGCCCGTGCATACTAGGAGGGAACAATATGAAAGTGATCAGTATTCCGCCTGAAAGCGCCCTCTTTCTGAACCGGCTCACCGCCGTGAAGGGAGGGGAGGAGCTCGACCTCATCGAGGAGATAAAGCACTACCGGGTCTTTCACCAGTTCACCCTGCAGTGGCTCCAGGGGAAATCAGCCCTCACCGATGAGGAGCAGACGAGGCTCTCCAATGCCCTTTACCTTCTCCAGAGAAGAGAGGAGCTCCTCAACGAGATAGAGACCAGGGGCCTGGACGACGGCCTCTATGACGAGCTCAGGAAAATAGAGTTCGAAATAGCCGATACCTTCACTGCTCTCACCCAGGAACGGGAGAAATCACCCATTTCCCCCATCCCTGCCGTCAATGAGCTGCTCATGAGCACCTGGGCTTCCATCCACAGGGAAGCCCCCCTGGAGCGTGTAAAAGAAGCGCTTGACGTGGCAAATGGGTACCTCCGGAACCTGGAAGGTGATTACAATGCCATTGCCCATACCTTCAAAGAAGAGGTGAAGCATGAATTCGCCCTTGGCTTTGAAGTCACAAAAACCGCCCTCGCCGACATTGGGAGCGCCCTTCTCTCAGGTGACAGGGCGGCCCTGGAAGGCCCTTCAGGAAGGCTGAAGGAGGGGAGCGGCCTTTTGAATTATTACCTCGAATGGCAACAGTCGCAGGAAGAGAAGCTCCTGACCCAGTTTAACAGGTTCAACATCCCCTTCATAGGTCCCGACCTGCAGATACTCCTCGAGGAGATGAGAGAGGGGAACTACTCGGAGGAGAAGCTCCTTCTGATAAAGGAATTCTCACTCCCGAAGCTTCTTCAGTTCTGGGAGGCCACCAACGAAAGGCTTTTTATCAAGCCGTCACAGAAACTGGAGCTGCTGGAGAAAATGGATGAGGCGCTTCAGGCGCTCCAGGCAGCCTTTGAGAGCTTGAAGGAGAACACCGGGGCCTCGATTGACCACTATGAGGAATGCCTTCAGAAGCTTTCGTCCCTCTTTACCGCTATTGACCACGAAACCCTTCACTGGAACAGCCTCATCGGTACAGGAGGGGAACTCCTGGGAGAGGCCATAAAAAATGTCTACTACGGCACCCTTCCGGACTTTGCCCTCGAGGAGGTCATAGGCTATTTCAAGTATACTCCCCAGGTGAGCTACCTGGAAGAGGGCATCGCACAGCTTGAGGCCTATTTCCAGGATCACAACAGGGAGCGGCTTCTTCACGGCCTTGAGCACATCCTCGCGGTGCTGCCCGGAAAAGAAGAGGAGGCAGACTCGCAGGTCTCCACGATCCCATGCGCATACTGCGGCACTGCCAATGAGCCGGCCAGGGCGTTCTGCTCCAAATGCAACGCGCGCCTTATGTTTAAGGAAGCGATAATTCTTGACCAGGACCAGGAAAAGGAGGGAGTTGAAGAGAAGCCGGTCAACCTTATGGAACTGCCCCTGCCTGCAACAGCGGAGCCTCTCATCAGGCTGGTGAACACCATCGAAAAAGGCACGGTCAATGACGAGGATGCCAAGTCGTACCTTTACTCCTTCAGGAACCTCGTGGAGAATGCCAAGAAAGAGATTGCCGCCGACAAATCGCTTCCCCCGGAAGGCAAGGAAAAAATGAAAGCGCTCATGGAGGTCTTTTCTGAGGCTGCCGCTGAAGCGATACAGTACCTCTCAAGCCATGACAGCGCAGTTATTCACAGGGCCCTCAGGAAAATCTCAGAGGCATCGGTGAATGCCCGGAGACTGGGCGAGCCTCAGGAAGCCCGGGAGGAGTGATTACTGCTTTTTTCCGGCCTCGTAGCCCATCTGGAAGGCCTTCAGGTTAAGGTCAAGCCACCGGGGAGCGATTCTCTTCCTGAGCGCTGCCTCTACGGCCTCCCTGGCAAGAACGAAATTCTCAAGGGCCACCATGGCCCCGAGCATAACTATATTTCCCGCCACGGTGCTCCCCGCGCTCCTTGCAATCTCAAGGGCCGGGACGGCGATTACCTTCAACCCCCCGTTTCTCATGTTCTCTATGAGCTTCTCGACCTTGGGATAGGCGCCCTGCCCCAGAGAGACCCCCGGCGGCACAAGGGGATCCGTATTGGTTACTATCCCCGTGCGGGGCGAGGCTTTCTCCAGGGTCCTGTAGGTCTCGACAGGCTCAAAGCCGAGAATGACATCGGCCTCGCCCTTTGCCACAAGGGGACTTTCAAAATCCCCTATCTTCATCTCCGTGGTCACTACGCCGCCGCGCTGGGCCATGCCATGGACCTCACTCATGACCGCCTTGAGGCCCTCCTCTATTGCTGCCGTCCCCAGTATATCAGAGACGGTAAGTATTCCCTGGCCGCCAACGCCTACTATTACAAGCTGTAAATTTCTACTCATTGCTCCTCACCTCGATTGATTTAGTGGGACACACCTGGGCACAGACGCCGCAGCCGTCACAGAGCGCCCTGTTTATGAAAACATTTCTCTCCTCACTGGAAAAGGCAGGGCAGGCGAACTGCGTTACGCAGACAAGGCAGTGAGAGCATGTCTCCTGGTTCACCTCAAAGGTCTTCCATTCGCCCTTCTTCCTGCGCTCCCTGTCGGCAACAAGAGCGCACTCCCTCCGGGAGACAATGACGGAAAGGCCTTCATGGCCAAGCGCTTCCTGGAATGTCTCAACAGTTGCATTGAGATCATAAGGATCAACAACTTTTACGAATTCAACGCCTATTGCCTTGACAAGCTTCTCGATGTCAACGGCGGGAGCCTTCATGCCATTGACTTCGCAGGCGATTCCGGGATGAGGCTGGTGGCCTGTCATCGCCGTGGTCCTGTTGTCAAGAATCACCAGCAGAAAGCTGTGGGCATTGTGATAGGCACTGATAAGCCCTGTCACACCGGAGTGAAAGAAGGTGCTGTCCCCTATAAAGGAGACCACCTTCTTTCCCGTAGCCCTCGAGATCCCGCAGGCAGTCCCCACGCTTGATCCCATGCAGAGAAGGTAATCAGCCATTGACTGGGGCGCCATGATACCGAGGGTGTAGCACCCGATATCAGTGGGAAAAATGGCATCCTTAATCTTGGCCTTTCTTAATGCCACTTTGACGGCATGGTAGGTAGCCCTGTGGGAGCAGCCGGGACAGAGCACGGGGGGACGCGGGGGAAGCGTCAGGGCCTCCACTTCAACACACTCTACTGTATATGGCACACCACGCCATTCACAGAGGGCCTTCTTCAGAATGTCAGGGCTGTATTCATACATCACCGAAAAAAGACCGTCTCGCTTGCCCCGTATCCTTGCGGTGATGCCTTCCCTCTGGGAGAGCACTCTTACGGCATTTTCCAGGTAGGGGTCAAGCTCTTCCACGATAAGCACATCCTCGCAGCTCCTGAGAAAATCAGAAATCTTTTTTTCAGGAAGGGGGGCCGTCATTCCCAGCTTGAGGACCCGCACATCCATTTTCATCGCCCTCGCCGCGTCCATGACATAATTATAGGCGCACCCGGAGGTGATAATTCCATAGGGCGACTTATCCCCCACCTGCTCGACAAAGTTGTACGGCGACTGTTCAGACATTTCTCTTGCTTTTACAAGTTTCTGCTGCAGCTCGCGGTGCATGGTCCTTGCAAAAGCGGGAACGGGAACCCATCGTGAGGGATTTTTTTCGAAATCACCCTGCCTTCTCCCCCCCGTAATCTCTCCAAAGGTCACTACAGAGCGGATATGGGCAACCCGCGTAGTAGTCCTCACGAGAAAGGGAAGCTCCAGCGCCTCCGACAGCTCAAACCCTTTCTTCATCATCTCATAGGCCTCGACGGGATCGGAAGGCTCAAGCATCGGTGCCCTTGATATCTCAGAAAAATAGCGGGTATCCTGCTCATTCTGAGAGGAGTGCATCGAGGGATCATCAGCGACAATCACCAGAAACCCCCCTCTTGTCCCGGTGTACACCGCTGTCATGAAGGGATCGGAAGCCACGTTCAATCCCACATGCTTCATGAACACCATGCTTCTCAGGCTGCAGGCGGCAGCTGAGGCTGCGACTTCCATCGCCACCTTTTCATTAATGGAGAACTCAAACGAGACCCCCGCCGGGCCTGCAATTTCCGAGAGCACATCTCCGATTTCCGATGAGGGAGTGCCTGGGTACGTGGCAGCGAAATTGAGGCCTCCTTCAAGGGCGCCTCTTACCAGTGCCTCATTCCCAAGCACAAAGTACTTATCACCGGCTTTCCCTTCCAGTATATCTCGTGGTTTCACAACTACCTCCTTGGCCGGGCTCTGTACTTTGATATTCTTTTACGATTCCTGCAGGGATAGCGTCTCCAGAGCCGCGATCTTATATGGTGTATAGAGTTTCTTTCTTGAGAGGAAAAAACCTTTTGGTCAATAAAGAGGAATATAGGGGTATGTGAAGAATCTTCTATGCCTAATCAACATAAGGAGCGTTCAGAATATGAACCCACGCACAATTCTCTCGATACTTATTATCGCCCTCCTTGTCATCCCGATGGCCGGGTGCGGCAAGAAGGTGGTGAATCTGGAATACCGCCTCCCCAAGGATGATTTGTCAAAGTACAAGATCTCCACGAGCTCCACGATAAACACCACGGCTTCAGACGGTAAAAACTCCACCATGAAGACCACCACTGATGCGGAAATCTCCCAGAAGGTCAAGGACGTCAGCAAAACAGGCGATCTCGTCCTCGATGTCACTTACAACAACGTGAAGATCACCCTTGAGAGGGACGGGAAAACCCAGACCATGCCCACAGGCGCCCTCGATGGAAAAACAGTCAACATGAAAATGTCCAAAAAGGGCAAGCTCCTTGAAGTCGAAGGAGAGGAAATTGACTCCGGAGGAGGCATGAAACAGCTCTCCCAGATGAACGCCGTATTTCCCGATAAACCGGTGAAAATTGGTGACACCTGGGAGAACACCGACACCTCCGACATTCCCCTGGGGGCCCCGGAGCTTAAAATGGTCCAGAAGGTGACAAGCAAATATACCTTCCAGTCCATTGAAAAGATGAACAACATTGAATGTGCGAAGGTGACAGTGGCAGCCACGCTCAACCAGGAAGTGCAGAAGGGGAAAGACGTGGACAAGCTTCCCGTGAAAATTGACGGCAAGGGCGAGGGCAAAGTGGATGGCACATTCTATTTCGGCATCACCAAGGGGAAAGTGGTCAAGGCTGAGATGATCATGGACATGGACAATACCATGAACATCCAGCAGAAAGCTAAAAAGGCTTCCACAAGCACAAAAGTGAAGATGAACATGTCAATGGAGCTCATTAACGCCAACTAAACCTCGGGATTCATATCAGGTAAGCAAAGCAGCCTGCAGGAAATCACTCCTCCAGGCTGCTTTATTTTTGCCTTCATGCCGCACCGCATGCGGAAAAAATTACACGCACCCATGGAAGGTGCGTGTAAAATAATCCCAAAATGCGGCGATGCAATTTAACGCTTGGTCCACTGAAAGCCCTTGCGCGCGCGCTTGCGGCCGTATTTCTTTCTTTCCTTCTCTCTGGGATCCCTGGTGAGGAGACCATCTTTCTTGAGAGGGGAGCGAAGGGTTTCATCAAATATGACAAGCGCCCGGGAAATGCCATGGCGGATCGCGCCAGCCTGGCCTGCGATGCCGCCTCCCACCGATTTGGCGATGACATCAAACTTGTCCTGAAGCTTGACCAGCTCAAGAGGCTTGCGCACCTGGAGCTCCATGATCTTTCTTCCAAAATACTGCTCGATAGGCCGGCTGTTGATGCTGATATTTCCTTTACCAGGCATGAGCCATACCCTTGCAATGGCAGTCTTCCTTCTTCCCGTCGCGTAGTAGCTCGTAGTCTTTTGTGAAGTTTTTGCCCTGGCCATCATGATCCTCCAAATTATATCTCCAGTTTTTCTGGTTTCTGAGCGCTATGCGGATGTTCTACACCGCTATATACCTTGAGCTTCTTAAGACGCGGCGCCCGCATCTTGTTATTGGGCAGCATTCCTTTCACTGCCTCGAGAATCAGCCTCTCGGGATGCTTCTTATGCACTTCCAGAGCCGTCCGCTGCCTTAATCCCCCGGGATAACTGCTGTGACGGTAATAAATCTTGTCACTCCATTTCTTGCCCGTGAGCTTCACCTTGTCAGCATTGACCACTACCACGAAATCGCCTATATCCATATAGTGCACGTACTCTGGTTTATGCTTTCCTATGAGGATTTTGGCTATTCCCGTTGCCAGTCTCCCCAGTACCTTGTTCTCTGCATCGACAATAAACCACTTTTTCTCTATATCCTTGATGCTTACAAAAGGAGTATCCAACGAAAACCCTCCCATGACTCATTTTTTTAATAACAGCTTTTACATTCTAATATAAAAAACCGAATATGTCAAGAGATTTTCTCTATCCTTCTTATCCATCACGTGATCCCATGAAAATTTCAGGGATCCTGCGCCGCATTCTTGGCGCAGGAGAAGAGCTTGACGCCGTCAAGAAGGAGCTTCTTCACGGTCTCTTCATTATTTTTTTCAAGAGCGGCTTCAAGGTCACTCAGCATCTTTTCCATGGCATCCCTGTCAAGAGCACAGCTGTGGACCTTGAGAATTTTCTCAACGCCTGTGGGACTGATGGTCTCGCCGACATTGACAAGCTCCTCCTCGAGCTTCTCACCGGGCCTTGAGCCCTGTATCTCGATCCTGATGTCCCTGCCGACCTCATATCCCGAGAGGCGGATCAGGTTCTTTGCGAGATCAAGGATTTTAATAGGTTTTCCCATGTCGAGCATGTAAATCTCACCTCTCTCCCCGATGGCACCTGCCTGAATCACCAGCTGCACCGCCTCAGGAATGGTCATGAAATAACGGGTCATGTCGGCATGAGTCACCGTCACGGGGCCGCCGCTTTTTATCTGGTGCTTGAACGTGGGGATAACGCTCCCCCGTGAGCCAAGGACATTTCCGAAACGGACTGCAATAAATTTGGTCGATGAGTGGGCAGCCCCCGTGGCGACCAGAATCTCGGCAATCCGCTTTGAGGCCCCCATGACGCTTACCGGATTCACTGCCTTGTCAGTGGAGAGGAAGATAAAGCGTTCAACTCCATATTTGCCTGCTGCCTCAACAAGATTCCTTGTGCCCTTGACATTATTCTTTATAGCCTCGCGGCTGTTGTGCTCCATGAGCGGTACATGCTTATGGGCGGCAGCATGAAATACCACCTGAGGCCTGACATTCTCAAAGAGCCAGTTCAGCATCGACCGGTCCTTGATATCTCCGATTACGGTTCTGAGAGGAATCGCGGTATGTGACGAGAGCTCCAGCCATATCTCATGAATGCTGTTTTCGCCATGGCCGAGCAGCACGAGCTCACGGGGCTCAAGCCGGAGCACCTGGCGGCAGATCTCGCTCCCGATGGAGCCTCCGGCGCCCGTCACCAGGACAGTATTGTTCTTGATATAGCTGGAAAGCCTTTCAAGATCGAGAGTCACCGGAGCACGCTCCAGCAGATCCTCGATCTGCACTTCACGTATCTGGTTTACCGCGATTTTTCCATCAAGTATCTCTGATATGCTCGGGATGATCTTGAGGGCCACCTTGAGCTTTTCGCAGCGCGACACAAGCTCCCTCACGTAGCTGGGAGAAGAAAGGGCAATGATGAGCTCATCAATGCTTTTGTTCTCAATGACCTTCGCGATGGTTTCCTTGGTGCCGAGCACGGGGACCCCATGTATCATCACATGAGCCCGGGTGAGGTCATCATCAATAAAGCCGACGGGAATATACCCCGCTCCCTTCTGGCGCTGCATTTCTCTTAAGGCCAGCTCTCCTATATCATTGGCACCGACGATCAGGACCCTCTTCTGCTGAACGCTTTTGTGAGGGCGTGCCCTCTCGCTCACAAGCCTGAGAACGAAGCGGATTCCTCCAAGGAAAAATATGTTTGCGAACCAGGCAATGGCGACAATGCCGCGGGGGAAAACCGATCCTGAGGTGACGAAGCTGAAGATAAGATAGGGTGCAAGAGCTGTGGACACGGCATACACGATGGTGATAAGCTCATAAAGCCCGGCATAACGCCATACCTTTTCATAAAGGCCAAAGAGGTAAAAGACCACCACGCAGACAGGAGCTATAGTGAAAAAATAGAGGCAGGGCGTGATGAACCGAGCAGGAATCTCTCCTTCAAAGCGGATGAGGATAGAGAGGCCTATGGCACAGGCTGAAAGAATGAGATCGACGCCCATAAAGAGAAACTTGCCGCTTATTTTCACTTTTGAGTGCCCCCGCCTGTCCTTGATTGTCCATGCATTTTAGACCGCATAAAGCCCGCTGCAACGGGAACATATGGGGAGCCTGCCTTGACGGATCAGCTCAGTCCTGAAATGCCTCATGGATTCATTGTTCCATACAGAGGCAATTGTATCCTCATTGATATGGCCGATGATAATATCAGGATAATCATTGCAGGTAACAATTTCACCGTTTTCGAGGACATTTGCGGCATACCAGGGGATATGGCAGCGCTCAATTCCTGATGTATAGTCATAATCCTTGTAATAATCGGAAATCTGCCAGGGTTTAAGAGCCGGGAAGAAAGAGTAAGGGATCCGGTGAGGTTTTTTCCGAATCCTCATGATGTCCCTTAAGAGGGCCGAAGGCTCGAGGCCCTCTCTGTCAAGCAGATAACGCTCCCAGGAAAGAGAGGGACTGTTAAAGGTATCCATAAGGAAATTATTGTATCCATGGCCTTTCTGCTCATCAACAGTGAAGGGATGGCAGAATATGAAGCGTTCAATGCCCAGATCCTCGGCAAGGTCCAGGATGTCAGAGAGAAAATGATAATTCTCCTTGGTGATCATCAAGGTGCCGGTAATCAGGGGATTTCGGCTCTTTTTTTCCTTCCTCACCCTGAGGAGGGCCCGCATGCCGCTTTCCATTTCCTCATAAGCATTGGACCGTGGATTCAAGTTCTTATAGACCTGCTGTGTACCGTCAAGCGAGATCACAAGCTCAGCGATTTGATTTTCCACGAGAGAAGGCGCCAGATTCTCCAGATTATGGCCCCTGGTGGCAAGCACGCAATAGATCTTCCTCTCCCCAATTGTCTCCAGTACTGAGGCTATATAAGGGTGGGAAAGAGGCTCGCTCCCCCAGAGATAGATGTTTGAGCGCATCTGGGAGACCTCCTCGAGAAGCTTGGCGAAAAGGGAGGAAGAGAGGTAGTTATCGCTTTCCCTGCGCTGGCTGGACTTTAACGGGGAGCATCCGAAGGATCCGAACTGCCCATATATGAGGGTTTCCGAGTTTTCGGGGGGGGTCATCCTCACATTGACCACTTTTGGGAGACCTGGGCACTGAGCCTGTGAGATCCAATAGTGCCACCTCGCCCCCCCCTTTTTCTGAAAGAAACCTTTCATTGATTCCCAGAGGAACTCAGGATGGTGAGCAAAAAGCTGAAGCTGCCTCAGTGGCATTCTTTCTACCCCTTGTGCATGTAAGGTACCTTATCCTTCTGCAGGCAGGGGGCAATATCCTATGAGGTACCGCTTAATTATTTTGGCGGTGCCTTCTGCCTGAGCTCCGGATCAAGCTTCAGGGCTTTGTCGATGTACTCCCCTGCCTTTTTATTCTGTCCCATCTTTTCAAAAGCATATCCCAGAAACAGGTAGGTAAGCGGGAAAGAGGGATCCTTCTCAGATGCAAGGGTCAGGTTGCCTATAGCCTGCAGATTGTCGCCAAGCTGGTAGAAGCCGTAGCCGGCGGCAAAAAGTGCCGATGCATTCTCCTTGTTCAGCTTCAGGGATGTCTCAAGGAGGGCTATGGCCTCCCGGTATTCCTTTTTCTTCAGGTATATATTCGCCAGGCCCAGGTAAGTGTCTGAGAGCTGGAGCTTTGTGGGGTCGCGTCTGAAAAACCAGAAGCGCTCGAGGGTATCGGGGGGAAATCTCTTTATGGCATCACGATAGATTCTTTCAGCTTCATCAAAATTCTTCCGGCTGATGGCACAGGCAGCGCTGTCATTATAGAAGCTCGGGTAGTTAACGGGATCGAGCCTGAGGGCTTTTAAGAAGCAGGCATAGGCCTCATCATAACGGCCTTGCTCCCAGTACACTTTCCCCAGGAAATGATGGAGCACCGCCCTTGCAGGATCAAGCGCCACTGCCCGCTTGAGATGCATTTCCGCCATTCTGAAATATTCCGGAGAGGTCTGGTGCGCCATAGCCTGGGTGAAATAGTGATTTGCCAGGTTCCTCTGCAACTCACTGTCATAGGGGTCAATGGAAGCGGCAAGACGGTAGCATTCAAAAGCCTCCTTCGTCCTGTTCATGGTACGGAGCGTATCGCCAGTCTCGGTATAACGGCGGGCAAAGTACGGCATGACAAGAACAATTGAGCAGATCATGAAAAGAATACAGAAGCCGAACTGGACTGCCATGTGGCGGCTCAGCCCCTTGATGAAAAAATCTCCGTCTCTCTCTCCCTGAAAAGCGGCATGGTGCTCTTCTGCTTTGGAACCTCTTACGACACGCCCCATGCTTGAGGCAAAAAGGGCGACCCACACTGCGGGAATGGCAGGGAAAAACCAGTCAACATCGACAAAATGGTGCAGGAAGCTCCCCAATGCTCCAATACCGATCCCCACATAGGAATAATAAAGAAATGCCCTCTCCTTTATCTCGGCCAGAAGTCTGAGATATCTGCTGAAAAGCGCCCACAAGAGCCAGAGAAAAGAAAGAAAGACTATCCAGCCCATCTCTGAGAGAAACTGAAAATAGAGATTATGGGGGTACTTGGAAAAATGGCGTATGTCGTCTTCATAGAGGGGATAGAATCTCCCGTAGGTCTTGAGTCCTGTTCCCAAGAGAGGGTATTTAAGAGAGATCTTTACCGCTGCTTTCCAGAACTGAAGGCGGGCTTCCCGTGACATGTCTCCTTCCGAGACAAGCTCCACAGCCCGCTGCTTCAGTCTCTCCTGCACGGCAACCTGGTTTTTGCCGGGAGCCTTTTCATGAGGAAGAAAATAAGGAATAAAGAACATAAGCAGAGCAAGCGCCGCTGCCCTTAGAGCCACCCTCCTCCTGCTCTGGAACTGCACCTTGCCTAAAAGCGCAAGCAGTACCAGGAATGCCATGCTGACGGCAAGGCTCAGGAGCACTCCCCTTGAGAAGGTGAGTATGATACAGATCCCGAAGGTGAGGCTGCAAAGGCCGTATAGCATGCTCCTCGACATATCAGAAGCGCTCACAAAAAGCGAAAAGGCCAGCGGAAAAAAGAGGAGAAGGAAACCGCCGAAGACATCAATCTGATAAAAGGTGGAATAGAGGCCTCCCATCTCCTTCTGGAGGCCGTATTTAAAAAAGAGGCCTATGCAGCAGACTGCAAAAGCGACCATCATGAGAAAGTGAATAAAAAAATGATAGTACTGCTCAAGGCTCCAGAGATCATAGATGATGACAAAAAGAAGGACATAACAGAGGAGATTCGCCCATTCCAGGATGCTGTCATGGACATAGGAGGAACAGAACGAGGAAATCAGGGAAATGACCATAAAGAGAGCAAGGGGGAGTCTCAGCTCCCTGAAAGGCGGAAGGACCCTGAAGGGGATCAGAAGCCAGAATGAGGCGAAAGCGAGGGTAAAGAACCTGAAGAGGGATTCGGGCCTGGGATGATGACCGCCAAAATCCAGGCAGAGATAGAAAAGAAGCAGGCAAATCCCGATCCTTGGAATCCAGGGAATGGATTTTTCAAAAAAACGCCCGGAGAGCGACAGTACCATCACCTCAAAAAAGAAAATGCGTCAGATGCTTGGAATCGGGCTTTTTTTACTTATTCACGTCAGTCTTCTGCCGGTACATGAGCAAACAGTTCTTCAAGAGTCTCTTTCCCTTTTTCCATGCTGTAGCGCATAGCCCCAAAATTGGCCCCTGCCTTGGCGATAGTGATAAGAATATGTGATGGGCCTGCCGTCCTCACCACCATGAGACCCTGTTCAAACTCAAGGACCCAGTAAATAAAAGCCTTGCCTTTTTCGTCCTGGCGGAACTCGCCTACGGCATCTATGCCGCTTTTCACTATTTGTGCTATCTCATCAACTTCAATCGCCTCATTGTTGATGCTGTCTATTACAAAGCCCTCTCTTGAGAGGGTTATCACCGCAGAGACTCCCTTGGTCTTGATAAGGCTCTGGAGCACAGAATTGACTGAATCCTTGATTTCCTCATAGTATTTCCTCCGGGCCTCGGAGACTCCTCCAGCCTGTGCCCGGAGAGCTTCTTCAAGTTCTTTCTCGTGCTCTAATCTCTCGCGTTCTTCTCTCTCGCGTTCTTCTCTCTCGCGTTCTTCTCTCTCGCGCTCTTCTCTCTCGCGCTCTTCTCTCTCGCGTTCTTCTCTCTCGCGTTCTTC
Source organism: Candidatus Eremiobacterota bacterium (assembly GCA_031082125.1). Classification (NCBI taxonomy): domain Bacteria; kingdom Bacillati; phylum Vulcanimicrobiota; species Vulcanimicrobiota bacterium. The sequence continues at coordinate 173,230 of JAVHLM010000003.1, forward strand.
TCTCTCGCGCTCTTCTCTCTCGCGCTCTTCTCTCTCGTGCTCTTCTCTTTCGTGCTCTTCTCTCTCGTGCTCTTCTCTCTCGTGCTCTTCTCTCTCGTGCTCTTCTCTTTCGCGCTCCGCCTCCATTTCGCGCTCATGCTTCTGAGTAAGATGGCTTTCCCATTTTTCTATGTACTGAAAGATCTCCTCAATATTGTGTTTACGCTTGAGAGCCATCTCGAAATGATATTCACAGATAGGATCAGTTTCATCATCCTTTACTGCCTGTTCGAGGTGCTTTATCTCGTCGTCAAGCATCTCTATCTCGAGCTCCCTCTGGCGACGATAAAGTCTCATCTCCTCAAGATCGGGCTCCTGCTCATGGTAAAGCTCGTACTTTTCCTGCACTTCATGAGGAGGAGGCAGAATATCAGAGAGCCTGTCATAAAGAATGCGGGCTTCAAGGTTTGAAGGGGCTCTCTCGAGGGCTGTCAGGATTTCCCTGTAAGATTCCAGGGGCATGTTCTGGAGCATATATATCCTGGCAAGAGCGAGATGAGCTTCATGGATATCTTCCTTGATGCAGGTTACCTTCTGATATGCCTGAAGCGCTTCAAGCCGCCTCCCGCGCCTCAGGTGATATTCGCCGTAAGCCATCAGGGTTGCGACATCGTCGGGATTATCCGAGAGAAGAGAGCTGATTTTCTCAATCTGCAGCTCCAGCATGAGGAACACCTCCACTATGAGATAAGACAACCCTGTCTGCCAAGCTTCTCCACGGAAAAATTGATTTCCTCCCTTATCACAGCCCGGCCATTCGCAGGGCCTGCGATTCAGCCAGGAGACGCCTGGAGCAGCCTGGAGCAGAAAAGCTTAGTTCGTAAGGCCTTCAATGGCCTTCTTGCTTTTCCGTATCTCCAGCCGGATTCTCCCGAGATTCACCCCCGAAGAGGTGAAAATGGTGAGAATATGCCCCCTGGCCAGTATCACGGAAGTGATACTCAAATCTTCAAACTCGATATAAGACTGGTTCAGACCATCTTTCTGGAATTTAAGCGCCGCCTCGATGCCAATCTGAGTGCTCCTGTGGAGAAGCGGTTCGAGTGGCGCAAACTCATCAAGATTCTCAATTGTCTTGTCCAGTATCGTCCCATCCGGATCGGAGAGGATCGCCCCAAGGACCCCCTCAATTTTACAGAAGTTCTCGAGAATTTCCTTCAATTCAGACATGGTGTTCTCCGCTTTCACATTGCCCTTGCTCACGCAATAGGCCTCACATTGACAAAGTCGCCATCCTTCACGTTCATTTTCTTCATAAGCTGGCCGGCAAGGGAAAGATAACCGCCAAGATGCTTGGCTGCGGAAGTCTTGAGGGTATAAATCTTTCCGTCGGCAGTTTCAACCTCTATGGTAATGGTTGCGGTAGTCTTGATTCCCCATTCCTTCATCAGGTGTTCTTCTATCTTAACCGTGTCGGCAGCCTTGATGAAGCCGCCCATGGTTTTCGCAATGAGCTGCCTCTCTTTCTCGAGTTCTTCCTGCACCGTTCTCTTTTTGAACTCTATCTCATCAGCCTTTTCCGCAAGCACATTTATCCTTGCCCCTTCCTTGAAAATGATATCCAGGAAGGAATTGACGGCGTCAAGGCCGCAGAGTATCTGCCCATATTCATTGGCAAAACTATCGGTGACAATCTTGCCATGATCTATAAGGAGCATATGATCTGCATCCTTGATGATCACCTGGAGAATACCGGTTATATTATCAGCCTCCAGGGCACTGAGAACCTTTTTGAACTCCTTTTTCTTTACCTCATAGTCCTTATACTGGTAATCATAGGCAAAAATAGTGGAGAGAACGCTCACGATCTGGGGAGAGAGCACATAAGAACTCACGGGGACCTCTTTGCTTTTCACTTTATTGATGAGCCGCGCCGACTTGAGGACCTTTATCTTCGGATCCTCAATCTCAAGGGCCCTTATAATTTCTCCGTGAGAAAAGAAAATGACGCCTTCCGTCTTGAAAATCTCCATCAGCACATATCCGGTAAATCCCTGCTGCTCCAGGTTCTGTATCATGGTATTGATATCGGTAAAGGGAAGGGTAATTTTTTCTATGAGGGGATTTCCCTTTGGTAATAGCACCTTGCTTCCTCCTACTCTTCGCTTTTCTCTTTTGCCTTCTTGAGAGCACCCTCTATGGCCAGGAATTTGTCATCCCTTGTCTGAGAAGCGGCATCTTGAGCTTTCTTGGGTGCATCTTCTCCCTTATCTGGCTGGACATCAAGCGAGATGATCTTAGGTGCTTTCTTGACACCAGTAGGCAAACTCTCCGGTTTCGTAGGAGATTTCTGCTCGGGAGCAATATCTTCCTTCTTTTTGTCCACCGCGAGGCCAATGATCTTTTTATCCTTGCCCGCCGGGGGCTTATCGCCAGTTTCCGGCATCTGCGCCGCAAGCGATATCACCTTCTTGAGGGGCTTTTTCGGTGATGGTGCCTCTGCCTCCTGTGCCGCAGCAGGTGTCGGGGCTCTTTCTTCACTTTCCTTTCTCCTGGGCAGCGCCTCGGTCTTCACCTTCTCAGGCTCAGGCTCCGGCTCTTTCTCCGGCGGCTTCTCGGCCGCTTTCTCAGGCTCAGGCTCCGGCTCTTTCTCTGGCGGCGTCTCTGATGCCGCTTCATCAACAGTGCCTGTATCAGCTTTTTCTCTCTCTTCGTCAGCTTCGGTCTTCTCCTGATAAGCCTCTTCCTCTGCAATGGAGAGGGCGGGCGTGGGCTCACTGGGCGACTCTTCAGGAGGGGAAACCTTTTCCTGCAGGAGAGGGGAAGGCTCTCTTTCGGGTGCTGATGGCTCTGGAGGGCTTTCTTCCTCCTCCTGCACTACAGCAGCCTCCACCGGCGGAGCTTTATCCTCCGCCTCACCTTTTGCTTTTGACGGAGCCTCACGCTTACCCTTGTCGCTCTTGAGAAAGACCGACCATGGCTTGTCTTCCTCTTTGGCCACATCGTCCTCAGTCTTGCTTTTCTTGAGAAGAGCCTTCCAGGGGTCATCTTCTTCTGCTTCTTCCTGGTGAGGCGGCGGCTCCTCTTCAACCCTGATCTTCCTTGTCGGTTTGCCCGCATGCCTCTCTTCCGGCTCCTGAGTGGCCTTCTGCATGAGATCCCTCCATCCGCCCTCACCGCCGGGAGGGGCCTCGGCACTCATCACTGCATGTTTCTCCTCTCCCTTCGCCTGAGGCAAAGGGGGCTCCAAAACAGCCGGTTCAGGTGCTGCATCAATATGCACCACACGTTTTGCGGGTTTATCACGGCGTTCTTCATGCACCACCGCCGGTTCACTTACTTCCTGGGCGAACTCTACCACTGCCGGCGGTTCCTGGGCACCATGCTCCACTTCCTTGGTGCGCGAGGAAGAGGCAAATTGCACACTTTCTTCCTTAAGCAGGGCTCTGAAGGGATCGTTCTCGCTGGATTCTTCCTCGACGACACTCACTGTTTCCGTCGCTTCCTCCGAGGAGGCGGCAAGTTTCTTCTTCTGGAACCAGTCAATGAGCTCCCACACCATCAGTACCACGAATATCCCAAGAAACAGCATCATGAGCTGGAAATATTTCGTCTTGATACTTTCCTGAGGGAGAGCAGGCTGGGCACTCCATGCGGGAAGAATTGAGAGAAGAGAGAGGGACACTAGACAGAATAGTTTCCTTATCATATCTTTAAGCCTCGTACCAGTATTATTTTGCGTTCTCAAGCCATTCTTAAGGATTTCACCTGAACGCTGAAGATCACAATTTTAAAACTCCCTTTCCTGCACGGAAGAACGTGGATCTCTCAATCCTCTGAATAAGCCGAGAAGGGAATGACCTTCCCTTCAGAATCGGAGAGAATCTGCGAAAGCTCATTTATCTTCTCTGACACATCCTTGTATCTGATATCGATAGCATAGCACTCCTGGAACATGCCAAGAGCATCCTCAATGGTGCCCATCTCCTGGTAGGTGAGCCCCAGGTTGTACCGGATCTCCTGGAGATCCTCATCAGAGAAATCAAGATCCAGGGCTCTCTGGAACTGCTTGATGGCAAGCCTTGTAAAGCCCTCTTTCTTGAAGGCCTTGCCAAGAAGGGTATGGGCCTCAAGTATATGGGCATGATCCTTTGAGGCCTTCTGGTATTCCATGATTGCCTCTTCCATAAAGCCCATTTCCTCGTAAAAAAGCCCCAGATTTATGTGGGCCATAGCCTCATCATTGCCGACCTGCACCGCTTTCTTATATTCTTCAACGATTCTGGACATGAGACCTTTTGAGACCACCTGCTTGGCAAAATTCACGGCAAGCTCAAGGGCTCCATGCTTGGCATGAATAATAGCGAGCCTCGTCATTCCCTCGTAATGACCGGGTTCCGCCTCTACGATCTTCTCATAAAGGGGCTTGGCTTCCTCAAGGAAGCCGTTGGAAAAGAGGGCTTCAGCCATTCTGAAGATGAAATCCAGGCTCTCAGGCTTCCACTCCTGGATCTGCTGAAAGAGCCCCAGGGCCTGGGCAAGCTCCCTCTGCTTGAGATGGAGCTCAATCATTCCGAAGTAGACCTCAATGACTTCCTGGGTGCTCTGGGCGTTGAGATGAATAGAAGCGATCCGCTCTTTTACCCTCAGCGCCTGGGAGATATTCCCGAGATCCTCGTACTGGTAGGCCATAAAGCCGAGGATTTCCAAGGCTTTGCCCCAGTCATCCTTCCGCTCATACATCTTCTCAATCTGCTCCTGAAGGCAGAGCGCTCCCTCCATCACTCCCTCGTGGAAGAGCTCGCTCACCATCCTCTCAAAGCTCTTTATCCCCTCATCGGCAAGACCTTCCTTGAAATATACCTCCTCCACCATGGTGAAGATTTCCCGTTCGCGGTCGAAATCGCCCTGACGGATCAGCTCCTTTATTATCTCGCTGTATTGGCTGAGGGCATTCTGGACCTGGTTGTCACGGTAGAAAAGACTGGCAATCTTCTCCCGGTAGTCCCAGTAAAGGCTCATGTTGCTCTGAGCCTTCACCAGTTCGGCCATCTTCAGATTCAGCTCGATCACCTTGGAGATCTCACCCTTGTCAAGATAGAGCTGTACCAGTTCCTCCAGAAGTTTCTGGGCTTCTTCAAGATGATTCTGCTCAAGAAAAATCTGGCTCAGGTTCTGGCGAAGCTCAAGGTTGAAAGGCTGAAGGGCGATGATTTCCCTCACCACCTCCTGAGCCTTTTCCACCTCGTTCTCTTTCAGATAGTTCACCATCAGATACTTGTAATGGTCCGTTGCTTCCTCAAAGCGGATCTGCTTGACAAGAATGTCTATGAGGTTCTGGCGGAACGTGATATTTTCGGGCTCAATCTCCAGTATCTCATTGAGAATCAGGGTGGCGGGGATGTCAAGAGACTTGGCAAGATAAAGCTGTGCCAGTTTTGAATACTGCACAAGCGCCTCTCTCACGTTCACACGCTTGTAGAGGGCGCCAAGGCTCCTGTGGGCTATCATGTTCTCAGGCGAGAGATCAAGAATCCTGTTGCACATCCTGATTGCTTCTTCCAGCATCTCCATGCGCAGATATATGTTGAAAACCACCAGATAGCCGTTAATTGCCTTCTCTATGTGTCCTCGGGCCGCCTGCACCTCGCAGAGCCTCTCCCTCAGCTCAATGTTGTCAGGCACAAAAGCGAGTATCTTCCGGTAGATATTTTCCACTTCCCTGTAGTCGGCCTTGCCGAAAAGCATCTCACTGATTTTCTTGGTCTCATCAAGCGCCTGCTCAAGATCGCCCTCTTCCAGGCACTTCTCAAGAAGGATCTTGCGCACATCGGTATTAGTAGGCTCTAGCTCAAGGATTTTCTGATAGGTTTCATAAGCAACGTGCCATTCATCCATTTTGACATGGATGTCGGCTTTTGCAAAGAGGGCCTGCTTGTATCCCGGGGTGTTGCGCAGTATGTTCTCCAGGATTTTAAGAGCGCTGTCAAAATTGCCGTTTTCTTTTTCCTTGATGGCCTCCTGGTAGTAAAGATCGACCTGATCGGGAAACTTTACCACCAGCTCCTTGTTCAACGAGTTGGCTTTTTCCTCATCGCCGCGCTCCCGAAGTATTTTCACCACGTGGAGGTACTGGTCAAGGGCTACCTGGTGCTGACCCTGCCGGTAATAGATCTCCCCCAGGATTTCGTTCGCCTTGAGGTTATTGGGATCAATGTCAAGCATCTTCTGGCATACCGAAAGGCCTTCGACAAGCATCCCCTTCTCCAGGTAAGTCGAGGCAAGGGAGAGAAACTCGGGTATGGCCTCTTCTGAATTGCCATCGTTGAGGAGGAGGCCTATGAGCTTATGGCGGGCCGTGAGGTTGCCGGGATCCATCTTCAGGATCTGCCGGTAGATATCTATAAGCTTTTTCCGCACCTCTACATTGTCGGGATCAATATCATTGAGCCTTTCATAGAGACCTACCACCTTGTCGAGCAGCCCCTCCTCGGTATATATCTGGGCAAGCTTCTTGATGCACTCAACGGCCTTTTCCACCGAGCCCTTCTGGGCATAGATCTCGCTGAGTCTCTGGAGGACTTCCTTGTTGCGGGGCTCAAAATTGAGGATCCTTTCAAAGGCTCTTATGGTGTCAACGAGCTGGTTGTTCTTCATATAGAGCTCGCCGGCGTTCCTGAACCATACAATGGTTCCCTGGGGGGTTCTCCCTCCCCTGATGTAGATCTCGCCGAGCATCTCGTAAGCATAGGCGGCATCGGCGGGAGCAAGCCTGACTACCTCCTGGAACTCCCCCACTGCCTCCTTGTCCATGCCTTTTTTCATGTACGCCTGGCCAAGAGCCATATGGACCTTTGCGTCCTGCGGTGACAATTCATAGCAGGCCCTCAAATACTGGATTGAATCATCAAGATGCCCTTTAGTCTGAAGAATCATGCCCATCTGGTAAAAAATCTCGCCCTTGATATTATTGACCAGATCCTTGAGCTGCTCGCCGGAGCCGCCGCGCTGCCCCATCAAAAAGCTCTTCTTGGCTGCCTGGCCCTCAAGGCCGATGATTTCCTGGTACACCGTGAGGGCATCATCAAGGGCACCCCGTTCCTGACATGCTCTTGCCCAGTTCAGGTATTCCTGGACCGCTATGTCAAATTCACCCTTTTTCATGAAGATGTTTACAATATTCCGGCGCACGTTGCTGTTCTGAGGCTCAAACTGGAGGGCCCTCTGGTACATATCGACGGCCTCGTCCAGCTTGCCCTGGGTGGCAAGCGTATCGCCCTGCTTGACAAACATCTCGAATTCTTTACTTGACATACTAACCTCCCCGCAGCTCGTTCAATAGTCTCCCTTTTCCATCAGAGCCCGCTATCCAGGCTCACGGGGTATAAGACGCGTGACCTTGGAGGGAGCTGACTGCTGCTGCTCCTTGAGATGCTTGATTTTCTGGGCCACATCCTTATAGGTGATATCCACCTTGAAGATATCCTGATATATTGCGAGGGCATCCTGGATTTTATTGGTGCTCTCCAGCAGTATACCGAGGTTGTAGCGGAGCTCCAGCTTGTCCTCATCGCTGAATTTCGGCTCTTCTATGGCCTTTTTCAATGTCTTGATGGCAATGGGCTGCATGCCCGGCTTCATCGCGAAGCAGAGGGCCAGCATGTTTGAAGACTGCAGGTTGTACTCGTCGGCTCTCTTCGTTTTCTGGAACTGCTCTATGGCGTCATCAAGGCGCTTCAGTTCCTTGTAGATAATGCCGAGATAAAACCTTGACTGCACGTCATCCTTGTTTTCCTCCACTTTTTTCCGGTAGCTATCAACGATTTCCTGCCTGAACTGCTCATTGCTCGCATCAAGGGCAATCAGCTTGTCCAGGACCCGCATGGCATCTTCAGGCTTCCCCTCACGGAGCAGCACCTCGACATACTTCTTGGTATTTTCCTTATGGCCCGGATCCATGTCAAAAACTCTCGAGAGCTCCTGAAGCGCTTCCTTCACATTCCCCTTCTTTTCCAGCAGTATTATGGCGAGCTGGTGACGGGTGTCGGTATTCCTCTCGTCGATCTGCAGGGCTTTTTTATAGGTTTTGATGGCTTCATCCCAGTTCTCCATGGTGGTAAGATTCTTGGCGATGGTGAGGACCTCTTTGAGAGCTTTTTCCGAGTTGTCGCTCATCATGTAGAAATGGGCGAGCCTCTCTCTCAATGCGAGATTATAGGGATCGGCCGCAACGAGCTTCTGGTAGAGATCGACGGCCTGTTCAACTTTTTTCTCCTTGAAATAGACGTCTGCAAGAATCTGTGACTCATGCATAGCCTTTTCCACCATATTCTTTTCAAGGTACAGGTTGATGAGCTGGTGACGGGCATCATGATGATCTGGCTTTGCCTTGACTACTTCCTCCAGGATGGGGAGCGCATGTTCCTTCTCGCCGGACTCTATGAAAAGTGCCGCGATGGAATACTGCGTTTCAAGGGTCTTGGACTCATCGCCCATTTTCTTGTACAACGACACAAGCTGCTGATGGGCGTCTACACTTCCCGGCTGAAGCATGACTATCTTCTGCAGGCAGTAGGAAGCATTCTCAATCTGCTCAAGATCCTTGTAACGCTCCGCAAGAGTTGAATATTCCTTCACCGCCTCCTCCACGGTACCGGCCCGTTCATAGGCCTCGGCAAGCTTGAGCTGCACATCAATACCATTGGTAAGATCAAATATCTTCCTGAGCAGATGAACGGATTTCGCCGAGTCCACATTCTCCATGGCGAGCTGGGCAAGCACGTTCAGATGATAAAGGGCGGCTTTTTCTGTCTTCTGCTCCAGGTAGATGTCTATAATCTCCTCACGGGCATCTACATTGTCCTTGTTAAGGGCGAGCACTGCCTGGAAATATTCAATTGAAAGGGGAGTCTCCTTTCTTTCCTTGAAAGTTCTCGCAATGGAGAGCAGCACCGACTCGGCTCTTTCTGTCTTCTGCTGCCAGAGATTTATCGTGGCCAGCTTCTGAAGGTAGTCAATCCTCTGGGGATCCTTCTGGCATAATATCTCGTACTGCTCAAGCGCCTCATCGGTAAGGCCGCAGTTATAATAAAGATCTGCAAGCTCCGTTCTGAGGTCAATGTTCCCGGGGTAATCGGCAAGAATCTTCTGGTAAGTCTCGATTGCGGCAGAATAGTCACCGGCTTCCAGAATATCCCTCAACTTCAATATCATCTCTTCAAGTTTTGACATCTTCGGCTCCTGTACTTCCTGGAAAGGCACCGTGATGCCGGTAATAAGCCCCGGGCCCACCTTCTCTCCAATTGCCTCCTCAACCTGGGCAAAAGGAGGGATGTCGGTGGGAACATGCCATTCACCGGCGGCAGCGCCTGTCTCAAGGGCAGTCTCCACGCCGGAAAACTCTCCCAGCGGCTGATCTGACGGGAAGAGCATATCTTCCTGCGCAGGCGATGCCATTGCGGCACCAGGCAGTCCCCCCAGTTCACCGCCGGGTACCTCAAATGCGCTTTGCTCTGGGCTCAGGAAGCTGTCCTGGGGGAACCCCTCAAGGGGAGCATCCCAGAAGGAGATGGGCTCCTCAACAGACTGGCCTTGACCGGGGCTCCCGAAGAGAGGGCTACTCCCCTCTCCGAAGCCTACCCCTTCATTGTCTGAAGAAAAACCAAGGGAGTTCCTCATTGCCGAGTCCCCTGAAGGGACATCGTAGGTCATCTCAAGAGGCGCAGCGCCGAAAGGTTCTTCACCGAAAGGCATCTCAAAGGCCGAGCCCGGCATGGAGATGTCAATTATCGGATCCTTGGAGAAGGGGCTCACCTCATCAAGCCTTCTTGTGTCCATTACCTTTTCAATGGAGGAATCCTGCGATGCCGGCTGCCACGAGGGAGTGGCAGGGCCCGGCGCCAGTGGCTGCGAAGGCTCTCCAAAGGTATCACCGGGGAAGGTGATTTCCATGTCGCCCATGGGGGGAAGACCGAACATGTCATCTGCAGCAGAAGGAGCCTGAGGCGCTAAGGGCTGAGAAGGCGAAAGGGGCACAGTGGAAAAATCCTCAAGCGTGGAGGAAAAAGGGGTCTCATCAAGGCCCGTTGACAGAGGAGCATCATCACCAAAGTCAAAAAAGCCCATTGACTCTTCCTGGGGAGCTTCCTCGTACGCGGTCGCCTCAAAGCCCTCCATGCCAAAATCACCGGGAGACGAATCCATTGGCGGGGCTATTTCCATTCTTGGCGGGCCCTTCTGGGGAATTACCTCTTCCCATTCATCCTCAAGGCTCTGTGGAGCCCTTTCCACTCCTTTCTCCTTACGCGGCATTATTTCCTGAGCCTCAGGTCTCATAAGAGGCTTTTTCGCACCGGGAGGAGAAAGTGTGGGCTTCCCACCGCCCGCCTTGGAGCGCAGCTGAGGCCTTCCCGGCTCATTCTCCTCTTCACCGCCTTCACCGCTCAGGCGCGGCTTGAAAAGTGAAGTCTTCTCCCTTGAGACAAGGCCTTTCTTTTTCTGTGCACCCAGTCCTCCCTTGGGGATCAATCCTTCTTTGGACCTGGCGGCTTCCTTACGGGAAAACATCGAGCTCTTCCCTGAGAGAAGACTCTCGTCAAAATCCTCCTCGTCGGTAAGGGGTTCCATCACTTTTTCAGGACGGGGCTGCATGAGCTCGGAGGAGACTTTGAATTCCTGCTCCTCGACCCTTCTGGGCATTGCCTGTCCAGGAGTCCTTGCCGCCACCTGGGGCTCCCTTGCGGGAGGCTTCTGTGGTCTGGGAGGCGGTTCTGGGGACGGTGTATCAAAAAAGGTGGAACTGGCTGGCGCGGGGCCGGGAGGCGAAGGCTGTGGCACATCAAAAAAAGGCGAATTCATCACGGGAGCTGCCGGGGCGCTTTTGGACGGAACATCGAAGAAGGGTGATTCCTGGACTGATGCCGTCACTGAGGGCATGTCAAAATATGAGGGCTCTTTTGCCTGAGGCGCCGGTGAAGGTACCGGCATATCAAAGGGAGAGCTCATTGACGGTGGCGGGGCTGAAAGAGGCGATACCTCAAAAAAAGGCGAATCCTGCGGGGCCTTTCCCATGGAAGGAGTATCGAAAAGAGATGCCTCCTTTGCAGGGGCGCCGAAATCCTGAGTGCCAAATCCCGGAGCGTCAAAGAGAGATCCTCCCTTCGGTGCTGTATCCAGCTGAGGCATTTCCAGAGAGGGGGGCTCAAAAAGCGATGCACTCGGCTGTGCTCCCGCCATCGGTGCTGAGGGCATTTCAAGAGGAGGCGGCTCAAAAAAAGGAGTGTCCAGAGAAGGTACCTCAAGGGAAGGCACCTCAAAGGAAGGCGCATCAAGGGAAGGCACGTCAAAGCCCCCCAGATCAGGCACTTCAAGCGAGGGGATCTCCAATGAGGGCCCATCAAGCGAAGGAATCTCCATCGAATGGGTATCAAAAGAGGGCAGCGGAGGCGCTTCCATTCTGGGCGGAGGAGGAGCTGCCTGTACAGGGGCAATTGGCTCGGGCTTAGGAGATTCCGGGGCTGGTTTCGGCTGAAACTGGGGCTTTTCCGGCGGCGGCGGAACCAGTTCCGGCATCTCAGCGGCAACGGGTGGCTCAGCCATGGTGGGTCCCAGTTCCGGAATGGGGGCGACCCTGGGCTGATATGATGAAATCGGCTCGTCTTCCTCGTCGCCTACGAGGGGGGCGCCAAGATTAGTCAATTCCCTGCAGGCCGTCGGATTCGTCGGATCAAGGGTAAGGACCCTCTGATAAATCCTTATTGCTTTCTCCGTCTCATCAATAGACTGGTATATATGGGCTGCCGAGAGGTAATTCTTGATTGATTCAATATGGTTGCCCTGGGCCTGGTGCAGCTCACCAAGCTTTTCCTTTGCCTTTACCTCCTGGGGGTTGATGGAGAGTATCTTGTTGAAGGCAAGAATGGCATCCCTGAACTGGCCCTTGAGCTGGCAGACATTCCCGAGGGCCATAAGGGCTTCCACGTTGTTGAGATCAAGGCGCAGCACGGCCCTGTATTCTGCCTCGGCCTCATTGAATCGGTTGAGGTTCACGTAGATATTGCCGAGGGTAAGGAGGAGCTGCTCATCATCGGAAACGATTACCTTCATTCTGCGGAAGGCTTCTGCCGCTTTTTCCAGATTGTTCTTCTGAAGGTAGGCATTAGCAATTTTCCTGTACTGGGAGGCCGCTTCCTGGATATGGCCATGGGTCATATACATCTCGGCGAGCTCAAGGCCGATGTCCAGATTGTTGGGAGCATATTCCTGGGCGTTCTGGAGCAGCATGATCGACTGATCACTCAGCCCCAGCTCTACATAAAGGCGGGCCAGCTGCAGGGACTGCTTTACCACCTCTGCAATATTGCCCTTCTTCTTGTGGATCATGATGATCTTAAGGCGCGCCTTGTCATTTTCCGGCTGGATCATCTGGATCAGCTGGGCAAATTCAACGGCCTGGTCAAGATCGCCCTTTGCCTCGAGAATGTCCATGAGCTGAAAATACTGGTTTACCACATTGGAAATAAGGCCCCTTATTGAATAGATCCTCGCTATCTTATAGCATGCCTCCTCGTTCTGAGGATCCCTCTGAAGGATCTTGATAAACTTCTCCTGGGCCTGATCCCATTCTGACTGCTCAAATAAAGTATCTGCTTCTCTTAGGAGCGCCTGTAATTCATCGGACACTTCTCCTGCACCACCTTACAAGTTCTATTCTGACTTATTATACATAATAACTACCTCGGGGTAAACCATGCTGCTCCTTATATTTTTGGGATTTTTCCGGGGAGTTCTTCCATTCTCCGCTTCTTGCTGCAAATTTCCCCGCTTTATCAGGTTGCAGATTCGAATTTTTTATCGATATCCATGAGAAAACAAGAGGTTATCGCATTTCATTGCACATTCATGAAGATGATTCGCCTTGGCAGGCTTTTATCCTTTCAGGAACCACTCTCCTTTTGCATGGGAAAGGGTTCCAAGGCAAAAAAAAAGAGCAGGCATTAACCTGCTCTTCTTTGATACGGGATGAGATCGCTATTGAACCATTATCCTCGGGGTGATCATGATAACCACTTCGTTCTTGCTCTTTGAACGGGTCTCGTTCTTGAAGAGCTGCCCGATGATCGGGATATCACCAAGAAGAGGAATACGGTTCTTGGTCACATTCTCGGTCTCTCTCAGCAATCCGCCAAGCACCATCGTATCGCCATCCTTGACTCTCATGTAGACATCGGCAGTCCTGTTTGCCGTGTGAGGATACTGGTTGTTGATGAGGTCAAGCAGGGTGGAGATGTCGGGCTTGATATGAAGGCTCACATTGCCATCGGGAAGTACCGTGGCGGTGATGTTGAGCTTCGTGCCTATATCAACATAGATAACCTGATACTGACCGGCGCGGGGATCATAGTATACCACGGGGTATTTTTCACCGATATGAATCGTGGCTTCTTTGCCGCTGATGGTCGTCACTTTGGGTGCCGCAAGCACCTTGGCTTCTGATGCGTTGATAAGGGCATTGATCTGGACAGACATCTGAAGAGCACTTCTGGTGAAGTAAGTGATCGGGATCACACCACCGGTCGTATAGCTCAGGCCGCTGATTGCGCCTGGACCAGTACCGGTGGGATTGCTCTCAGTGAAGGTGGTGTTCATGAGGACGCCCTGTGTTCCACCGACACCCCATGAGCCGCCGAATGATTTCTGCCCTGTCTCGGTGAGATCAACGACCTTCACATCAAGAGATATCTGCTTAAGATTTGCATCGAGCTCATCGAGATAGTCTTTGCACTGTGAGATTGCTGAATCATCGCCGGTCACAATGATGGCATTGAGCCTTTCATCGTAGTTGTAAGTAAGAGTCGGCACCAGTTTCTGGAGGGTAGCGATGATGTCTCTCGCGACAGCGGCCTTGAGAGGAATGATCTCCGTCTTTGGCGGCGGAGGGGCCGGCACAGCCACATCAAGCTGCGAGGCAAGAGTCTTCATCTGCTTGATGGTGTTGGGATCAGCTGTCACGATAAGGGCATTGAGCCTTGAATCGGGCTGAATCTTTGCATCAGGGTAGTTGCTGGAAAGCACTCCCTGCACATCGCCGGGTTTCGCATTTTCCAGGGGAATGACCTGAGTGGTTTCATCGCCCTTTTTCACCTTCATGATATTTGAAGGTATCTTGTCAAGCACTTTTGAGTCGCCTACGATAAGGGTGCTGTCAACCTTTTTGTAGTCATAACCGCTCATCTTGATGATCAGATTGAGGGCACCTGTGGCAGGCACGTTTTTCAGGGTCATGGTTACTGCGCCGCTTACTGAGGGATCAGTAACAAGGTTCAGGTTGAGCTCCTTCGCAAGGATCTTGAGAACGTAAATCAGGTCAGCATTGACAAAATCCATGGTGACCATTTTCTCTTTGGGAGCCTCTGCCTTTTTCTTTGCCACGGGCTTATATCTGGGAGCCGCGGGCTTGTAGGCGGGCTGTTCATAAGTTTCCCTGGGCTGGGCCTGGGCAGTATGCTTCGGGGTTGCAGCCGGCTTATCAGGCGTCACAGCGGGTTTCGTGACGGGTTCTGTGGGAGCTTCGGTGGCCGTAGTTTTCGCAACGGCTGTCGTTGCTTTCGCCGTGGAAATCATAGCTGTTCCAAGCTCAACAGTGAAACCCCTTCTCCCTGCCGCTGCGATTACTTTGTAATCGGGCTGCGACACGACATTGATGATAACCTTGACTGTTCTTGCCTTATCGGTTGCCTGGATGACTCTTACATCCTCGATCAGGCCGTAGTTCACCGCAATGCTCTTCTTCAGCTTTGATGAGAGCACGGCAGGATAGACTTCCAACACAATTGCCTTGGTCGGAGTCTTTGTCCGGTATGAAGTATAACTTATTGCTTCGTTTGCGTCAACGATAACCTTTATGGTTCCCGTCCTATCCATTACTTTCACACTGTTGACTGTCGCATCAGGCGATGCATATGTCGGTGACACCAGTACCAGTGCGAAGCAAAGGATAAGAAGCCCGAGAATCATGTTCTTCCACCCTTCGTTCCTTTTCAGCATTGTGACTTTTCCACCTCCTGTTGTTGAATCATCATCTGGTTCAAATTTCCACTTTATTTTCAATCTTGCTAAAGTGTCATTTGTGAATTTGAATAGTACTGCTGCGCTTTACTGCGCACTCTGGTTATTTGGTACCACCTCCCGGAGCACCACCCTGAGGAGCGCCGCCACCCTGAGGGGCGCCTCCACCTTGAGGAGCACCACCCTGAGGAGCGCCGCCACCCTGTTGCTGGGGGGGTGCCATCTGAGGAGCGCCGCCACCCTGCGGCTGCGCTGGCCTCTCAGGAGCCGGTAATGTGCTTTTTTGTTGCTCTTGACCCTGTTGGCCCTGACCTGATTTCCCGCCGGCAGTAGGATATGCCGACGACTGCTTTATTTTGATCACAAAATCCTGGCCGGACCATGAAAGGACCACTTTATCTGCGGAAATACTCTTCACGGTATATTCGCCCACTTTTTCACCCTTTGACACCATGAAGCTGGGGCCACCGCTGGTAGAAGAGATGATGGCATAATTCTTGCCGCCTGATACGAAGGTACCGGTAACCTGTACCGGTATATTCTGTTGTACCGGTGCAGCCTGTGCTGGCTTCGTAGTCGGCCCAACGGGTGCAGCAGGGGTAATCTTCACCTGCTGCGTAGGTTTCTGCGTAGGTGCCGCCGTGACATTTGTCACGGGCGTTGTCGGTTGCGCGACCTGGGCACCGCCAAAAGGCAGGAAAGGATCTCTGCGGCCTTTGGTCAGTGAATAAGGGGCTGCATCTGCAGCCTGCTTCGGTGCCTCAGGCGTTGCCAATGCACCGGCTTCTTGAGTCGGTGAGGGCGATGCCTTGGTAATAGTGACGGTGTCCGTGGCTGCAGGAGCACCGGTCGTCTCTGATGTCGATGAGGGCTTCGAACCCTGCTGACAGCCGCTGGAAAATACCACGACACAGGCCAGCAGTACTACCGCGATACCTGTCGCCACTCTTATGATAAGCTTTTTAGTAGTACGGTCACTTGCTGTTCTCATTGCCCACCTCCCTGTCGCAGGTATGCCGTTATCGGTATGGTGATGTTAAGAGGAGGAGATCCGCCTTCCTTGGAGCCACCCGAGGGAGAAAGAGAGATCCTGTTGATTGTGACAAGTCTCTTCAGCTTAAGAGCACCGAGCTGCCTCAGGAAATCGATGACTGTCGCATATCTTCCCGTGAGCTGCATCTGGAATGTTCTTGTCGGGTAGCCCGCAAGAGCTGTAGGTCCTGTATCGGCCTCTTTCTTCGCAGTGCCGCCTACGGTAGTCAGTGCTCCCGGAGTAAGGTTGTTGATAATGAAATCGGGGTCACCCATCCTTGTCCTCTCTTGCTCTACAAGCCTTTCAATATCTGCAATATAGGATGGCACGAACTCTGATTCGGTCTCAGGAGTAAGCTGCTCCTGGATAACAGCCTTGAGTTCTCTTTCAAGCTGCTTCTTCCTCTCTGTTTCCTGAGGAAGGGCCTTTACAAGAGCCTGGTTCTTCTCATACTCTCCCTTTTTATCATTGAGGGTTGTCTCGAGCTGCTTTATTTCAGCAGTTTTCTTCTGCCAGTCCACCAGCCAGAACCCCAGACCAATAAGGATTATAATGAATATCGCCAGTACTATCTTCATTGGTGTTGGTAGTGCCATTGCTCATCAACTCCTTTCCTGGCTCACAAGCTTCACCTTGCCGTTAAAGCCGCTGGGGCCTTTTTCTGCACCCTGGGGATTGGTCTGCTCTGCTGCCTTGGCATCATAGGTCAAATCAATGCCAAATGAATAGCTTGTATAAGTTGTTCCACCCACTGCGGTGGAGCCCCGTCCCGTGCTCGACAAAGTAGAACTTCTGAAATAGCGTGATTTCTGGATTGCTTTCATAAAGCCAGAAATTGATTCGAGGGGCCTGATGCCCGGCATCTCAACTGCAACCCCTGAGAGCGCCACCTTTGCCTGCCCCGGCTCAATTGATATACTGCTTACCCACATATTCTTCGGCAGGAGAAAAGAGAGTTCGTCAAGCAGGTTGCTGTATCTTATCGGATCGTAACGAAGGCTCTTTACGGTGTTTATCTGCGTCTCAATTTCTGCGTTCTCTTTCTTCAATTTCTCGATAATCGGCAACTGCTGCTGGAGGCTCTGAATATCCTGTTCAACCTTGGATATATCTTTTCTCTTATCTTCGATATCTTTTTCCAACTTAACGCCAAAATAGTAAAATACAACCACTGATGCTGCTATGAGCACAATCATGATTGCAATTACCGGATCAAACCCGAACTTCTTGCGTTCAGTTGGCAAAAGATCCACTTTAATTGCCATATAGTCACCTCCTGTTCTTGATTTACCTTGTCAGTCAATGCAAAATTATAATGCCTAACCCATGCTTCTCATTGCAAGTCCTAGGACAACCATCAAAGATGGGGCTAACTCTTGCAGTTCTTCAGGGGTATAGCCCGGAACATTTGAGATATTTATGGATTTCAATGGATTTGCAACCTGACACTGAACTCCCAACTCATTAGAAATATAAGCATCAATATTTTTAAACTTGGCTGTTCCACCTGAAAGAACCACTACATCTACTGATTCGCCTCGGTATCTTGAGCGATAGTAATCGAACGAGCGCTGTATTTCCGTTATCAGCTCTGTCAAAACCGGGATTATCACGTTGAAAATCCTCATCGTTGTAGGTGCTACAGGTGTTGCATCTTTTTCCACCCGTATTACTCCCTTATCCTTTTTGATTTTCTCCGCTTCTTCAAAACTCAGATTCAATGACTGCCCTATCGCTTTGGTAAAACTATTACCGGCTACGAGCACAGTCCTGTTATGCCGCAGAACACCGCCCTTAAAAATATTAATGCTCGTTGACGATGCACCCAAATTTATGAGAGCTATTGTCTGATTAAAGACATCGGGATCAACGCTCATCTGTAATGACCTTACCAGCGCAAAGGGCTCAAGGTCTATGGCCAATGGATTAATGCCGGCAAACCTTATGACATCCTGGGTGTTTTTCACCATCTCATTCGGCGCAGCAACGAGGAGTACCTCCATTGATTTCTCATCACCTTCTATGTCCTTCCGCAATATAGTTCCCTTAATTTGGGCTTCCGCAACTGAGTAGGGTAGATATCTCTCTGCTTCAAACTTAATGGCATGCTGCAGTTCTCGTTCTGTCATCCGTGTCATATTGATCGGCCTTATGACCACAGACTGGCCAGAAACAGCACCAACTACTTTCTGCATATTAAGCTTGTTGTTCATAATCAACTGCTTAACGGTATCACCCAGTGCCCTAGGATCGACAATCGCCCCGTCCTTGATCGTCATTGCAGGTGTCGGCCCGATGACGAGGCTCGTCATTTCAAAGTCTTTCTCTCTCTTGGTGCTTAACTGTACTATCTTTATGGTGTTACACCCCAGATCTAACCCACCAGTTACTCCCTTCCTTGCGAAGAGTTGCTTCAAAAATCCCATCTCTTTTCGTTCACCTCCCTTCTTTAAGTTCTCTCAATGCATTCTTACCAAATTCTGACTTGAAAATTTCTTTCCAAATCCCCCGGAATCCTCATGCCCATCAAGGTTGCATGCAAGCAATACCCTACGAACATTCTATGAAAGATTCTATTGAATTTTGAAAACTCCTTCTTTCATGAAATCACATTTTTTCTTTGCCATGACATACTTTTTTAAGGTGATCATCAAATATTTCATGCCCTGGAGGCCTCCTTCTCCGTTGACCGCAAAAAACACCACCATGAAAGGGATTCTTGCCAGGCGGAATCCAGGATGTGTCCCTTTTGGAAATGTATCATGTACATGGTAGTACATGAGCCGCCTTGAAGTGGTCATCATGATGCTTCAGAAACATCCCGGGGATTGTCATGAGATAAAGCGGGAAGATGACTGGTTCCAGTGCAGCCAGAGAAGCAGCACCAGGGGACTGCGACTCACATTGAAGAGCCAAAGAATAGCATAGACTGAAGCTCGCACACCGCAGCAAGAAGCCTGTCACCCCAGATAAGCGTGATAAAGGCGGCAAGAGCCATGAAGGTGCCGAAAGGCACCGGGTCCTTTTTCTTCTTCATCCTGACGATCAGGAGTGGAACGGCATAGAAAGAGCCGAGAAAGAACGACACCACGAATGCCACCAGGGCCCATTCCCCACCCAGGAACGCTCCAATAAGGCCGGCAAACTTCACATCACCACCGCCCATGGCTTCCTGGCGGAGCAGAAGGGCTCCAAAGAAGGCGATACATGAGAAGGTGAGGTACCCGATGGCTATTCCCGCGAGGGCATCAGCCACATTCCACCCTGCTGCCGACAGACGGGGAGGGTTCTGAAAGAAGGAAGCATAAAGAGCAGCAGCGGTATTGCTTTTATGCACAAAGAAGCTCCCCACGACTCCCGCTATGGTTCCGGGTATGCTCACGCAGTCAAGAATAAGCCAGTGATCAAGGTCAATGAAAAATATCACGATGAGCAGGCCGGTAAAAATGAAATAATAGACATATTCCAGGGTGAAACCGCCATAATACCGGAAAAGAAAGACGCTCAGGCAGGCGGTGAGAAGCTCTATGAGAGGATATCTCCACGATATGTGGCGGTAACAGTAATGGCACTTCGCCCCCAGCATGAGATAGCTCAGGAGCGGGATATTCTGCCACCATAGGATTGGCTGCCCGCAGGAGGGGCATGATGATCCAGGAAAGACAATCGAACGGCTGAGAGGCAGGCGGTAAATGCAGACATTGATAAAGCTTCCCCAGAGGCTTCCCCATAAAAATATGAACAGAAGGCTCAAAGGCGAGTCTGGTGAGCACCAGAGAGCTCTCATATTATCGAATACGCTGCCATCCATCATACCAATCAATCTCCCTTTTCATTGAGGGGCACTCTCATCCGCCTTTCAAGGTCGAGGGCCTTCTGATGAGAGGGTTCAGAGAGAAGCACCTTTTTTACATGGAACGAGGCCTTTCGATAATTCTTCATCTTCCAATAATATAGAGCCAGATTGTAATGAAGCACCGCGGAATCGGGACTGCGCAGGAGGCCTGCCTCATAGTAGCGCAGCGCCTTGTCATCCATGCCCATGCTCCCGTAAAGATTTCCCAGATCGTTATAAAACAGAGGATTGTAGGGATCCATCTCTATCACCCTGCGATAATTCTCCTCTGCGCAGGGGAAATACTCTCTGTCATAATTCTCTGCCATGTACCCGCAAAACCTTCCAATGTCAGCATATGGGTAAGGATCATAGGGATTAAGGGAGCTTGCCCGGCCGTAGCTTGCCATGATTTCTTCAGGGAGCTCCTTGAAGGGTTTTTCCCTGAAAAGGGCTTCAAGCATCTTGCCCTGATAGAGATGGTTTTTATAGGAGAGCGGTTCTTCCCGGAGAACTCTTTCATAGGCAGCAATGGCCTCTTTCCACCTTTTTCCTGCCTCATACTTCTTTGCCTCGTTGAGGTAATAACTGGCAACCACAGGTTTTACCGCGTCTCTTATGGCAAATATGCAGTATAGCACTGTCATGACTAGAACCAATTTCTGGAAAAAGGTTAGCTTATTTTGAACCTGACGCGACGGAGGGGGGGGTATATAAGCGATACTTACCATGGCAAGCATGAAACACCATAATACATTGGTGACCATGGTTGAGTAAAGAAAGAACACATGGCAGTAATAAGCGATAAAAGTCCCTGAGACCGCTATCCATTTAAGCTTCTCTGAATATTCGCCTTCACGGCTCACACGCTTCAAAATGCAATAGAAGACAAGTAAAAAAAGAACGCCGTAAAGCACGAGACCCGCAATCCCCATTGAGGATGCCGTTTCAATCACCTCATTATGGCACGACTCCGGAAGGGCTACTCTCCCCCTGTTTTCCAGGGGCTCAAAATAACGGTACTGCGAGAAAATATAGGGATAGGAGCCGGGACCCGTGCCAATATAAGGGTGGCAGTAAAAATTGGCAAGGCCGATCTTCCAGAGAAAAAGCCTGTCCAGGTTAATCTCTCTGAAAGAAAAAGTATCACGAAGCCGCTTGAGAATGGAAAATTCCCTCTTGGCGCTGCTCTCGGCGCTCCACAGAAGCAAAAAGGCCACCAGGGCAATCAGGCAGACCGCCACTATCTTCTTTCTGACTTCAGAGCCCACATGGCTCCAGGCAAGAAGGATCATCACCAGATGGGAGATGCCCAGGGCAACCCAGGCTCCGCGGGAATGGGAAAAGAGAAGGGCCACCAGCAGGGTGAGCCATATGACCGCGAAAATGATTCTTCGATAAGGCTCCTTCCTGAGACTTCCGTCCACAAGAAAAAAGGTGCTCACCGGAAGGACCATGACCAGGAACCCTCCGAGAAAGGTAGGATTTCCCATCGTGCCGATTGACATTTTCCTCACCATCTCGGGTTGAGACCATTCCACCCCCGGCAGGTCAATGCCAAAATGCTGCAGCAGCGCATATACAGAACAGATAAAACCCGAAAACACCATGGCAAGAAAATAATCCCTGTACTCATCTTTCTTGAGATTCCTGACCCACATGAGGTAAAGTATCACTATGGGGAGGAATTCCACCGCCGGTATGATGCAGATCATGCGATAGGGAGAGACCAGGGCTGCCACAAAAAACACAAGGCAGTAAAACACCACGATACACGCAATGCGGGATCGCCACGAACGCTCTTCTTCTCCGGAAAAATAAAGGTAGAGAGCGAGGGGAATCATCAACAGGACAAGGATCTTCAAAACAGCAAGCTTGATAACGGCAAAGGAGCTGTAAAGATGGGCAGAAAATACCAGCGGGACCAGCAACACTATCAAAAGTGAACAGGCCTTAAAGATTTTCTTGGGATATCCCGCCTCTTGCATGGCAGCTCCATGAGAAGAATATTGAGTGTTTCGTCCTTCGGGTCACTAATCCTCTGCTTTCACTCCCCGGTATGGGCAAGGCCGCCCTGTGCAGCTTTTAAAGGGCGTCGCCAAAAAAACATAAAAAAAAAAGAGCCCCACTGGAGCTCTTTTCTGTTCTTCTGATACTCTTACTCTATAAGGCCCTGAACTGCATCATACTGAGGATATGATGACTTGCTGGTGCCCATAACCGACGTGTGGTAACTGCCACTGCACCAGGTTGTGTACGCATCGGGTACCGTAGTGTACACATAAGAATAAGGATCTGTGCCTGCTGAAGCACATGTAGGAATCTGCTTAAGATAATTGGGCGTTACACCAGTCTTGGCACTGGGATACCTGCCCTGATTGTCAGTGGAATACATCTCCATTGCAGTACCTATGTTCTTCAGGTTGCTTTTGCAAGCGGTAAGCTGGCCCTGTGCACGAGCTCTAAGGAAATTAGGCACCAGAATGGCTGCCAGAATAGCAATAATTGCGATAACGATCATGAGCTCGATCAGGGTGAAACCCTTCTTCCTCTTTAACATTCTATTTCACCTCCTTTCACTTTTTTATCAGGAATTTCCCCACTGTTTTTCCTGCAATTCCTATTATAGTATACTTGGGGAAGAAAATCAATAGTTCAAGGTAAGTAGAATTTGAAAAAGGAGTAGTCCTTTTGACCTATGGAGAGCCCGGCAGAGCACTTTCCCTCAGTTTGCCCTGAAAAATTTTTTCATTCCTTCCACGGCCTTGCTCAAGACCCTCGAAACCTTCCTCTGCGAGATTCCCATTCTTTGTGCTATCTGCATCTGGGTAAGATCATAGTAAAAAAACAGGAACACCACCTTCCGTTCAAAAAGCCTGAGATGCTCCAGTGCCTGTTTCAGGAGGATCATCTCATCATCGGGGAGCTTGAATGACTCGTAGGCAGGAGCGATGCTTTTTTCGAGGTCCCCCTCTCCCACTTCATCGAGAGAAACCCGATGGGTATTTCCCGACTCCTTTGCCTTCAGCACCTCCTTGACCTTGTGCTCGGGGATATTGAGCTCTCTCGAGACCGCCTCGGTGCTTGGCGGAGTCTGATGCTCCTGGAGGTGCTTCTCGATGAGCCTGTTGACACTCCCTGCAAGCTCGTTGAGCCATCTCGGCCTCCTGGCCATTTCCACCTTGTCCCTGAGATAATGCTTCACTTCACCTTCTATCCAGTGGGATGCGAAAGTGGAAAATTTGATGCCCCGCTCCACATCATAAAGATCAACGGCTTTGATGAGGCCGATATAAGCCACCTGAAGGAGATCGTCATTGGACTCCCCCAGGTTTCTGTATTTCCTCACCACCGGCTTCGCCAGGTCGAGATGCCTGCTGATGAGCGTATGCCTCAGAAAAGGATCCCTGGAGCGGGAATAGTCCCTGAAGAGCT
Organism: Candidatus Eremiobacterota bacterium; assembly: GCA_031082125.1. Taxonomy (NCBI): domain Bacteria; kingdom Bacillati; phylum Vulcanimicrobiota; species Vulcanimicrobiota bacterium. The sequence goes on from JAVHLM010000003.1 coordinate 196,578, forward strand.
CCTCATCATGCCCTTCTGCTGAAGGAGGTGAATTCTTTTCCATGAGGGTGAACATTTCTTTTCTGTGCTCTCTATACCCTGCTGCACCCCGGACCGGCATCCCGATGGCCCGGTTTACACCTGGCAATAGAAACCACAGAGAGGATAGCTGCCTATCCCCTCTGTGGTTATTTCATTATCAGTATGTTCAGGGCGAAGCCCATTCAGATTGTCAAGAGTATGCCCGGACTCTCCTTTGCTTTCATTCGCTGCCGGTAAATGCCTCTCTCTCCTAGTGAAGAGTTCCAATCAGCTGGTAGAGCGGCAGGAACACCGATATAACGATGAAGCCTACAATACCGCCCATGCCCACGATCATGATCGGCTCAAGCATCGAAGTGAGCGAGGCGAGCATATATTCCACCTCAGTGTCATAGAAGTCGGATATTTTGGATAACATAGCATCCAGGTTTCCTGTTTCCTCACCGACTGCGACCATCTGGGTGACCATGGGAGGGAACATGCCGCTTGAGCCAAGAGGCGAGGCGATGCTTTCACCTTCCCTGATGCTCTCCCTGATTTTTCCCACTGTCAATGCAATTATTTCGTTACCTGACGCCTTTCCCACGATTTCCAGAGCCTGCATGATAGGCACGCCGGAACTGAGAAGGGTTCCCAGCGTTCTGCAGAAGCGTGAGATAGCCACTTTTTTGTTGAGCAGGCCGAACACGGGTATGTTGAGACGCAGCAGATCATACTGCTTTCTTCCGAAGGGTGTCTGAATATACCTGTTGAAGGCAAAACCGCCCAGGACAAAGAGGCCAAGGGCAGGGAAGACCACCCAGGGATTCTTTGCTCCCTTGGTAATCATCATCAGAATCTTGGTAGGGAGGGGAAGCGTAAGATTCATACCCTCAAAAAGTGAAACGAATGTCGGCAAAATGTATGTCACTAGGAAAAACACGATGCCAAGGGCCATGACCAAAATCACGCAGGGATAAGTAAGGGCTGATTTCACCTTCTTCTTGAGGCTGAAATCCTTCTCCATGAAGTTTGCCAAACGCTCAAGCACTTCATCGAGCACACCGCCCATCTCGCCTGCTTTCACCATGCTGATATAGAGGGTGCTGAATATGGTGGGATGCTTGCCCAGTGCGTTGGAAAGCGTTGAGCCGCCTTCCACATCCCTTCTCACCTGGATAAGTGTCTGCTGAAGCTTCTTGTCTTCAGTCTGCTCGGACAGGATATCCAGACAGCGCACCATGGCAAGACCGGCATTGATCATGGTGGCAAACTGACGGCTGAACACTGTAAGCGCCTGTTCGTTGACCTTCCGAAGCTTCTGATACCACGCCATTACATCAGTCTGGCTACCGCTGACAGCTTTTTCCTTGATATTGATAACAGTGTATCTGGATTCCTGAAGCTTCTGGGTAGCGGCCCTTACGTTGGGCGCTTCAATGGTGTCCCTCCTCAGTTGTCCCGTGGCATCTCTTGCTTCATATACAAAAACGGGCATCTTACCTTGACCTCCCTTTTATATTTTGGTTAAATCAGCAACAATAAGTATTGCAAATGGTATCAGGAACCACCACATAATTCCACCTCCTTTTCATAAAATTTGATGAGGGACATATACAAAAACATATTCTGTTATAAGCTACTTCTTTCCGCCGGATTTTCCTCCTCCTCCGCTCCCTCCCGAGGAGGTTCCCTCGATCATTCTCCTCAGATCCTCGGGATGCATGGTATGGTTTATGGCATCCTCGTAGGTAATCTGCTTGCTTAAATAGAGATCAAGGAGCGACTGCTCCATGGTCTGCATTCCTACCTTTGCGCCTGTCTGGAGCGCATTATACACCTGGTGCGATTTTCCTTCTCTTATAAGGTTTCTGATAGCTGACGAGGCAAGCATGACTTCAACACAGGGAACTCTTCCCACGCCGCTTGCATGAGGTATGAGCTGCTGCGAGAACACCGCCTCAAGCACTCCTGCGAGCTGGATTCTTATCTGCTGCTGGTGATGAGGCGGGAAGACATCAATGATTCTGTCCACTGTCTGCGATGCATCGGAAGTATGGAGCGTTGAAAAGACGAGATGTCCTGTCTCGGCTGCCGTGAGGGTGCCGGAGATAGTGTCCAGATCTCGCATCTCTCCCACGAGGATCACGTCGGGGTCCTCTCTCAGGACTCCCCTGAGTGCGTTGAGCCAGCTCTGCGTATCCTGCCCGAGCTCTCTCTGGTTCACCATGGATTTCTTGTGGGGATGCACATACTCAATGGGGTCTTCGATAGTGATGATATGATTGCTGCGCTCGCTGTTGATAAGGTCGATCATGCAGGCAAGCGTGGTGGATTTTCCCATGCCTGTTGCTCCTGTGACAAGAACGAGCCCATGGGGCTTTCTTACTATCTCCTCTATGATGCCCGGAAGATGGAGCTCCTGACGGGAAGGGACGGTGCTGGGAATCGCGCGCAGCGATGCTCCCACCACGCCTCTCTGCTTGAACACGTTAACCCTGAAACGGCCGAAGCCTCTCACCCCGTGCGAGCAGTCAAGCTCCCAGGTCTTTTCGAACTTTTCCTTCTGTTTGTCATTGAGAATACTATACACCAGCCGCTTCGTATCATCAGGCATCAAGCGGGCATACTCGGTGGGCACAAGCCTTCCGCTCACTCTCAGCATCGGCGGCAATCCCACGGTAAGATGGAGATCCGACGCATTTCTCTCAACGGTTACCTTGAGAAGGTCATCCATCGTGAATTTTAACGGTTCTGCCACTGCCATGCGCACTGTCTCCTTATCTGTTTTTTACATTTCCTGGCCTTCGATGTAGACCACCCTGAGGCATTCCTCGATAGTGGTCACGCCGTCGAGCACTTTTCTCAGACCATCATCAGGCATGGTTTTCATGCCTTCTTCTACGGCACACTGCTTGATTTCCGCCGTGGAGGCACGCTGGAGAATGAGGCCTCTGACACGGTCAGAGATCATGAGCAGCTCATGAATGCCCGTTCTTCCCTTGTAGCCTGTCATCTTGCAATGATCACAGCCTCTTCCCCTGTAGAAGGTAATCTCTGAATCCGTGTAAGCCGTGAGGCCGAACCTTCTCACCGACTCTATAGGCGGTGCATATGATTCCTTGCAGTTGGGGCAGATACAGCGGGCAAGCCTCTGGGCGAGTATGCCGATTATTGACGAGGAACAGAGGAAAGGCTCCACTCCCATCTCAATAAGACGGGTAATGGCACCAGCAGAGTCATTGGTATGAAGGGTGCTCAGCACCAGATGTCCCGTAAGAGCAGCTTCAATACCGATCTTTGCCGTTTCTGAGTCTCTAATCTCGCCGACCATGATGATATCGGGGTCCTGCCTGAGGAATGACCTGAGGGCCGAGGCAAAGGTGAGGCCCGCTTTCATATTCTGCTGAACCTGGTTGATTCCCTGAATCTGGTATTCCACGGGGTCTTCTACGGTAAGGATATTCACTTCGCCCCTGTTCAGCTTGTTGAGAATAGAGTAAAGGGAGGTGGATTTCCCTGAGCCGGTGGGTCCCGTCACCAGGATCATCCCGTAGGGCTTCTCCACGACGTTTTCCAGCGCGCTCTGCACATCAGGATAAAAGCCCAGCTTATTGAGACCAAGCATGACTGAGCCTTTGTCCAGGATTCTCATGACCACCTTCTCTCCGTGGACCGTGGGGACCGTCGAGACGCGGAGGTCGAATTCGCGGTTGTCATGCTTGAGATGGATCTTTCCATCCTGGGGAATCCTGCGCTCGGCGATATCAAGGTTAGACATGATCTTGATACGGGAGATCATCGGCGCCTGAATGTGCTTGGGAGGCTGCATCACGTCATGGAGCACACCGTCAACACGGTAGCGCACCCTTACCGCCTTTTGCTCAGGCTCGATATGTATGTCAGAGGCCTTATCATTGATTGCCTGCGAGATGATAAGGTTCACCACGCGGACAATAGGCGCCTCATCGACAAGTTCCTTCAGTTTGTCGAGAGCAATCTCTTCCTCCACGGCATCATCGACTTCAACGGGGCCGAAATCTGCGGCGCTGATATCCTTCACCGTTTCTTCCACTTCGGCAAGATCCGTCACGCCGAACTGCCTGTTGATGGCCTTCAGGATAGCGTCCTCCGTTGAAATCACCGGTTCAATGTCAAAGCCGGTGATAAGCCTTATGTCGTCGATGGCGATCACGTTGAGGGGATCGACCATGGCGAGGGTCAGCTTGTTCTCTTTCTGGGCTATAGGTATGACCTTGTAGCGCTGCGCAAGGTGCTCCGGGATCGAGCGGGCGAGCTCGGGGTCAAGGTCGAAGTCGTCAAGATCCACGAAATCGACGCCCATCTGCTTGCCTATCACTTCCGTGATATCCTTCTCGGTGACAAAGCCCATGCTCACCAGAATTTTCTGCACGGTTTCATTGACCCTGTTGCTCTGATCGACGGCTTTCTGGAACTGCCGCTCGGTCACAAGGCCGTTTTCCACAAGGAGCTCACCAATATCTTTTTTCAGAGAGCGAGAAATCATTATTTCACCAACTTAGAAGTTTTTCTGCATACTCTTCAGAGTGATTATAACATACTGCGCTGCGGTTCTGCAAGAACTTTGTTAGAAGTTCAACAGAGGTCACAAATTTCCTTCCTTGGCCTGTAACATTTTTTTCGGTATTTTAGCCTTCAGCGGGTGAAGAATGCCCTTTTTCTTCATCCTGAACAATATAAGTTTCTCTGCAGTCCTCTGGAGAATCGTCGCATAGAATTCTCTCTTGTCCACGGGAAGCACCAGGATGGTGAGAAGTCCCAGCCTGTTGCCGCCAAGCACGTCGGTAAAGAGCTGATCGCCTATCACCACGGTGCGGCCGAACCTGCTGTTGAGCATTTTTATTGCTGCGATAAATGATTTTTTTCTCGGCTTAACCGCTTTTGGGATAGCGGGAATGTCCAGCAGCTTCTCAAAGTAGCGTACCCTTCCCCTCAGCACGCAATTTGAGACTATGCACATCTTGAAACCCAGGTTCTTGGCGCTTTTCAGCCACTCCATGAGCTCAGGCCTCATCTCCTTTGAGCGCCACCCTACCAGGGTGTTGTCAAGATCAAAGATAAGGGTATCGTACCCGTGCTCCTTGAGGTGATGGAGGTCAATAAACTCCACCCTTTCCATGAAAAAATCGGGATAAAGCAGGTCTAAAATCTCTACACCTCACATCCCCATAAGAATTGAACGGATCTTTGTGGTGAGTATGTCTATTGCCACCGTGTTCTGTCCTCCGCCGGGAATGATGATATCGGCGTATCTCTTTGTCGGCTCCACAAACTGGAGATGCATGGGCCTCACCACTTCCATATACTGCTCGATTACCTCTTCAACGGCCCTTCCCCGCTCCATGATATCTCTTTTCAGGCGCCTGATAAACCTTTCATCGGCATCAGTATCGACAAAGATTTTTATATCCAGGAGCTCCCTTATACGCCTGTCCTCAAGTATCAGTATCCCTTCAACGATGACAATCTCCCTGGGCTCTATGTGCTTGATCTCCTTCTGTCGTGAATAAGTGATGTACGAGTAAATCGGCAGGTCAATGGCATCACCTTCCGAAAGTCTCTTGATATGTTCAACTAGGAGATCATTGTCAAAGGCAAAAGGGTGATCATAATTTATTTTCTTGCGCTCCTCCCACGAAAGGTGGCTCTGGTCAATATAATAGGAGTCCTGGGGGATCATTATCACCTTGTCGGGGGGAAGATCCTGGATTATCTTCTTGACCACCGTCGTCTTGCCGGAACCCGTTCCCCCTGCAACACCTATAGTTTTCTTCTTCATCGCGCCAGACTCCCTCTTCACGCCTCAAGGCAGGACTCAGGACCTTCTTTTGAAAGCTTTTCCTTTAATGGAGTATTTTGCATGGCACGGCAAAATCCCTCGTGACCCATAAAGGCTTCCCTGTCAGTCTTTTCTGTACCTGTGGAGTGCTTCCTGGTGATCATGAAAGGTGGTGGAAAACACGTGGGATCCGTCTCCCTTTACTTCATCGACGACATAGTAAAGAGAGGGGACATCCCCGGGGGAACAGGCGGCCTTGAAAGATTTTATGCCCGGATTACAGATCGGCCCGGGAGGCAATCCCTGATGCAGATAGGTGTTATAAGGTGATTCTATCTCCAGATCGTCAAAGGAAAGGACAGGCTTTGTCCTTCCAAGGGCATACTGCACAGTGGCATCGCACTGGAGAAGCATTCCCTTCCTGAGACGGTTGTAATACACTGCGGCAATAAGGGGACGCTCATGGTCAAGCCTTGCTTCCCTCTCCACCAGCGAGGCCATGGTCACCAGCTCGGGAAGGCTGAATTGAGCGGATAAGGCTGAAGCTTGGTAGAGAGGAAGTATCTGCTCCTCAAACCTCTGAAGCATCTTCTCTATAAGAAAATCCGGTTTTATACCGCAGGGAACCTGATAGGTATCAGGGAAAAGAAATCCCTCGGGATTCCCGATTGTGAGAGATCCCACCTGGAAAGAGCCCTGCTCCTTTAAGGCGGTCCGGAACTCTTCCGCCGTCATCACATGGGTAGATTCCAGGAGCACGGCGATATCCTCCACTGACGCTCCTTCGGGAGCCGTGAACGACCGCTCCTTTACCTGGCCATTGACGAGCATTTTGAGGATGGCAAGAGAGTTCATAGCCGGGGTAAGCTCATAAGTCCCCGCCTTGATGCGATCCTCGGCCCGGGCAAGCCTCAAGAGAAGCCTGAAAGAGAGAGCATTGCCGATTATACGCTCATGGGCAAGATTTCGGGATATCTCCGCTGCGCTCTCCCCCGGTGAGACCTGAAAAAGCACCGGTGCTCCCGTACCCTGAGGCATTACCATCGAGTAGGCCAAAAACATCAAAACGATGGTACAGAGGATAAAAAGAGCAAAAAGGAGCTTAAGGAGCTTCAGTATCTTCACAGGGAGCGTCATCCTCCGTCTTTTTCCTGCTGTCCAGGTACTCTTTAAGTATCAGTGATGCAGCAATCTTGTCAGTTTTCCCTTTCCTTGACTTTCTCCGCACACCGGCATCGATAAGAAGGCCTTCTGCCTCCCAGGAGGTGAGGCGCTCATCAACAAGATGGACTTTAAGGGCATATTCCTTTTCAAGTGCCGAGGCAAGCTCCTGGGATATGAGGGCCTGCGGGCCCAGGGATCCATCCATGTTTTTTGGAAGGCCCACCACTATCTCTCCGACGGAGTATTCACTGATTAATGCTCCCAGTTTTTCAATGACCTGCGCAGTATCCTGGACCTCGATGAAGCCCCAGGGGGATGCAATAATGCACAGAGGATCCGAAAAGGCAATACCTATCCTCTTTGAGCCTACATCTATACCCATAATGCGTCTGTAGTGAGCTGCCACGTGAACTCACTCCTTTCGCTGCACTTTGCTTACATCCCTTATAAAAGCGACTGACTTCAGCTCCCTTGAAAAATGCCACTCGGCGTGGCTTTCCAGAATGCCCCTTGCTCTCCTTGCCCGGTCCTCCCCCCCCCCAGTGATCTGAGCCTTTTGAGCGACGTTCCGGGAAGGACCCTGAGGAGCGTCAGGACTTCCTCGTCCACCGCGAGAGAGCCACGGCTGCTCCCGAGGCAATTGCCGCAGCACAGCCCTCCCTGCGACGGACTGAAGCGCCTCAGCACCTCACTGTCGCCGCACTCGGCGCAGTGTGTCAAAGAGGGCTCATAACCGAGCGCCTTGAGAAAATGATAGAGGAGGAGCACGCTCAGGAGCTCAGGCTCGAGTTCCTCCTCAAGCAGATGCAGCGCCTTCTTGATGAGGCGGTAAAGGGATGGATGGGGCTCGGAGAAGGGAAGAAAACGGTCAAAAAGCTCAAGGTAATAAAGGCCGTATGAGAGCCTCACCAGGTCCTCCCTGAGCCCGGAGTGGGGAGCAAGGAGCTGCGCCTGCATGCATTTCTCGATATTTCTTCCTCTTGCAAGGAGAAGGGATACCTCGCTGAAAAGCTCGAATTTCCCCACCTGGGACCCTTTTACCTTGCGGACCCCCTTCACGATCACCTTAATTTTCCCATAATCAGGTGAGAGAAGGGAGATGATCTCATCACATTCTCCATACTCCTGCTTTTTCAGCACTATCCCTTTTGTCTTGAAGAGGGGCACTAAAGATATCGCTCCATATCCATCAGTAGAAAGGGAACATGGCAAAGGGGAAGAGGCGGAAACCTTAATAGGCGCTGGTGCCTGCCTCTCCCTTCACGATGGCCACGCTGGCGCTGGCACCTACGCGGGTTGCCCCTGCCTTGATCATCTTCTGTGCAGTGGCAAAATCCCTTATGCCCCCCGAAGCCTTCACTCCCATATATTTTCCCACTGTCTGGCGCATGAGCTCCACGTCGTGGGCAGTGGCACCGCCGGGGCCGAAACCGGTTGAAGTTTTCACGAAATCGGCACCGGCCCGTTTTGAGAGTTTGCAGGCCATGACTTTTTCCTCATCGGTGAGAAGGGCCGCCTCTATGATCACCTTGACAAGATAGCCTGAAGCGGCCTCGACCACGGCTTCAATATCCTTCTCTACCAGGTCATAATTCCCGGCTTTCAGGGCCCCCACATTGATGACCATGTCGATTTCCTCAGCGCCGTTTGCAATGGCGTCTCTCGTCTCCATGGCCTTGGTGACCGACGTGGTGGCTCCGAGAGGGAATCCTATCACGGTGCACACCTTGACAGGAGAGCCTTTAAGGCATTCGGCGGAAAGCTTCACATAGCCGGGATTCACGCATACCGATGCGAAAACATACTGTTTTGCCTCTTTGCAGAGCTTTATGACATCCTCCCTGGTGGCATCAGGCTTCAAAAGGGTGTGGTCTATCATGAGGGCAAGCTCTTTGTTTATCTTTTCCACCCCGGGCGCCGTAGAGATCCTGTCAGCACCGGCACCCACAACGGCATTGACTTTTCCGGGGGCAAGGGTGGCGCATTTCCCGCAGCCTGCGCACTCATCTTTCTCCTCCTCGCACTTCGCAGAGGGAGCTGTCCCTTCTTTCGGGGCAGCTGAGATGCCGGCGCCGGACTCAACGGCAATACCCATTGATTCGATATCCTTCAGGAATTCACTCAGCCTTGCGGCGATACCCTTGCTTGAACGCTCGACTCCATCTATCACAGCCACCTTCACGCCGCACGCGAGAGCCTCCATGATGCATTTCACCGGGGGATTCGCCTCCAGAAGATAAGCAAGAGTTGAGAGCTGCGAGGGGCGGTATGCCAGATAGTAAATACAGCCGTAAGCACCGAGCCTGGCTTTCAGCGGCGCTCCATCCTCCCAGGCAAAGACGCTGCCGACAAGGTCTCTCAGGGCCGGATCGCCTGGAAGAGAGGCCTTCCCCGAGAGGAGCACCGAGATGTCAGACCCGGTAAACCGCGTGGTGAGAAGGGACTGCCATTGGCCCGGCGGGACGGCATCATCAATGATGAGGAGCACCTTCTGCCCCCCCGGTTTTTTCGCCGGGGCATGGGGAACCCTTGGCTCGGGGCTTCCCTCCTTCATAGTGTCCATCACTTCCCTGGTGATTTTCTCAATGAGATTTTTCATGTCCATGTGATCACCTCTCGGCTTTCTATGTCGTCAAGGGCAGGGCTATGACGGATCCTTGAGAAACCTCTGCTCCACTGACATGATCTTATCAACTCTCCTGCTGTGGCGGCCGCCAAGAAATTTCGTGGTGAGCCAGACCTTCACAATCTCCTCGGCCATGCCGGCTCCCGTGACACGGCCGCCAAGCGTGAGCATATTCACATCATTATGCTCCCTGCTGTTCCGCGCGCAATAGGTGTCATAGCAGGGTGCAGCGCGCACACCGGGCACCTTGTTCGCCGTGACGGCGCTTCCAATCCCCGCCCCGTCTATCATTATCCCCAGGGCACCTTGATCATGGGAAACCTTCTCCGCCACAAGAAAGGTAATATCGGGGTAATCAACGGGGTCCCTGGAATAGGCGCCGAAATCAACGACCTGGAACCCCAGGCTCTCAATGTAGGGCTTGAGCTGTTCCTTCATCTCAAAACCGCCGTGATCAGAGCCAATATAGACTTTCATGGGCTTGCCTCCCTTTTTACCAGGATTAAGACAATTTCATTCTTCAGTCGCACTCTAAAAAGGTATTGCTGGCGCCATGCATTGAGTCGATGATCATTTCGGCCTCGTCGGCAAGGCGGGGAATCACGTGGACTGCGATAAGCTCGCCTACCCGCCGTGCCCTCTCTGCCCCTGCTTCTACCGCCGCCTTCACGGAACCAACGTCACCCCTCACAAGCACGGTTACCGATGCGCCGCCTACCCTTGCTTCACCGGTAATCGTCACTGTTGCGGTCTTCACCATCGCGTCTGCCGCTTCAACTGCCGCAATAAAGCCTCTCGTTTCAATCATCCCGAGGGCCTGGCCCGTGCAGTCATTCTTTTTCACAGGTGCCATATTCTCAGTGCCTTTCATCGCCGTTGGGCAGACATCACAGTATCACTCTGCCCATCATTTCATGGGGTGCCGGGATAACCACGCTGTGCACAAGCATCCCCTGATCCTTAATAAGTTCAAGCGCAGCCATTGATGCCGACTGCACCGCCCCCACAATCCCGGTGAACGTGAAGAAGGACTTGCCGCCCATGCCGTTGGCCAGGCGGATTTCCAGCAGCTGCACTTCGGCCGCCTTTACGGCGGCATCAGCGGCATTGATAGCCGACGCCGCAGAAAAGGTCTCCACGACCCCGAGGGCATCGAGCCTGTCCACCGCGGTGCTGGCCCTGAGCGCCGGAGCTACCTGGGGATGGACATTGGGAATCACAAAAGTGTCCACGATATGGAGATCTCCCACCTCTTCCCCTCTTCGCACGGAAGTCCTCACAGCGTCCACATTGCCGGTAACCAGTACCATATATTTCCCCGCGCATATGGGGTGGGCTTCAATAAGATCCACCTCGGCCACTTTCACCATGGCATCGCATACTTCTATGCCCCTTGCGATACTGTTAAGCTCCACAAAGCCGATAGCAGGATATTGCACCTCTATCACCTCTATTCTCTAGTCAGCACCAGAACTCTCTCACTGTCTATTCTCCCCCTCCCGGCTAATTCCTCCATAAAGCCATGGGTATGGCTTTCGCCGGGTATGTTCCTCAATTCAGGTCAATAAATTCTAATCCTTTCGCACAGGATGAGCTTTTATTCCCGCCCCTCAGGGCATCTCTGAAAATCCGCTCATCGTTCTATCACAATCTCCCCCTCTGCCTCCATCACCATCCCGGGAATCGAGGCATGGACCCGGGCCGAGAGCTTGCCCTCAGGGATTTCACCGACAAGGTCCCCCTCGCGTACCATGGCCCCCGCCTTGACGGCGGGAAGAGCAGGTGCCCCCAGGTGCTGCTTCAGGGGGATACGAACCCGTGTCGGCATATAGTCCGTCCTCACAAAGGGTGCAGGCGCGTCATAGCGGGAGAGGCCGATCCTCTCCAGGAGGCGTCTCGTGGAGATCTTCCGCTCGTCGCGGAAGGGGTAAGGCGACACATCGGCCCTCCGGTGAGGGTTTTTGACATTTTTTCCGCCAAGCTCCTTTTTCAGCATGGCATTGATCATCCCCGGCGAGAGAAAGAGCGGGCATGCGTAGAAGGTGCAGAGACCGCACTCACAACACAGATAAGAGGAGGTGGCGATAGTGCTGTCCGCTATTCCATAGGGGATTGATCTCATTATCAGATGGGGCTTCATGGCATGCCCGAGGAGATAGCGCGGGCAGAGCTCCGTGCAGTACATGCACTGATCACAGGAAGCCTTGGATCTCCTGAGAATCCCGTTTGGGTGCTGCACTTTCCGAAGAATGTGGGGATGCTCCGGGGGAAGGACCAGTATGCCGCTCGTAGTTTTGGTGACAGGATCATTATCACTCCCTACCACCCCCATCATGGGCCCTCCCACCAGAATGGTGTAGTCATCGGTCAGGGCACCCCCGGCAAGGGCAATGGCCTCGCCGATCAAAGTTCCCACAGGGAGCTCGCAGGTGAGGGGATTTTTCACTTCTCCATGGATGGTAAGCCAGCGTCTTGTCACCGCAATGCCTTCATGGGCCTGCGCCACGTTCACAAGGGTGGCCACATTGTTCACCACGACGCCCACCTGCAGGGGAATACCCCCTTCGGGTACCACCCTTCCCAGCACCTCGTAAACGAGGACCTGCTCATCGCCCGCGGGATAGAAGCTCTCCATGGTATGAAGATGGATATTTGCGCATCCTTTAATGGCTTTTTCCAGGGCGCCTTTCGCACTCCTGTACTTGGCCTTGAGCGCAATGAAACCGGCTTTTGCCTGAACCTGTTCAACGGCAAGCCTGAGGCCCGCGACAATCTTCTCGGCCTCCAGTGCCATCAGGCTCTGGTCACAATAGAGAAGAGGCTCGCATTCCGCACCGTTGGCAATGACGTACTCCACCTTCGCCTGGTATTTCACATGGGTCGGGAAGCCGGCGCCCCCTGCGCCCACTACGCCCGCACTCTTTACTTTTTCAACGAGATCTCCCATGGGGTGTTCTCCTCATACTATCCTTAAATAATCCACGAGCACGCAGCGCCTCTGTCTGGTGAAAGTCCGTGCTGAAGTCACTCCCTCCCCCGTGGGGGTGGAGATGGTGAGGGTCGTATGGCCTTCGCCGCCGAAGCCCAGGCCTGCGAGAGTAGGGGCATTCTTGACAAAAATCGTCGCGTTTATCCTTGAGGCCATTTCGCTGAGATTCTCGATATTTCTTGAATGCATGGAGGCCGTGTGCAAGCAGCCTCCCTCGGCCACGACGGACCTCTCTATTCCCTCGGCGACATTCCTCACCCGCACCAGGGGGATAAAGGGCATAAGCTGCTCAACATGGACAAGGGGATGATCGGGCGGGAATTCTGCGATAAGGAGCCTCGTGGTGGCAGGAACATCAAGCCCAATGGCCTTGGCAATGTAATGGGGAGGCTTCCCCACGTAGTCCCTGTTGAGAACTGGCTCATGGCAGCCCACGCCGCCCTCCTTGAAGATTATCTTTGTGAGCTCATCGGCCTGGAGAGGCGAGAGCTCAAAGGCTCCCTTCTGCACCATCTCCTCCTTGAGAGGGGAGAAGATGGACTCCACGGCAAATACCTCTTTTTCGGCTATGCACATGACATTGCAGTCGAAGGAGGCTCCCAGCACAATATCGGCAGCAGCCTTTTTTATGTCTGCCGTCTCATCGACAAGCACCGGGGGGTTGCCGGGCCCTGCGGCAATCACCTTCTTACCGCATGTCATGGCAATTCTCACAATTTCCGGCCCTCCCGTCACCACCAGCATCCTCACAAGCGGGCTCTTGAGCAGTTTCTGGCCGCTCGCGAGGCTGGGCTTCTCCACGGTGGTCATGAGATTCGGCGGGCCGCCCACGGCCTCCACAGCCTCGTTGAGTATCTCAATTGCCTTCTGGGACACCTTCTGGGCCTGGGGGTGGGGGTTGAAGACCACGCTGTTACCTGCAGAGATCATGCTGATCGAATTGTTTATCACGGTAGTCGAAGGATTCGTCGAGGGGGTGATTGAGCCGATGACGCCGTAAGGGGCCATCTCCACAAGGGTGAGGCCATGGTCGCCGGAAAAAGCAGTGGGGAATATGTCTTCAACGCCGGGGGTCTTCTCAATGGTGAGCCTGTGCTTCTCGATCTTGTCCTCGACCCTTCCATATCCGGTCTCCGCCACGGCGAGCTCTGAGAGAGCCCTAATCTGCTTTATCGCATGATCACGCATGGACTGGATGATCTTCTTCCTGTCGGCAACCGAGAGCTTTGCAAGCTTTCTCTGGGCCTTATGGGAGGCTTCAATTGCCTCGTCCATGTCTTCAAAGATGCCCCTGCGGGCAGTTACCTTCTCTACCGCCCTTTTATCGCTGTACCGCCTCACCACTTCTTCGACAATCCTGCCAATCTCCTCGCGGTTAAGCTCCATGGGAGCACCTCCTCAGCAAAACTTGAATCTCTTCATCTCAGGATGATCTCGACGCCCGTCGCCTCCGCATATTCCCGGGCGAGGGGAGTCACTATCGTGCCCCTCAGAAACTCCAGGCGCCTTTTCCCCTCATCAAAGGCGGCCTGCACATCAGCCTTGGTGATGACATTGCCAGCCCTGCCCTCCTGGGGCTGACGGGAGAGAAGCTTTACAAGCTCTGTCTCCAGGCTTGCAAGAGGAATCTCGGTGAGCCCCATCGCCCGCATCACCTCGCAGTGAGCGTTCAGAACGCTCACAAGCGGCTTGGGAAGTCGCGCTGAAAACCTGTTGAGAAATGAGATCTCTTCCGCACCGACAAGAACCGGCTTCCCTTCCACAAGCGCCTGGAGGGTCACCCTGGAAGGCACGTCATCGGCAATGAGGCTCGCGATCTTGGAGCAGAGCGTCATGGTCATGACAGGCACTATAAGAAAATCGGCCCCGGGGACAAGGGCTGCCCAGGAGGAGGGGAGGGAGTCATTCACCTTCGGGATCGATGAGTCCGGGGGGAGAAAACAATCGCCTCCCCTGAAAAAAGTCCACGCTATGCCAAGGCGGCCGCACCTCTGGAACTGCTCCCAGAAGACCTCCATCTGGGGCCTTTCATCGGTGAGCACCACGAGCCCCCTGAATGTTTTTGACGGCGGTGCGGGAAGAGAAGCCTGATGAGGAAGGCGCTCCACGCCCTCATAGCCCCCGTCGGGAAGCGAGGCAAGGCGCTCCATCACCATGGCGGTAATGTCTTCTATGAGATGCTCCAATTCCATTTCATTGTTCCCCAAAACAAAACTGTCGCAGAGAGAAAAAACACTATTGCAGCAGCCACCTGGAGGGCAGGCGGGCATTTTCAGGCTCATCAGGGCGGCCTTCCGGCCGCCCTGTCAGAGCCATTGCCTTCCTTTTCCCTGTGGTGCCTCTCCGAAAAGCTCCAGAGGTTTCCCTCAGTGCTACTTCTTATCCTGAACGGGCTTCTCTTTTGGAGGAGCAATGGGGAGCACATCATCGAGCTCTTTATGGGGCCTGGGTATGACATGGACGGCCACGAGCTCTCCGATCTTTCTTGCCGCTGCAGCGCCGGCATCAGTTGCGGCACGGCATGCCGCCACATCGCCTCTTACCAGGGCAGTTACATAGCCGGAGCCTATCTTTTCCCATCCTATGAGCTTTACATTGGCCGCCTTTACCATCGCGTCAGCCGCCTCAATCATCGCCACCAGGCCTTTGGTTTCTATCATTCCCAGGGCTTCATACGTTGAAATCACAGTTGCCACCTCCATTTATTTTAGTTGATTATATCCCATGCAGTCATTACAAAGTGATACCCCTCACCAGGATTCCGGAGGCTCCCGGCTTGAGGGCGCATGCGTTTGCCTCGTCAATATCAAGGTGCATCTCAAGCGCGTAGGTTTCTTTCACTCTCACCAGCACCCTGTCAAAAATCAGGCCCCGGGGGCCGTCAACAAGGACTCTGGCCCACTCCCCGTCCTTGACGCCGCAGCGCCTCGCATCGCCCGGAGTCATATGGATATGGCGCTGGGCAATCACCAGCCCCTGCCGGAGGGTCACCGCGCCCTGGGGCCCCACGACCGTGATGCCCGGCGTGCCCTCGTGGGCACCGGAATCCCTGATGAGTGGCGAGGAGATCCCAAGGGCAAAGCTGTCGGTGAGAGATATCTCGACCTGTGTATAATTTCTTACGGGACCAAGGACCCGGACATCCCTGATGACCCCTCCGGGCCCTACGAGGGTGACGGTCTCTTTTGAGGCGAATTCCCCCGGCTGCATCAAATCCCTCATCCTGGTGAGCTCAAAACCCTTCCCGAAGAGGGCTTCCAGGTCGTCTCTCCTCATATGGACATGGCGGTTCGAGATGTTGATGGGAATCGGGTCGCCGCTCGAGGTGCAGACCTCTCGCCCTTGAACTTCCCGGACCACTTTCTCCACAATCTTTCTTATCAGCTCTTCTTCCATGGCGCCTTCCTGCTCTTTTTACCGCCCTGGGGCAGAGATGTTCTTCTTTCGACAGAAATTCTCTTAATCCCTCTTTGTGGCATGGGCTTTGCATTGAAGTCCATGAAGGAATTGCAGAGAGCACAGGGGTGACCGTCAGGGGCTCATGAGCAGGGAACAGCAGCACACACCTATATGCAGCGTGCAGGCTTTTCCCCTTTTTCAAGCCAGTAGATGAGTTTCGCCGCGTGATGGCGCACTGCCTGCACCTCGTCACGGAGGAGCATCTTGATGTAGGGGAGAGCTCTTGAGTCCTCGAAGTTCGCCAGCGCATACCCCGTGAGGGTCCTGATGCGGTAGGACTTGTCCTTGAGCAGAAACAGGAGAGGCTTGAAGGCCCGTTCATCGGGGATGTACTGGAGAGCCCTCACGGCCGATTCCTTTATCTCCTCATCGCGCGAAAAAAGGGCCTCGATAAGGGCCGGCACCGACTTGCGGTCTCCTATCTCCTCCAGGGCGGCAATGGCATATACCCTTTTTCCGGGCCTGTGGGAGGCCATTATTTCCAGAAGCATCTCTACGGCCTTGGCCCCGCCTATTTTCCCGACCGCCATGGAGGCATAATGGGCCAGAATCTCATTTTCGTCATCAAGCAGTTTTATCAGCTCATCAAGGGCTTCGGGGTTGCCGATTGCACCAAGGGCGAGGGCCGCCTGCATCTTGACGATAGGCGAGCGGGTCTTTTTCATAAGCTCCATGAGGGGCTTGAATGCTGATCCGTCAGGGAGTCCCTGAAGGGCCTTGGCGCAGAAATAGGCACTTTTATTATCCTTCAGACCCTCCACAAGCCGGGGAACCATCGCGGGGCCGGCAAGGCGCCCGAGAAGATCGGACGCCTCCTCCCTTACATAGCTTTTTTCCTCATCATCGAGCACGCGGCTAAGGACTTCCCTGTCCCACCCTTCGGTTCTCAGGGCGGCGTAGGCTTCCCTGGTCACGCCGTTTCTCATGGCGAAGCTTGTGTCCTGGCAGGTGCTCAGTTTGAGGGAGCGATAATAGATGGAGAGGGAGTCCTGCATGCCGTTGGCGAGCCTTTTCTTGGCGCGGATCATGGGGTGGGCGAAGCCCTTCATGTTCCCCACTTTCTCGAGGGTGAGATCTTTCTGCCAGCGGCCGCCCATATTTTCAATGATGACCTCGCCGAGGTAGCTCCCTATAAAGCCTGCCGCACGGTAATAGTGACTCTTGCGCACCTTGAAGAAGATAGTGATGAGATCGTCAGCGATAAGAAGGGATTCTTCGGAGAAATCGAGCGTGAGCTTGAACTTCTTCTCTACCAGCCTCAAAAAACCCTCAGCAGACTCGCGGATATTCAACCTGATCTTCAAATCTGCCTTGGCCACTATCTGCCTCCTGCACGAGAACATCCGGTAGAAAAGAAGCCTCTCTCAATCGTGGGAGCCTGTATATCCTATGAAAGAAATTCTCTATGATTGCCTACATTCCTTCTTGGGAGAAGCCTATTATCCGGAAAGAAAATTCTCTGCATCCCGGATGATGCAGAGAATCATCCCCTGGCACAGGAGAAATAATGGAACACCTCCCTTGATATCTCAGCGATAACCCTGTCTCCTTCAAGAGGATCTTCAAGGTCCCTGGTAAAAAGGCATATCACATAAGGGTTCCTCTCCAGGAGCACAATGCCGGCATCGTGGCGCACCCCTGTCACCTCGCCGGTTTTATGGGCAATTCTTAACTCCTCCGGCAGAAAGAGGGGGATCTTCTCGCGGTACTGCTGGCGCTCAAGAATTCCCAGGACCTCCCCGGCCGAGGTGTGCGAGAGAAACTCGCCCCGGTAAATCTTCTCGAGAAGGACGAGAGTATCGCGGGGAGTGGTGTAGTTAAAGAACGAAGGATCGGGATGGGATAGCATGAACTTCTTCACAAGGCGGCTCCCTGTC
Organism: Candidatus Eremiobacterota bacterium; assembly: GCA_031082125.1. NCBI lineage: Bacteria > Bacillati > Vulcanimicrobiota > Vulcanimicrobiota bacterium. Next base: position 214,514 of record JAVHLM010000003.1, read on the forward strand.
ATCCCCAGGTGCTCCAGGAGAGAATTCACCTGATCCATGCCCACAAGGTCTATGAGCATATTACTGGCAGTATTATCGCTCACCACGATCATGAGGGCGGCAAGGTCGCTTACCGTGAGCTCCAGGCCGTCATGGAGTTCCTTCAGCACGCCGGCGCCATCAACCTTAAATTCAGCGGCAAGCCTTACCGTTTCGTCACGGCGGCGGAGTCCCTTTTCAATCTGCCGGTACAGCTCTCCAGCTATGGCCATTTTGATAATGCTGGCGGCATGAAAACGCTCTTCCGCCCTGTGATAAAAAGCCTCGGAGCCTTCCAGGGATTTTATGGCAAATCCCATGGTGCCTCTGAGTGCCTGGGCCATTGCAGCAAGTTTCAGTGCCATTTTTTCACTCATGGGCATTCCTTCTGAGGACCCTTCCGGGAAGCGCGCCTGTATGGGTCCCCTGGTCTATTACTACCTCGCCGTTTATGATTACATACTCAATATTTTCAGGATATTGGTGGGGATCAAGGTAAGTGGATTTTTCCGCGATCCTGGTTCTGTCAAAAACAGTTATGTCAGCCCACCATCCTTCCCTTATCCTGCCCCGCCCCGTAAGCCCTATCCTTTCCGCAGGCAGCGACGTCATTTTCATCACCGCATCAGAAAGGCTCAGAACGGAGCGATCTCTCACATAATGCCCGAGAATCCGTGGATAGGTCCCGTAGGCCCTCGGGTGGGGCATGTCCTCCTGCCTCCTCTCCTCTGCGGAACGGGCGGCGGCATCAGTCCCGAAACACACATAAGGACGCTCCATGATGGCCACGACATTTTCTTCCGACTGCGTGAAAAAAAGAACCGGCAGGTCAGACTTCTCCATCATTATCAAGCGGATTACAAGCTCCAGGGGCGTTTTCCCTTCACTGTGCGCTGCTTCTCCTACCCTCATTCCGCTGAATCTCAAGAGTTCCTCATTCTTAAAAGCCGCAAAAGCGATTCTTGTCCAGTCAATTACCTGATCATTCATTTCCATGGCGAGCCTCCCGCAGGTCTCCTCTTTTTCCAGGTTTCCCAGGAGGGCGCTCTTTCCCCCCTCCCGCACCCAGGAAGGGAAAAGGGAGGCAATCCCTGTCGATGAGGCGGGATAGGGATACTGATCGGCCCCCACAAGCCCCCCCATTTGCCGTGCCTCTTCTATCATCTGAAGGACCTGAGGGAGCTTCTTCCAGTTTCTCTCCCCTGAAGCCTTCAGGTGCGAGATTTCGAGCCGGACTCCTGACTTGAGAGCCACCGAAAGGGCTTCTGCAATGGATTCAAGAAGGCTGTCACCTTCACCCCGCATATGAGTGGCATAGATGCCGCCTGCCTCCTTTACGAGCCCGGCAAGGCTGATAAGCTCATCCTCTGAGGAAAAAGCCGAGGGCACGTAGATAAGACCCGAAGACATGCCCCATGCCCCCGTACTGAGGGACTCGGAAAGGATTGCCTTCATCTTCACGAGCTCCGAGGGGCCTGCCCGCCGGTCATCAAATCCCAGGACTCCCCCCCTTATGGTGCCGTTCCCTACAAGCATCGCGAAGTTGATGCCGATTTTCTTCTTCTCAAGGAGGCGGAAAAAATCATCACAGCTCCTCCAGGAGGCATTGGAGCCAGAAAGCTCGCTCCACTCTCCATTGAACTCTTCAAGTGCTGCTCCATAAAGGGGTGCCGGCGATGCGCCGCAATTCCCCGCCACCTCGGTGGTGACGCCCTGATGAACCTTGCTCTCGGCCCTTGGGTAGAGCAGAATGTGCTCATCAGTATGGCCGTGGATATCAATAAAACCGGGGGCTATCACAAGCCCCCGCGCATCAATCGTCCGGTATGCCTTTTTTTCCCCGAGGCTCCCCAGAGCCACTATCTTTCCTCTCCATATGCCAAGGTCGGCGGGGTACGGGACTGCTGCTGTTCCGTCACAGACGAGTCCGCCCGTGATGGCGAGGTCAATCCTGTCCGGGCTCTTCTTCATCAACGTCCTCCTCCTGGATAAGAAGACTCCGCTGGGTATCCATGTACTTCTGGAGGATGAGGAGACTGCTCTCAAGATCGCCCCGGTTCACAAGCACTTCACCCCATGTATCAATGCTGTAATGGTAATCGGCTCTCTCAGAGGCCCGTTTTTGCGAATGAATCACGACAGGAATTCCATTTACTTCCAAGAGTTCCTTGATACCTGATGCCTCGGCTTCGTCGGCGACACTCATTAACGGCGCAAGCCCCCGGTCTTCCTCGAGTTCGCTTTCGCCCTCATCTTCCAGTTCCGCTCCACAATAAGGACAATGCAGATCTCCTACTACAACTTCTTCAAGACACTCAGGACACTTCATTGGCTTCCTCCGCAGAAAGACTAGACAAAAGCTCGCACAAGTGGCGTATGCGTTACCCACTATTTCTTTCTCCCGGGCCACTCTCCTCCTTACCTTCGGTCAATAAGCGGCGTGATAACAATCGACATTGCCTGGGACTGGCGGCTTCGCATGGAACCGAATATCATGGTAATGAGGGAGCTCTGCTCGCCTTCACCGGCAGCAAGCACCGCCGACTGGCCATTCGGCACACGGACAGTTGCCGAGAGCTTGTCGAATCTTATGGTTCCCCTCTCCCTGTCGGTAAAATAGCTTATCTGGGGAGCCACGGTGAGCTCCACTTCTTCGCCCCTCACGACGGGCATCACGGCAAAGCCGGTAGAGACCTCCCGGTAAAGGGGGATCTCGGTGATATACCCCAGGGTCTGGGCAAGGGAAAAAAACCATGATGCCTGGGGGACATTCTCCCCGCATGAGATCGATCCCCATGTGCCGCTTATGGTCATAAGGTTCATCGTTCCCTGGACAGAGCTTGACTGGGAGAGGCTTCCCGCCCAAAGGGCGACTCTCCAGTTGTTGTTCACCGCCATGGCATTCGCCCCCCATCCCGCCTGAGAAAAAGAGGCACTGTCGAAGAAATTCACCCATATTCTCACCTGCGGCTGAGGCACATCGTGCTCTTTTATGAATTTTGACACCTCCTCGATGACAGAGGGGTAGTCCTTCACGATAAGGATGTTGGTTCTGGCCTCGGAGACGGCCTGACCTTCCTTCGAGAGGAATATGCGCACCAGCTTCTCCGTGTCCACCGCATTGAGATAGCAGAGGCGGAACACCTTGCTCGTGATCGTTTCGGGCTCTTCACCGCGCCCCGGGGAGGGCATGGCGGCAGAAAGCGCGATAAGGCACATTACCACTATGATAATCTTGTACTTTGTCATGGTGCCTTCCGGGAGAGCGGGCTACCCTTTAGGGCGCAGCGCGGGAAACAGTATCACATCCCTGATGGACGGGGAATCGGTAAAGAGCATCACAAGCCTGTCGATGCCGACGCCAATCCCGCCCGTGGGAGGCATGCCATATTCCAGCGCACAGAGAAAATCCTCGTCGAGGGGATGGGCCTCCTCGTCTCCCGAGGCCTTGAGCTCCATCTGGTACTCGAAGCGCTTCCGCTGATCAAGAGGATCGTTGAGCTCCGAGAAGGCATTGGCAACTTCAAGATGATGAATGAAAAGCTCAAACCGGTAGGTGAGAAGAGGATTTTCCTTTTTCTTCTTGGCAAGAGGCGATATCTCGATAGGGTAATCGGTGATGAATACGGGCTGCACAAGGTGGGGCTCCACGACACACTCGAAGACCTTGTCGATGAAATGGCCTAGTTCTTCTTTCTTGTGAAAGGGTACGGCGTACTTTTCGGCAATCTCCGGTGCCTTTTTCATATCCCTGAGATCGTCAAGCGTTATGCCTCCATAAGTGCGGAGCGCCTCGTCCATGGTAAGGCGGCGGTACGGGGGAGCAAGGTGCAGAGTGGTTCCCTGGTATAAGATATCATCGCCTGTTTCAAGCTTCCTGCAGATGGCGGCAATGATCTCCTCCGTCATCTCCATCATGCCCTCATAATCTGAATATGCCTCGTAAACCTCGAGCATCGTGAACTCGGGGTTGTGCTTTGTGGAGATGCCCTCGTTCCTGAAGATCCTCCCGATTTCATAGACCTTTTCCAGCCCGCCCACGATGCATCTCTTCAGGTGCAGCTCCGTGGCGATTCTGAGATAAAGATCGGTTTCAAGCGCATTGTGATGGGTGATGAAAGGCCTTGCGGCGGCACCTCCCGCGATGGCGTTCATGCAGGGGGTTTCCACCTCGTGAAATCCCTTCCCGTTGAGCAGGTCTCTCACCGCCGCGATGAGCCTGCTCCTCTTTAAAAAAGTGTCCCGGGAGCGCTCGTCGGTAATCAGGTCAAGATAGCGCTGGCGGTAACGGGTTTCCACATCCTTGAGGCCGTGCCATTTCTCCGGAAGGGGATGGAGGGCCTTGGAGAGCAGGGAGAACTCTTCGACGGATATGGTGAGCTCGCCGCTTCTGGTGCGGAACACTTTTCCCTTCACACCTGCCATATCACCGATATCACAATACCTGAGCAGCGAGAAAAGCTCTTCGCCAAGCTTGTCCTTGCGGAAATAGAGCTGTATCTGCCCCTCCCCATCAAGGAGAGTTGCAAAAACCGTCTTTCCATGGGACCGTACGGCCATAATCCTCCCGGCCACAGCCGCCTCGTCACGTTCCTCCCCTATGGGAATCTCGTCATAGAGACGGTGGAGCTCGGAAGTTCTATGGGTCCGTCTGAACTTCATCTCATAAGGATCGATGCCCCTGGCACGAAGCTCCTTGAGATGGTCAAGCCTCTCATGTTCCTGATCGCTCAGGCTCAAAGAGGACTGCTCTTCTTCCTTGCTTATATCGCTCCCCATCATTTCCTCCCCGGTCGTTGTCTCTTGTGCCGCCCTGTATTTCAGGATCCGTCTGCGAGAAAAATACCAGCGCAGGCCTTCATGGGAGAAATTTCTTTACCATGGAAAAGAAGCCTTTCCGCCGATGAGAGAGGCCTGCCCGCTCAAGGAAGCCCTGCCGTGGGCTCCTCTCCTTATATTACTTCAGTGTCAAGATGCTGCTTCTGATAGATTCTCACCACTTCATATTCCATCTTGCCCTTGGGCACTTCTACCTCGATTTTCTTGCCTTTTTCAGCGCCTATGAGGGAGTGACCCACCGGTGATTCGTTGGAAATGAAGCCTTTTGAGGGGTCTGACTCCAGTGAGCCCACGATGGTATATTCCACGTTTTTCCCCGTGCCAAGGTTCTTGAGCGTCACTGTGGAGCCAAGGCTTACCCTGTCCTTGGGGATCTCCTTCTCATCAAGGACCTTGGCGTTGCGCAGGATATTTTCAAGATGCATGATCTCACCTTCAATGAAGGCCTGCTCGCTTTTCGCATCCTCATATTCGGAGTTTTCCCCGATCTCGCCGAACTCCTTGGCCTGCTTTATTCGCTCTGCCACTTCCTTGCGGTGGTGGGTCTTGTAATAATCGAGCTTCTGCTGGTACTTCTTGAACGCATCGCGGGTGAGAATTATCTCTTTGCTGGGGTTGGCCATTCTCTCCTCCTCTAAGGGACTCTTAATTCAGTATTTCAATTCTAGGCTTGAGCTCAAGCCTTTTGATAAGATCAAGGTATTCCTCCGCAGTGACTTCCTGCCATCTTTTCCCGAGCATGGCGAGAAGCACTGCCTCAAGAACGTTGGTGCCGAAAGAGCGGCCCTGGAATTCAGGCGTCGTCGTGATAAGGTACTTCACGCCCCGTGCCTTCAGCATTTCTATATCTTCGGCAGTCACCGTGTTGGTGATGATATGCTTTCCCGGGAGCTCAGCCGGAAGATACTTCCTGATAAAATGATAATCGCCGGCGATAAAATCAGCGTTATGGTAATAGTCGCGGTATTTCTCCTCGGGGGGCAGGTCCTGCTTCTTCCCTATGGGGTAGATAAACCCTATGGGAAGCTTGGAGATTTCCGGAAGGAGCTTCTCGGCATACTCGGCAAGTTCCTCAATGCTGTAGATTGGCTGATCCCTGTCAAGGGAAAACATCATATCGCCAAAGACCATTGAGCACCCTGCCTCGATGAATGCCTCGGCCATCCCGAACCTGTCCATGGCACAGACCATGAGAACTTTGCTGTCTTTGAGATGAAAGCGCCCGTCGGCATCCAGAATCCTCACCACTTCACGCTCCAGGGTGTTCTTGAGGCCGCTCCCGTCAACGACCGGCGTCTTCTGCACGGCGTTCATGAGCTTGAGGCCGTCTTTGAGAGCGTACCGCCCTTTCCGAGAGTAGAGGTAAATGTCAATGCCTCCCAGTCCTATGGCATCAACATTTCCATCAAGCTCCCTGAGCAGGGCCTCGGCCTTTCTCATGTCGCCGTCTGTTCCCCGCCGCTCTATGGAAAATTCCTCTCCCATGATGGGGAGCTCCACCTTGTGATCCCTCTTTGACGAGCCGAGGCTCACGCTTATTACCCGCTTCACGGTGAAATGTCCTTTCCTAGGGCACCTTGCTTTCAATCGGGGACTTGCCGCCGCTTCCGTCATCAATGGCGCTCCTGAGGTAATCGGCCACATTCTGCGACTTCAGCTTTTTCACGCGCTCTATCATCTTGTCGGTGACGAGCTGGTCAAAGCTCCTGAAACCGGCAAGCTTGAAGCCCTGCCTCTTGGTGATCCTCGTGATCTCCCTCACGTTTTCGATCTTGATGCCCCTCCCGATGCTGAATACCTCGAACCTCTCCTCCATGCAGAGCGCCATTGTCTCCGCCATGCAGGCGAGCGAGACGTTATCGGGATAACCGAAGTCATAGTTAAGCCTTACATTCTGCGGGATCTCCACGAGGCCGCCCTCTATCACAAGCACATCGGGACGGAGAAATGCCACTTCCCTGCACACGTCGTGGGGAAGTGAGACATCGCACACCAGGGCACCGCTTTTAAGATCGTGAGCCTTGATGATATCGCCCGAGGAACTCGTGGCGGAGACCACAATGTCGGCCTTGTTGATTCCCACAGAGACATCGCTGAACACCGAAGTCTCCCTCCCCGTGGACTGGCGTATCCCTTCTGCTATCTTCTCGAGGCGCTTGAGATTCCTCGCCACGAGGACCATCTTCTTGACCTGCGGGGCGAGAAGATGGGCGCAGCAGCTCCCTATGGAGCCTGAGGCCCCAATCACCGTGGCCGTGGCATTGGAGAGATCTATCCCGAGCCTCTTCGCCGCCTCGACGGTCGCCTCAACGGCAGTGGCTATCGTGTAACTGTTTCCGCTTGTGACCGGTATGTCGGGAACCATTTCCGCCATGGCGATACCGCCATTCCCTATAATCGACGTGAATCCCCCGAGGCCCAGTATCTGCACTCCTTTGTCCCTGGCGATCTGGGCGCCCTTGCGGAGCTTCTCATAGACAAATTCCTTGGGCATGTTCATGAACTGATGAGGGAAAAGAGGCACGGCAATAAACCATCCCTCGACATCCTTGCCGTCTGCAGAGACAAGGCCCTTCACATGAGCCACTTCGTGAGGAGGAGTCCATTCGAGTATTTTCTCAACGAGGGCCTGGCGCTTGTTGGCGGCCTGGGGGGCCACGCGGGCCACATCGTGCATATCAATGGGATGTACGAAGAAGCCGAATCTCAGCATGGTGACCTTCCTCTACTTTCCGCCTTCAAAAAACTGCTTGATGCCGGTAAGCATCATATCAGAGTTCTCGCGGACCTTGGTCTGGAGCGTGGGGCCGATGAGCTCCTCGAGATGGGGTATTCCGAAATCGAAATCCACTGCCAGCACTACCCTGGTTCCCTCGCTGGAGGGAGTGAAGGTCCAGAAGCCTTCGAACTTGTCGAGGTCGCCCTCAGTGAGCCGGTAGGTGATCTTCCTGTTCTTATCGTCAAATACGTCCTCTTCAATCCATATTATGGGTGTTCCCTCGACGCTGGTCACCCACTCCGACATCTGGGAGCTCTCCCGCCGCTCAAGCACTTTCACGCTTTCCACGTCACGCATATACTGGGGAAACTTTTCCTGCTCCTTGGCGAAACGGTATACGGCATCTGCATCTGCTTTTATCACTATGGACGCTTCTACGTATGGCACAAATATCTCCTCCCGGGTGACGGACTATTTTACAAAGGTTTTTTTCGTTTTTTCCACCGCCTTTTCAAAGACGGCGACAGCTTGATCTATCTCGTTCTTCTCTATGATAAGCGGCGGCTCAAAACGGATAACCTTCTGATTGTTCAGCGTATAGACTCCTGTGACTCTTCCGCGGGACATCTCAAAGATTATCGAGCCGCCGTAACTTTCCCTGATCATTTCTACCCCTATCATCAAACCCCTTCCGCGAACCTCGGCGATGATATCGGGGTACCGCTCCTGCACCTCTCTGAGCTTCGCCATGAAGTACTTACCATGCTCCTCAGCGCGGCCGGGGAGATTTTCGCCGGTGATGACCTCGATGGTGGCCAGGGCCGCTGCACATGCCAGTTGATTCCCGCCGAAAGTGGAGGTGTGGATAAGGGGATTCTCCTGGAAAGGCTTCCATGCTTCTGCCGTGCCTATGATGGCGCCTACCGGCATGACCCCGCCTCCAAGGCCCTTGGCAAGGGTAAGCATGTCAGGCCAGACATTCCACTGTTCCACGGCAAAAAAGGTCCCGGTCCTCCCCATTCCGGTCTGCACCTCGTCGGCAATGAAAAGGACTCCTCTCTCCGTGCATATCTTTCTCACTTCCTGGAGATACCCGTCGGGAGAGACTATTATTCCTCCTTCACCCTGGACAGGCTCGACGATAAATGCGGCGGTATTGTCATTGATGGCGCTCCTGAGCGCCTCAGCGTCACCGAAGGGGATCTGCACCACGTCCTCGATGAGGGGGCCGCATCCTTTCTTATAGATGTCCCTGCCCGAAACCGAGAGCGCTCCAAGAGTCTTCCCATGGAATGAATTGATCGTGGAGATGATGCGGTGCTTCCCCTTGCTTATCCTCGCAAGCTTTATGGCGCCTTCGATGGCTTCGGCGCCGCTGTTGCAGAAAAAGCAGTACTGAAGGCCGCCGCCGCAGAGAGAAGCAAGCCTGCGGGCGCACTCGCCAAGCTGCCTGTTGAAAAATACCTTGGTCGAAAGCGGCATCTGGTCCAGTTGAGCCTTTACCGCCTTGACCACGGCGGGGTGCCTGTGGCCCAGGACAAAAACACCGTAGCCACCTGCGCAGTCTATGTATCTATTTCCCTTTTCATCATAGACATACACACCCTCGGCATGACACTCCTCTGCATAGTAGCCGCTGAACTTCAGAAGTCTTGACAGGGAAGGGTTCAAGTGGTGCTTGTAGGCATCCTCTGTAGACGCGAGAGAGGTTTTCACCCTGCCATCAGTCTCTATCATAACAGTCCACGCCCTTTCCCATAAAGGTTTCAACGACAGTTCGACATGGTGGGAACTTTTCCTCCTCGTTCACTTCCTTCAGTAAAAATCACCGCGCTTCCCCGCTCTCCGAGAGAACCCTTATGCCCTCAAGGACAAGAAAAGGCTCCACGGAATCCACAAAGGGAAGGTGACTCCTCAGCACATGGGCGAATCCGCCGCACGCGATGACCTTTCCGGGTCTTCCGTAATGCTCCTGGAGGCGCCGCACAATCCCCTCAAGCATCGCGATATGGCCCAGCATGAGTCCTGACTGGATGCTCTCAACGCTGTTCCGGCCCAGAAGCTTCTGCGGCACTGCAAGCTTCACTTCCGGAAGGTAGGGAATCCTTGCACTGAAAAACTCGGCACCCATCCGGAGGCCAGGGCATATTATCACCCCTTGAAAGCTCCCCTCCCCGGTGATATGGGAAAAAGTCGTCGCCGAACCCATATCGATTATGATAAGCGAGTCCCGGTGTTTCCTGTAAGCCGCCACGGCGGCTGCTACGAGATCGGCTCCCAGCTCAGATGGAGTTTCAATGTCCAATGTTATCAGGTCAGTGTGACTGTGGCCCACAAAGAAGGGAGCGATGCCGAAAAGCTCTCTCACTGCTTCATCCAGAAGGGAATTCAGGCGCGGCACCACGTTAGATATGCCGATAGTGGTTATCTTGTCTTTCGGGACAGCCTTCTCCCTGATGAATTTTCTCACCAGATCGAGGTACTCCCTTTCATCCCTTGCGAGAGAGGTGCCTACATGGGCGGTGGTGAGAAGGTCCTCTCCCTGATAAACCCCCATGACAAGGCAGGAATTCCCTGAATCCAAAACGAGCAGCAGAAGGACTCCTCCCCTCTTACCACGGCGCCAAGGCCTCATAGTCAAGAGCATGCCATACGCACTCATTATAGACTCTGAATTTCCGATTGGAGGGTGCATGGCGCTTAGAGCGGGTGTGAGTATATAATGAAAAAAACCGGGATATGCATGGGTTCCGCATGGTGTATCTCCAGATTCTACAGCTCAGGGCAAATTCCTCTTGCCGGATTCAAGAGTCCCCGCGGGAAATTGACATACCCGTCAATTTCTGCTATAGTGAAAGAAGCAGCAGGCTTATTGTTACGAGTGGTTCGACTGTTGGCATAGACTTTATGACTACCGGAAAACTGCTTTGCACATTAACAAGTGGCTTCGGCCACCTAAACAAATCTTGACTGTGGTTCTTGACTGTGGTTCTGGATTGTAGCGTAATGTGAGACTTGGCCTGCTGCTCTTTCTTTTTCCCCGGGGCTGCTTCCTCTCTCCATCTCTTTCCCTGTGAGAATCATCCATAGAGGCAAGAGGTATTTCACCCCTCCCGGCGAATTATGACGGACACTCCCCGCACAGAGGCAGGAGAAACTCATGAACAGGCATTTGCTCATTCTCTTGACAGTCACCGCTTTCATCCTTCTTGCCCCCGGGATATACGCCGGTGCAGCCGAAGGCGATATCGTGCAGCAGCGGCTGAAAAACGGCCTCACCATTCTCATGGAGGAGAACAAGGACTCATCCCTCGTGTCAATAAATGCCTATGTCCGCGTGGGAAGCAAGGACGAGAGGCAGAGCGAAGAAGGCATCAGCCACTTCTGCGAGCACCTTTTTTTCAGGGGCACTCAGACCTCGTCAGGGGCTGAGTTCAAGAGCTCTCTCGAGGCTCTGGGCGGCATGTGCAATGCAGAGACATCGAAGGACTATACGAGATACTACATCAACATTCCGAGCGTCCACTGCATGAAAGGCCTGGAGCTTATAACCGATGCCCTCCAGCATGCCCGGTTTGATGAAAAGGAGATAGAGCAGGAGCGCAAGGTCATTCTCGAAGAATACTCGATGGGCGCAGACAATTTTTCACGCTTTTTCTATGATACCCTCTTTGAGATGGCTTTCCCCACCCATCCTTACGGGAAAACCACCATAGGATTTGAGAAAAATCTCAAAGCTTTTAAGAGAGATGATTTCATCAGCTACCGTAAGAGGTTCTACTCGCCGGAAAACCTCATATTCGTCATAGTGGGAAACTTCGACAGGGATAAAGTCTCATCATTCCTCACCCAGGCCTATGCTTCAATTCCCCGGAGCTCCTATGGGGAACAGGTCTTTCCCGCTGAAAAGAGGCTTGCCCAGGTCAAGGAAAAAACGGTAAAGAAAGATATCGATGATTCCTACCTGGCCATGGGCTTTCTCGGGCCCTCGGTGAAAGACAGGGATACCATCTACGCCACTGACGTGCTCTGCTTCATGCTGGGCATGGGCACAAGCTCCCTTCTCACAAGGGATCTCGTCGAGCGCAGAAAGCTGGTGAAGGAAATCAGCGTGAATTTCCAGACCCAGAGAGACGAGGGGCTCATCGTGATACTTTCCACGCTGAAAACCAATGACATCGACACCGTGAAAAAGGAGATACTCGCCGGGACGGAGCAGGTAGCAGCGGGGAATTTTACCGATGATGACGTGAAAAGGGCAAAGAACCTGCTGAAGAACAGCTTTATATTCGGCAACGAGACAAATGACGGGAAAGCATCGAGCATCGGCTTTTACGAAGCCATCGACAGCTATGAGTTTGCCCTTGACTATCCAAGGAATATAGATGGCGTCACAAGGGAAAACCTCATGAATACGGCCAGAAAGCTCTTCTCATCGCCGTATTGTGCTATAATTGTGAAGCCTGAAGAAAAGAAGAAACGGAAATTTGACGATGAAGAGTGAAAGAGAGGCTCCCCTCGCGCTGCTGCTGCTCATGGCGTTTCTATGGAGCCTTGGACAGTCTCCCCTGCCGCTTTTCGGGGCAGAGCCGCCTGTGTTCAAAAACATCCTCGACAACGGTCTTCTGCTGCTTGTGAAACCGGGGGAGACAAAAGATATTGTGGCAGTCTCCATAATAATCAGGTCAAGCGTTTATGATGAAGAGGATCAGAAGGTAGGTATCAGGTCCCTTCTTCTGGAGCTGCTGCAGGAAAAAATAGCAGGCGAGACCACCGCGGGAGGCATCAGCCTCACCGAGCTCATGGGAGTGATGACCCAGACTGAATCCACTGCCGACTATATTGCCCTGAACTTTGTCACTACCCCCCGCCACTACAAGAAGCTCCTGGAGCTTGTGGCAAAGGCCCTGGTAGATCCCACAATCAGTGACACCCTCTTCACCAAAGTAAAAAATTCGTTCGTGGAGAAGAACAAGGGCGGCAAAGGGGCCTTCTCCACCATCTACAGCATTTTTCTGCAGAATTTCTACCGTTACCACCCTTACAAGCTCTCAGAGGAAGCCAATGTCAAGGGCATCGAAAATACCGACAAGAAAAAAGCCGAATCCTTCTTTGCCTCCCAGGCCACCTCTGACAGGATAGTAATAGCCATTGCGGGAAACGTGAAGCAGGACGAGGTCATGGCGCAGATAAAGAACGACTTCTCCTCTCTCAGGCCCAGGAAAACCACGAGGGTGGAGGTGCAGTGGGAGCCCCAGACCATTGAGAAAGAGCTTTTTCTCTCCTCTCTCTCAAAAATGTCCTGGATACTGCTGGGCTTTCCGGCACCCTCATACGGCTCACCTGATTACCCTGCCATGCTTGTGCTGAAAACACTCCTCGGTGACGGCCTCAATTCAAGATTATGGGTGGAGCTGAGGGAGAAAAGAGGCCTTGCCTACGAGCTGGGCTCTTATTACCCGGAGCTTGAGGGGCCCAGCCATCTGCTTCTTTACGTGATAACGCAGCCGCAGAACGTGATTGCTTCAAGAAGGCTCATACTCAACGAGATAGAGGACATAAGGGTCCATGGCGTGACTCCCATAGAGCTGGAAGATGCCAAGGCCAAAATTTTCGGCGGCTATCTTCTCTCCCGGGAGTCCTCAAAGGGGCAGGCCCTCGCGACGGCCGTATCGGAAGTAATTGGGGGGAAATACTCGCTCGATGTCACCCTGGAAAGAAAAGTCGAAGAGGTGACCTCGCAGGACATCTCCCTGATGATCAACAAATACTTCCAGGTACCCACGTATCTTGTGGTGAGGCCACCCGGAGCATACTACATAGACTGGTTCAGGTAAGGAAAGAAAGGTGTGGTGATGAAGGGAATCAAAATCGCTTTTGACGGTCCCGCTGCATCAGGAAAAAGCACCGTGGCAAAGGAAGTGGCAAAAAGGCTTTCATACCTCTATGTGGACACGGGGGCCATGTACCGCGCCGTCACCTGGAAAGCGCTGTGCCTTGGCGCTGATTTTCGCGATGAGGAGGCCATCATTGCCATTGCGGGGCAGTTCCCCGTGGAGCTGAAGCCCAGTACAGACAATGCCCAGGGATATGTGGTCATCATAGACGGAGTCAACGTGACGGATTTTCTCACAAGTGACGAAGTGAACCTTTACGTGTCAACGGTAGCAAGGATCAGCGGGGTGAGAAAGACGCTTGTGGCAGAGCAGAGAGCGCTTGCCCGCGAAGGCGGGGTGGTGATGGCAGGAAGGGATATCACCACCGTCGTGATGCCCGATGCCGAGGTCAAGGTCTACCTTACCGCTTCTTCCCAGGAAAGGGCAAGAAGGCGCTTTCTTGAGATGGAGGAAAAGGGAGAAAATCCTGCTATGGAGGCTGTCGTGAACAACATAGAGCACCGCGACACCATTGATTCATCAAGGGAAGATTCCCCTCTTTCCGTTGCCGACGAGGCAACAGTGATTGACAGCACCGGGAAAAGCATTGAGGAAGTGGTTCATCAGGTGATGGAGCTTGTAAGGACAGAGAGAGGATAAGAATGTTCTATACGGCGGCCCATATTATCCTGAAAGTGATTTTCAAGGTGTTTTTCAGCCTGAAGTGCGAGGGCCTTCATCACATTCCCTCCGCGGGAGGCTGCGTGATCGCCTGCAACCATGTGAGCTATTTTGATCCCCCCGCAGTGGGAGCGGTCTCAGTCAGGCCGGTCCATTTCATGGCTAAGAAGGAGCTCTTCAACATCCCCATCCTGTCGCCGCTCATCAGCGTCCTCGGGGCTTTTCCTGTGACAAGGGGAGCCTCTGACACAAAAGCAATAAAGCATGCCATCAGGCTCCTCAAGAGCGGCGAGACCGTAGGCATCTTTCCCGAGGGCACACGGTCGGCTACCGGCGAGATAAACGAGGGGGAAATGGGGGTATCACTTATCATCAAGCAGTCCGGCGCACCTATTATTCCCTGCGCTATAAGCGGAACCCGATGCATGGTGACCATGAAAGGCATCATTCCCGTATTTTCAAAGGTAACGGTTCGGTTCGGGCCGCCTATTTTTTATAAAAACGAAGAAGAGGGAATGTCACACAAGGAGTATATGAGAGTCTTCACCGACAGGGTGATGCAGGTGCTCAGGTCCCTCCAGGAAGGCTAGCCTACCATTCCACAAGGCCCCATTGATAGCTGTACTGGGGATAGTTGCTGTCAAAGCCGAGCATCATATGATGGCTGCCTTCACAATATAAGGTGAAATTGTCGCTGTTGTCGTCATGCTCATAGGCATTCTCATAGGTGTCCGCCCTGGCGGCGGGGCACGTGGGAATGGTCTTGAGGTAATCAGGGGTGAGATACTTGAGCTCCAGGGGAAATTTCCGCTTGTTCCGTGCCTCGTTTGAATAGAGTTGCAGTCCTGTTGAAATGGTCCTGAGGTTTTCGCAGCAGGCTATATAGGTGGTGCGGGCCTTGGCGCGCGTATAGCCCACGACGGCAAAAAGGCAGAAAAGAACGGCAATAATACCCATCACCGTCACGATCTCGATCAGCGTATATCCCGGGGCTCTCCCACTTCGCTTGTTCATCATTTCACCATTCACCTCTCGGCAGAAATTTTCCACTAGGAGGAGGCATTTCCCTTTATTATTATAACGTAAAATGCCTTGTGCTTCAATATTAGGAAAGAGGCCTGCCCACCAGGAAAAAAGGGCGGCGGCGGGTAATTATGGCACCAGAGGAGGGGGGGCCCGGGGAGGAGGTAGGTGATGGAAAACATCAGAGGACGGGGCGGCAGAATAGCCCAGACAATCGACGGTTCCCCCGCCGCGAAGGCAGGGCTCCGCAAGGGAGATCTTGTGGTGAGTATCAATGGCATTCCGCTCAGTGACAGCATTGACTATCTCTATCTCACCTCGGGAACGCTTTTGAAAATCAGATTGATAAGGAGCGGGAAAGCCTTTGAGGCCTTCATAAAGAAGGAAGAGGAAGAGGTCATTGGAATAAGGTTCGAATGTGAGATCTTCGACGGCCTCAAGGTGTGCCGTAATAAATGCCATTTCTGCTTCGTGGACCAGGTCCCCCCCTCGCTGAGAGGCACCCTCAAGATCAAGGACGATGATTTCAGACTCTCATTTCTCCACGGCAACTTCATTTCACTTACCAATATGGAGGAAAAGGACTGGGAGAGGATAAGGCGCTACCGCCTCAGTCCCCTCTACCTCTCGGTCCATGCCACGAGACCGGAGCTCCGCGTCAGAATTTTTCGGAACCCCGCTGCGGAGAGGATAAGAGAGCACCTTGAGCGCTTCCGTGGCTGGGGAATAAGAATCCACACCCAGGTGGTGCTCTGTCCTGGGATAAATGACGGGAAAGAGCTGGAAAGGACAGTCATGGAACTGGCGGAGTTTTATCCCTCAGTCTCTTCCATTGCAGTGGTCCCTGTGGGAGTGACGAGGTACCTCCCCAAGGACTCGCCGATCCGCTCCCTCTCCCTTTCCGAAATGAAAGAGACCGTCATGGTTGTGCACTCCCTTCAGAAAGGGTTCCGCAGGAGAATGGGCGAAACCCTTGTCTATCTGGGCGACGAATTCTATCTTAAAACAAGCAGAGCCCTCCCCCGCTCCTGCGACTACGGAGACTTTCCCCAGATAGAGAACGGTGTGGGAATGATGAGAATGCTGATGGGCGAGTTTCGCAGAAAAGCAAGGTTTCTCCCCGCTGCGGTCTCACCGGCACGGCATGTGAGCATTGTGACAGGGGAGCTTGCTTATTCCCATATCCTGATCATATCGGAGGCTCTCAACAGGGTGCAGGGCCTGAAAGTGACTGTCCACAGGGTGAAAAACTCCTTCTGGGGCCCTCAGGTTGATGTGGCAGGCCTCCTCACAGGAGGAGACATTCTCCAGGCACTCGAAAAAGAGGATGGAGGGGAAAGGGTTCTCATACCCTCGGCATGCCTGAGGGAAGATCTCGTGTTCCTCGATGGCCTCACGCTCTCTGCCCTGGGGAAGCGCCTGGGAAGAGAAGTGATCCCGGTGAAGCCCTCCTACTCTGATCTGCTCATGCACATCACCAGGCCGAAGGGAAAGGTCTTACCAAAGCAAGGAGGATCCCATGGATAAGCCGGTAATCGCCATTGTGGGGAGACCCAATGTGGGTAAATCCCAGCTCTTTAACAGGCTGCTGGGAAAGCCTTCGGCAATAGTCCAGGATGAGCCTGGCATCACAAGAGACCGGATTTACTCTGAGTGCACATGGGATGGCAGAGCCTGCTATCTTGTGGACACGGGTGGGCTCGATCCCCAGGAGGATGATGTCGTCAAGATGCTGGCCCAGAGACAGTCCAGGAAGGCTATCGAGGAATCGACCCTTCTTCTCTTCGTTGTTGACGCGAAGGAAGGGCTCACCCATATTGACCGGGAGATATCCGTCGAGCTGCGCAAGATGAAGAAACCCCTCATTCTTGTGGCCAACAAGGTGGACAACTTTGAAAGCGCTTACACGGTCAATGAGTTCGCCCCCCTTGGATTCGGCGAGGCATTTCCTGTCTCGGCTCTCCACGGCACCAATTCAGGGGAGCTTCTTGATGAGATCTTTTCCAGATTCCCCGCACCTTCAGGTGCTCCCGAGGCCCCTCCCCTGAGGCTCACTCTCGCAGGGAGGAGAAATGTGGGCAAATCATCACTCATCAATGCCCTTACCGATGAAGAGAGAAGCATCGTGCACGACGCGGCGGGCACCACGAGGGACTGCGTGGAAAGCCTCATCACGCTGGCAGGCACGCAGATCCTCGTGACTGACACCTCGGGCCTCAGGAGGAAAGGGAAAATAGACGAGAAAGTAGAATACTATAGCGCCATCAGGACGCTCAGGGCCATTGAATCATCTGACTGCGTGCTGCTGGTCCTCAATGCCGAAGAAGGAATTGTCGCACAGGACAAAAAAGTCGCCGAGCAGATTCAGAAAACCCGCAAAGCGTCTGTGATTGTCGTAAACAAATGGGATCTGATGCAGGACTCTCCGGAGACAAACAAGAAAGAGTTCACCATCATGGTAAAAAAAGAGCTCTATTTTATTGATTATTCGCCTGTTCTTTTTATCTCGGCACTCCACCGCAAAGGGATCGGCAGGATTATCCCCGAGGTGAACGAGGTGATGAAGGAATACCGTAAAAAGATAGAAACCTCGATGGTGAACAGGATTTTCCAGGAGGCACAGAGCCTCAGGCCTGCACCATCTTACAAAGGTGAGCAATTAAGGATATTCTATGCATTCCAGGAAGGCGTGGCACCTCCCCGGTTCACCCTCAAGGTGAACTCTCCCAAACTGGTCCATTTCTCATATAAAAGATACCTGGAAAACACCGTGAGAAAGGCACTGGGATTTATCGGGTCACCGGTGGTGATCACCTTCAAGAAAAAATGAAGAGAACAGACTCCCGACTCTCCAAGAATGGAATTTTCAGGCAAAGGAGTGTGGCATGAGCTCCCTGCTGCTTATCATCCTCTCATACTTTTACGGCTCCCTGCCTTTCGGGGTGTTCATAGGAAAGAAGCTGAAAGGCATTGACATAAGGGAGTTCGGAAGCGGCAATATAGGAGCGGCAAACGCTTTCAGGACCCTCGGACCTGCAGGCGGCATCGCAGTCCTCCTTTGCGATATGTCAAAGGGAATCCTGCCTGTGCTCCTCGCGAGGTTTTTTGCTGCAAGTGATGCCCTGGTCCCTTTACTCCAGGTGATAGCAGGGGTAACAGCCATCCTGGGCCATAATTACTCGATTTTTCTCAAATTCAAGGGAGGAAAGGGTATTGCCACAAGCTTTGGCGTCATTATCGCCCTTAACTGGTGGATAGCGCTTATGTGTTTTAGCGTCTGGGGGCTTATGGTGCTCCTTACCAGATACAGCTCCGTGGGCTCTCTCTCCGGTTCCCTTGCGCTGCCGGCCTTCATGGTGATTTTTAAGCAGCCCGTCCCTTTTATAGCCTTCGGTATCATATCCTGCGCATTCGCCTTTTATGCCCACAGGGGGAATATAAAAAAGCTTCTCAAGGGCACCGAGCTGAAAATCACTGAAAAAGCGGGAAAAGAAGACGCCCCCCGGGAGGAAAGTGACGCCAGGGCTTCCTGAGCCTTTCAATGGCAGTGATATTTTAAAGAAAAGAGAGGATATGCCAAGTGAGCAAAATGATTGACCTCCTCAATACCATACTGGCGGCAATGGTCCGTGAAAATGCCTCGGACGTCTATATCAGGGCCGACAGCCACCCCTTTTTCAGAGTCGAGGGAGAGCTCGTAGAGGTGGAGGTGGCCAAGTTCACCCAGGAGATGTTGGAGGATCTGAAAGACGACCTGCTGAGGCCTGAGGACAGGGAAAGCTTCAAGAAGAAACCCGAGGCGAACATCACCTATGCCAATCCCAACCTCGGCCGCTTCAGGGCCAATATCTACGTGCAGCGCGGAACAATAGCCATAGTGATGAGAAAAATCCGCGATGACATTCTGGAGTTCTCCAAGCTGGGGCTACCTCCGATCCTGGAAAAGCTTGCCCTTATACGAAGCGGGCTCGTCCTCATCACAGGGCCCACAGGAAGCGGCAAATCCACAACGCTTGCCTCCATGGTGCGCTACCGTAACGAAAACTCCTCAGGGCATATCATCACTATTGAGGATCCCGTAGAGTTTGTCCACAGCGATATGAACTGCATCGTGAGCCAGCGGGAAGTAGGAATTGACACCATGTCCTTCCAGGATGCTCTTGAAAGCGCTCTCCGCCAGGCACCCGATGTGCTCCTCGTCGGCGAGATGAGGGATGTCGAGAGCGTCAAGGCGGGAGTCTATTTTGCCGAGACGGGCCACCTGGTGCTCTCCACCCTCCATTCCAACAATACCATCCAGACCGTGGAGCGCATGCTCCAGTTCTTTCCCACGGCAGTCCATGACCAGATACTGCAGCAGCTTTCCATCAATCTGAAAGCTGTCGTGTCGCAGAGGCTCATCAAGAACAAGGATGGCACGGGGCGCCTCCTTGTCTGCGAGGTCATGATAGTGAACGCCCGTGTCTCCGAGCTGCTCATCAAGGGGGAGCTCAACCAGATAAGAAAGGAGCTCGACCAGTTCGCCTCCGAGGGAATGGTGAGCTTTGACGTCTCTCTAATCGAGAAGTTCAAGAACGGCGAGCTTTCAGCGGAACAGTGCATGAGAGCCTCGGACAATCCCAATGATATGAGGCTGAAGCTCAAGACGCTCCCGGTCTTCATTAGAAGCAGCGGAAGAGAGGACGAACGCTATGCACAATAACGATGAAAAGTGCATTGAAAACGAGGAAAGCACAAGGGACCGCTATGGTACAAAGATTCCTGTCCGCATCAAATCAGGATTCTTTACCGAGGAGAATCTCCATATCATTACCCAGTGTGAAGAGAAAGACATCCCTCTCTCGCAGATTGAGTATGTGTGCCTGGGCGCCATTGAAGAGCTTGTAGGCGGTGCCGAGGCTCCCAAGTCCAATGTGAGAAGCGTCATCAGGAAATTTCTCTTTGGCGAGAAGACCGAAGATGAGCATGTCAAGCCCACGAAGCGCACTCTCTTCATCGTGGATATCTACGTGAAAGGCCTGGATGCCGCCTACCGTTTTGACAGCAGCAACATCAACTACAAAAGCTTTCTGGGCGAGGTGAGCTACATCAGCTTCCACAATTTCAAGCGCCTCTTCAAAACCCTTGTCGATCATACCAAGGAGAGCTTCTTCAACAAGTCGGCAGTGGCGCTCCTGATGAAGCGGCAGGACAAGATCACCCGCTACCCGTCGGTCTACGACTTCGAGCTGGAATGCCAGAACCGCCGCACCAGGCTCAGCGATGAAATACACTGGAAGTCCCTGGGGGAGCAGATAGATTATCTCTTCAAGGACCAGGGGCAGATCGAGGATTTCGAGAGCGACGATGAAATCCCTGAAGGGAGCCTGAGGGTGATCGAAGGGATTCCCAATATTGTCGTGGATTCTCCCCCCGAGGAGGATCCCGGCACCGATGAAAGGACCGTTTCCGATGAACGCAGCGAATAACTCCCTCACGGAACGACAGGTTGCCCATATCGCCCACCTTGCAAGACTTGAGATAACGGAGGAGGAGCTGACCCTTTTCACCAGGCAGCTCAGCAGCATCCTCCACTACGTGAACCAGCTGGAAGAACTTGACACCGGCACTATCGATGCCACATTCACGGTGAATCCCACGGTAAATGTCATGAGAGAAGATGCCATGGAGCGTTCCCTTCCCGTGGAGGAAGTGCTCAGAAACGCGCCTGACAGGGAAGGCAGCTACCTCAGAATGCCTCCCATACTTGGCGATGAAGAGTGAAAGGAGGCCCACGTGGAACTCCACGAATTCACTGCAGGCGACATCAGAAAGCTTCTGAGGGAGAGGAAAATCTCATCCGTTGAGCTCACCAGGGCGTATCTGGAGAGAATATCCGCTCTTGATGACCGGCTGAAGGCCTTTATCACCGTTACCAAAGATATGGCGCTTGAGATGGCCGCTGCTGCGGACAAAGCTTTTGGGGAAGGGAGGGAGAGTACCGTGGGGGGAATCCCCCTGGCCCTGAAAGACAACCTTTCGGTGAAAGGCATTCCCTGCACCTGCGGCTCTTCCATTCTCCAGAACTATGTGGCACCTTATAATGCCACCGTGGTGGAGCGCCTTGTCTCGGAGAATTCTGTCATCATGGGTAAAACCAACATGGACGAGTTTGCCATGGGCTCGTCTACTGAAAATTCAGCCTTCTTCACTACGGGCAATCCCTGGGACCTCTCCAGAGTGCCCGGAGGATCGAGCGGTGGGTCTGCCGCCGCCGTTGCTGCCCGCATGGTGCCGTGGGCACTTGGCTCTGACACGGGGGGATCGGTCCGCCAGCCGGCAGCATTCTGCGGCATCACGGGCCTCAAGCCCACCTACGGCCTCATATCAAGATACGGCCTTGTTGCTTACGCCTCATCGCTCGACCAGATAGGGATCCTGTCCAGAAACACGGAAGACTGCGCGCTCCTGCTCAAGGCAATCGCGGGACAGGACAGGAGAGACTCCACCTCGGCGGGTATTCCCGTGCCGGATTACGAGGCGGCTCTCAGGGGGAAGGAAGGGAACTTCACCATCGGCATCGTCGAGGAGTTTTTCCAGCAGAGCCTTGATGACGGGATTAGAACCCTCATAGAGCAGGCAGCCCATGTCTTTGAAGGAATGGGGTGGTCCCTGAAGAGAGTGTCATTCCCCCATATCAGGTATTCCCTCGCCTCTTACTATATCATCGCTCCCGCAGAGGCAAGCTCGAACCTTGCCCGTTACGACGGCTCCCGCTACGGCCTCAGAGAGCCCGCGGAGACGACCATCTCGATGTTCAAGCGCTCAAGGGAGAAGGGATTCGGCGCCGAGGTAAAGCGCCGCATAATGATGGGAACCTACACGCTGAGCGCCGGCTATTATGATGCCTATTACCTTAAGGCACAGAAAGTGAGAACCCTTATAAAGCGCGACTTTGACGAGGCCTTCAGGGAATGCAGCTTCATTCTTGCCCCCGTCACACCTACGGCTCCCTTCAGAAAAGGGGAAAACATCGACGATCCCCTCAAAATGTACCTTTCAGATATCTACACCGTGTCGGTGAACCTCGCAGGCCTCCCGGGACTGGTCCTGCCCTGCGGCTTTTCAGGGGGCCTCCCTGTTGCCCTCCAGCTTATCGGGAAGCCCTTCGACGAGGTGACGCTGCTACGCGCCGGGACCGCCTTTCAGCGCGCCACGGATTTTCACCTGAAAAATCCGCCTCTTGGGGAAGCAGTGCCGGGCGGAAGCATCAAGGAGAGCATGAAATGAGCCCTGAGATAATCATAGGCCTGGAAGTCCATGTGGAGCTGCTCACGGAGAGCAAGCTCTTCTGCGGCTGCTCCACGAAGTTCGGCAATCCCCCCAATACCAATGTCTGCCCCGTGTGCCTGGGCCTGCCGGGAGTCCTTCCGGTGCTTAACCGGAAGGCTGTCGAACACCTGATCAGGACTGCCTGTGCCCTTTCCTGCACCATTGCCCCGAGGAGCAAGTTTGACAGGAAAAACTATTTTTACCCTGACATGCCCAAGAACTTCCAGATATCACAGTATGACCTCCCCCTCGCCACGGCGGGAAAGCTCTCCATCGTGACTGCGGGGGGGGAAAAAACAATCACGATCAAGCGCATTCATCTGGAGGAGGATACGGGGAAGTCCGTCCACAAAGGCACCATCGACTGCTCCCTCTCAACTCTTGAGGACTACAACAGGGCTGGCGTGCCTCTCCTTGAAATCGTGACGGAGCCTGACATGCGCTCCCCTGAGGAAGCCCATGTCTTTCTTACGGGCCTGAAGGATATCCTCAGGTGGCTCGCCGTAAGCGACTGCAAGATGGAGGAAGGAAGCCTCCGATGCGACGCCAACATCTCCCTTTCCCCCGGGGATGGGGTATTGGGGACAAAAACCGAGATTAAGAACCTGAATTCCTTTAAATCGGTGAGGGAGGCCCTCGAGCACGAGGCGGCAAGGCAGCAAAAGTGCTTAGCTTCCGGCATCGCCATTGTCCAGGAGACGCGGGGCTGGGACGAAAAAAAAAGCGTGACCATTCCCATGAGGAGCAAAGAGGCCGAGTATGACTACCGCTATTTCCCTGAGCCCGATCTTCTTCCGCTGGAGCCCGGTGCCCAATGGATCAGGGAGTTCAGGGAGGCTCTCCCTGAACTCCCTGCGGAAAAGCGTGAGCGCTTTGTGCGGGACTACCGCATTCCCTCCTATGACAGCTCCGTGCTCACGTCCTCACCGGCAATGGCCGATTTTTTTGAAGCGACCGTCAGGTGCGGCGCCTCTCCCAAGGCGGGGAGCAACTGGCTCATGGGAGACATAAGCCGGATCCTCAATGATAAATCCCTCTCCCTTGATGAGACGCCACTGACGCCGGGGCGCCTCGCAGGGATGATCGATCTTGTCGAGAAGGGAACGGTGAGCGGAAAGACCGCCAAGTCCCTCATTGAGGAGATGCTCGCCACGGGGAAAGACCCCCTTGAGATAGTGAAGGAGCGGGGACTGACTCAGATATCGGGCGAGGACGCCATTCAGGCCCTGGTGATAGAGGTGGCACAAGCCAATACCGAGGCGATGCACTCGCTGAGGAAAGGGAATGAGAAGGTGCGGGGATTCCTTGTGGGACAGGTGATGAAAGCGAGCAAGGGCAGGGCTAATCCCTCAATGGTGAACAAGGTCCTTGACGGACTCCTCGGGGCCCTCCCTCTTCCGGAAGCCCGACAGGATGAAGATGACCATATAAGGGGGTAGCTCCCATGAAAGAAGATGCCTTTGACAATATCCCGCTCGACGAAGCCATTGAAAGATGGATTTCAGAGGTTGATTTCAGAAAAGCCGCGCCATTGAAGTCCCCACAGGCGATAGCCGTTGAAAAGTCCATCGGCAGAGTCACGGCAGAGCCTGTTCTCGCACGGATATCGGCTCCCTATTATTACTCATCGGTGTGCGACGGCATATGCGTAAAATCATCCGACACCGTCACCGCGAGCGCAGACGCTCCAATCCGCCTCAAGATCGGGAAGGATGCCTATTTCGTGGACACGGGAAGCGCAATGCCGACAGAGTTTGACGCGGTGCTCTCCATCAAGGACGCGCAGCTTCAGTCACTTGAGGAGCTCATCATTGAGGGCCCCATCACGCCTTGGCGCAATGTGCGGCCCATCGGCGAGGATATGACGGTGCAGGAGGTCATCCTGGGCGCTCATAAGCCCATATCACCGCTTGACATAGGAGCCCTCAGGGCGGGAGGAGTCTGCGAGGTCCTCGTCAGGAAAAAGCCCAGGGCCGCCATCATCCCCGTGGGAGGCAACCTGATACCTCCCGGAGAAGAGCCGGCAGTGGGGAAATGCATCGATTACAAGTCACCGATGCTCCTCCACCTTATTGAAAACTCCCTTGGTGACGGGAAAATAACGGGCTTCGTGGCAGAGCGGATGGAGGACATCAAGAACCTCTTCAGGAAAGGACTCGAGAAGATCGACCTGATTTTCATCATCAGCGGCCCCTCATGGGGCACAGCCCTCATCAAGAAGTTACTCATTGAGATTGGCGAGCTCATCATAGGGAGCGTCACCATCAACCCAGGTTCGTCCATCTGCCTGGGAATCATAGACGGAAAGCCGGTGATTGCCCTCCCGGAGCATCCCGTCTCCATCTACCTGGGATACACGCTCTTCGGCAAGCCCGTGATCCACAAGATGCTCGGCCTCGATCATGAGATGCCCCACAGAATCATAGCGAGCCTTGGCCGCGGAATCGAATCAAAAAAAGATTATGATGAATTCATAAGGGTGAACCTCGGGGAAGTGAACGGCACCATAGTCGCTCTTCCTATCTCAAAGGGCGATGCCGTCGTAATGTCCCTCGTGAAAGCCGACGGAATGCTCAGGGTGCCCTCAAAGTGCGAGAGGAAAGAGCCGGGCGATGAAGTGGAGATTGAGCTTATGCCCCAGGTGAAGGACATCAGGAAAAACATCCTCATGACAGGAAGCTATGACATATGCATTGATGTGTTGAAAAACCAGATAGAGAAAAACTTTCCCGGCCTCGGCCTTCACTCGGTGAACGTGGGAAGCCGGGAAGGGCTTGCCTCCCTCTCGAGAGATCTGGCCCACCTGTGCGGGATCCACGCATTCGACGAGCATTCGGGGACTTATAACGTTCCCCTGGTCAAGGAATTTTTCCCCCAGACCCCTCTCGTGCTGGTAAACCTTTTTCAGCGCAAGATAGGCCTTCTCACGCGGAAAGGCAATCCCAAGAAGATCAGGGGCCTTCAGGATATCGCGCTGCCCCACGTGACCTTTGTCAGCAGGCAGAAAGGCTCGGGCACGAGAGCCATCCTGGATTATCACTGTGCACAGCACGCCATTCCAAGGGAAAAAATCCGTTTTTACGAATCGGAGGCAAAAACCCCTATCTCGCTTGCCTCAATCATCGCAAGCGGCCTGGCCGACGCGGGCCTCGGAATTCTGCCCGCCGCCAAGGCCTTCAAGCTTGATTTCATCCCCCTTTTCCTGGAATCCTTTGATCTGGTCTTTCTGAAGCCCTTTCTGAACACTTTCGTCACCCAGATACTGCTGGAAGTGATCAACGGCACCTCATTCAGGAGCGAGCTGGAGCACTGGGGTGGCTACGACCTTTCCAGCACGGGGAAAGTCACCTTCGAGCAGGGAGGGTGCAGGCTCTGACAGGAAGTGGAAAGCCCCCCCCGTGAAGGAATTCCCCAAAAAAAATTGAATAGGTAGAGAGAACACGATGAATAGAGGTGCATAGGCATGTCTCTCAGGATACCGAAAGAGCGAAGAGATGTCATAATTTTCTCAAGAAACCACAAAATTGAAGGTGAAATCTATCTCCTCATGGACTCCAGGATCTCAGATGAGCTGAATGTGCGCATAAGGGAATTCATCCCTGTCACCAACGCGAAAATATACTCACTCAACGGTGACAGCCTTCTTTACAGTGCCGATTTTCTCTCGGTGAACAAGCATTCCATTGACATGGTCATCACGCACCCGGGCGGAAAAATGGTGTAAAACGTCTTTTCTGGTCTCTTCTTCCTTGAAAATCCGCTTCCTTGCCGGATTTTCCGATGGACTCCGATAGAAAGGGAATGAGAAGGGGCACCTATGAAAGAAAAACTCTGCGACCTCGTCAAGGAAATTGTGCTTTCCAAAGCAACTTTTGAGCTTCGCGACAAGGCTCCCGCCAAGGGAATGGATGCGGTCATTAAAATTGAGAGCCTCGCGATAAATAATCCCCATTTTCTAGGATTTGTCATAGACAACCTCTCCCTCGTGCTCCAGGATTTCACGCCGGGGGCCCGGGAACCGCAGGAGAGGAGTTTTTCCCGGGTAGCCGTCGAGAGTCTCGCGATAACAATTCCCCAGCAGTGGGTGAACGACGAGATCGAGAAGCAGGAGCAGTCCCTGGCGGAAAAAGACCTCACTGACATGGCCATCTCTTTTCTTCCCGGGAAAATAGTGGTGCGGGGGGCTGTCAAGAAAGGGGCTTCATTCCCTTTCTCAGTGGAAATCAAGACAGGAGTGCAGGAAAACAAGCTCATGGCCAAGCTTGCGCAATTCAACCTCATGGAAATACTGCCGCTCCCCGCGTTCATCCAGAACTTTCTCATCGATCTCTTCAAGGAAAAAATCAGAAGCCGTTTCGTGGACATCAAGAACCATCTCTTTCTGATAGACGTCGTTTCCGCGATCCCCTTTCCCCTTGACATTGCCATAAAAAGCTTCCGCGTGGAAAAAGATTACCTTATCCTGGAAGCCTGACCACCGGCCGCCTGTCATCACTGTGCCGTACTGCATAAGGGAGCCCCCCTCCGAGGTTTGACAAAGATTTGAAATGGGCATATAATAGTAGAGTTTTCCAGAAGGTACACCCCGGAGCGCCGCAATGAGGGAAGAAGTAGCGCATATTCTTTTTTCCACCGAGGATATCCAGAAAAAAATCAAGGAGCTCGGAGCAAGGATATCATCGGACTACCAGGGCAAGAATCTTATCCTGATAGGGGTGCTGAAAGGCGCAATGTTCTTCATGGCAGATCTGATGAGGCAGGTGAGCATTCCCGTCATCATAGACTTCATCGGGATATCGAGCTACGGAGAGTCTTCCAAGAGTTCCGGCGCCGTGCGCATCATCAAGGATATCGAGGAAAACATTGACAACAAGCCGGTCCTCGTCGTGGAGGATATTGTTGACACGGGGCTCACCATGAATTATCTTCTCAAGACCCTAAGGCTTCGGAAGCCCTCCAGCATAAAAATATGTGTCCTTATCGACAAGAAGGGGAGAAGGATGCAGAACATCCCACTCGATTACGTGGGCTTTGAGGTGGAAAACCAGCACGTGGTGGGATTTGGCCTTGATTACAGGGATCGGTACCGCCACCTCCCTTACCTGTGCACTCTGAAAGAGTCCCTCCCTCAGGTCAGGATTCCATGAGGATCAGAAAGCGCAGGAGCCGGTGAGTACCGACGGAGAAAAGAAATGGGGCATGGAACAGGCCGTCCCCAAGAAGCGGGCGAGGAGAGACTTCTCCAAAGGAGGCAGCAATGAGCAGCCAGATCTGGCAGTTATATAGAATTCAGCTGATTGACAACCAGATTGCCGATATGGCGAAAAAAATTGAAAATCTCACCAGGGGGGAAGAGCTTCTCGAAGAGCTGGGAAGCCTGGAAAAGTCCCTGGAAGAGATGAAGCAGGAGCTGAAGAAAAGGCAGACCACTTACAAGGACAAGGACCTTGAATGCAAGAAGTACATCAGCCAGAAGGAGGGCTTCGAAAAGAAGCTTTACAGCGGCCAGATCGCAAGCCATAAAGAACTTGAGAGCTGGCAGGCCGAGGTGCAGAACCTGAAAAAGAAGCAGAGTGATCTCGATGATGAGCTGCTTGCCATGCTTGATGAGCTCGATGAGAGGGAGAAGAGCATAGGCGAGCAGGAGGCCCTGCTCGGGGAGAAAAAAGCGGAACACCAGAGGGCCGGCGAAACTTACCAGGAGAGGCTCGATGCCCTTAACGCCGAGGTGGAGAGCCTGAAACAGAAAAGGGAGAAGATGGAGCAGACCGTGGAGAAATCCCTGATCAAGCAGTTTACCGAGCTCCAGGAGCAGCGCGAGGGAATAGCCGTCGTGAAGGTCCTCAAAGGGATATGCGGAGGGTGCTATATGAACCTCCCTGAAACGTCCCTTAAACGGATACAGGCCAGAGATTTAGAATTCTGCAGCAACTGCGGAAGGATTTTATTCGCTGATGGCGAATGAGGAAAATTCGTGAAAAAGCTCTCATCATAATGAACCCTGCCGATACTCCAGGGGGAGAGAGCACTTCAGAAAGGAGCCGCACATGCCCTACAGACCATGTGTATACCGACAGTCCCAGCTGGGAATTTTTCAGTGCGAAAAGCATTATTATCAGCACGCCCATCCCAGCATGTATGATGAGCTCTATGAGTTCTGCATCGCCAATGTCCCTGACCGGTTCTGTCCTCATATAGACTTCGGATTCAACCTTGAAGGCGAGCCCAAGATTTTCATCAACTGTACCCACACCTACAAGGCCAGGCCCGTGAGAAGCTTCAAGGAATGTGAGGACTGCGATTTCCCTGACAAGGAAGGCTCATCCCTCGGATAGGCAGTCCCTGCGGGGATAGAATAATAGTGAGAAGGATTGTACAGACTGCCAGAGTTCTCATGTAACCCAATGGTACCCACGGCGAGAACCCGTTCGCTGTGGGTATTTACTATCTCCACCCGAGGAGGCGAAGCCATTGTCCCATAAGGCATCACCAAAGAAAAACACCTTTGACGTCATCATCATAGGTGCAGGACCTGCAGGTCTTTTTGCCGCCATAGAGCTCTCGAGATTCTCATCCTTCGACATACTGCTGATAGACAAGGGAAAAAACATCGAGAAACGGAAATGCCCTTCCCAGATCTCTGGGAAAAACTGCATGAAATGCAAACCCTGCAGTCTTCTTTTCGGGTGGGGAGGATCCGGCGCCTTCTCGGACGGGAAGCTCACCCTTACCTCGGAAGTAGGGGGAACCCTCTCGAACTATACCTCTCCAGCAGAACTGGAGAAGCTCACCACCTATGTGGACAATCTTTACCTCAGTTATGGCGCTCCGCGGGAGCTCTATGACGCCGATGATGACTACCTCAAGAGCATTCACAGGAAGGCAGTGCTGGCTCACCTCCTCTTCATCCCTTACAAGATCAGGCACCTGGGGACCGACAAGTGCCTTGAGGTGGTCAAGGCCATAAGGGACGACCTTGACGAAAAAATCACGATCCTTACCGAGAAAGAGGTAAAGACCATCATCGTGAAAAACTCCCAGGCTGTCGGCATCAGGCTTGCGAGCGGTGAGGAGTTCAGGGCAAACTACGTGGTGGTGGCCCCCGGACGGCAGGGTGCCGAGTGGCTCACGGGGGAAGCGCACCGCCTCAATATCAAGACCCTTATCAACCCCGTGGACCTGGGGGTGAGAGTGGAGGTGCCCGCAGAGGTGGCAGAGCCCCTCACAAAAAACATCTACGAGTCCAAGTTCCTTTTCTATTCAAAAACTTTTGACGACAAGGTGAGAACTTTCTGCATGTGCCCCTATGGCGAGGTAGTCACCGAGTATAGCGACGGGATCCTCACGGTAAACGGCCACAGTTACAAGGAGAAGAAAACCGACAACACAAATTTTGCGCTTCTTGTGAGCAAGACCTTCACGGAGCCTTTCAAGGACCCCATCTCGTACGGGCAATATATCTCGCGCCTCGCGAACCTTCTCTCCGGCGGCGTGATGATCCAGCGCCTCGGCGACCTTGAAACAGGGCGGCGCTCCACCGTTGAGCGGATCCAGAAATCCATTCTCAAGCCCACCCTCAAGAGTGCCACGCCGGGGGACCTGAGCCTGGTGCTCCCCTACCGCTACCTCTCGAGCCTCATTGACATGCTGAAGGCCCTGGATGTGGTGGCTCCAGGCATATATTCGAAATACACCCTCCTCTATGGGGTAGAGGTCAAGTTCTATTCCTCAAGGATTGAAGTGAATGACCGACTGGAAACAAAGATTCAGAACTTCTTCGTGGCGGGAGACGGCGCAGGGATAACAAGGGGCCTGCTCCAGGCATCCATATCGGGTGTCCTTGTGGCAAGGGAGCTCATGGCCCGGGAAGGGATGAAAGGAGAGTAGCCGGATCTCATCCGGGAGACATTATGAAAAAACCATCGGTATGCGTAATCGTAGGAGCACAATGGGGAGACGAGGGAAAAGGGAAGATAACCCATTACCTTGCAGACCATGCCCACCTTGTCGCACGGTTCGGCGGAGGGAACAACGCCGGGCACACCATAAGCTTCGGAGGAGAAAAATTCAAGCTCCACCACGTGCCGTCAGGGATTTTCTTCCAAGACAAGCTCTGTATCCTGGGCAATGGAATGGTCATCGATCCCCAGGTCCTCACTGAAGAGCTTGAAGGGCTGAGAAAACGGGGCATCGGAGGGGAGAACATCCGCATCTCCGACCGCGCCCATATCATCATGCCTTACCACCGTTATATTGACAGGAAGCAGGAAGAGACAAGGGGAAAACACATGCTGGGCACCACGGGGAGGGGCATCGGCCCTGCCTATACCGATAAGGTTGCCAGGTCGGGTATAAGGGCTTCTGATCTTCTTGACAGTGAGCTCTTCATGGAAAAAATCATCATCAACCTTAAGGAGAAAGAAGCGCTGCTTGAAGGAAGCGGTCTCACGGCAGAGGGAATCATTGCACAGTATGAGCCGTACATAGAAGCTATGAAGTCCTCCATTACCGACACCTCTCTCATTCTCTACGAGGCTATCAAGAAAGGGAAGAAAATATTGATGGAAGGCGCCCAGGGAGCCCTCCTGGACCTTGACTTCGGCACTTATCCCTTTATCACTTCCTCAAATGCCATTGCCGGAAACGCCTCTGTGGGCGCTGGAATCCCCCCCTGGAGCATCTCGCAGGTCGTAGGCATCTCAAAGGCTTATACAACCCGCGTGGGGACGGGTCCCTTTCCCACCGAGCTGAATGATGATAACGGCGGGCACCTGCTGAAGGTGGGCGCCGAATACGGCACCACGACGGGAAGGGCACGTCGGTGCGGGTGGCTTGACGCGGTGATTCTCAGGTTCGCAGTGCGGATAAACGGCATCACGGAGCTGGCCCTTACCAAGCTCGATGTGCTCAGCGGAATAGATCCTCTCAATATTGCCGTGGCATACCGGCACAGGGGTAAGCGCCTGGAGAACTTTCCCGCCGACATGAAGGTCCTCGCCGAATGTGAGCCCGAGTATATCCAGATGAAAGGATGGACCGGCGATATAAGCGGCGTCCGTGAGATCGCCGCGCTCCCCCAGGCAGCCCGTGATTACATGAAAAAGATCGAGGAACTGCTTGAAGTCCCCGTCACCATTGTATCGGTAGGAGCCGACAGGGATCAGACAATCGTAGCACCTTTCAGTCTGCTTTCTGTAAGTTCCTGAGGATCCTGCTCATGGTTGCCTCGCAGTCCCTGCAGAAAAGAGAGCTTTTTCTGTCGGTGTCGTTCACGCTGTAGGAGAAATACATCACGCAGTCGCGGTGAAAGCAGTGCTTGAATCCAAGGAGATGCCCCAGGGCATGGGATGCCTCCTTGAGGGTTCTCGAGAAAAGAAGGTTGGTATCATCGGGGCCTGTTGCAGGGGAAGGCAGGAACTCTGATATGGAAAGGATTCCCACCTTATCGGCCTGGCGGGAGTAATACATAAAGGCCGCCGTGTCATCATAGAGGTCAATGGCCGTGATGCCCAGACCAAAAATCCCGTCATGGGGCAGACATTCCCTCAGTGTGTCACAAAGCCTGCTCACAAGGTATTTTCCCTTCGTTTCGTGGTAAGCCGCCAAGGGCACATCGAGAGGGCCAATGAGTGAGAACCGGAAGAGGAAGCGCTCCTCAAGGGCAGGGATGATGCCCGCCATAAGCCCCGCGTGAATGGTTCCGACCGTGATAAGATAAACTGTTCCCATGGTACCCACAGGGTGACAGGCTGCAGGAATTCGGCCCACCACCGTGAATATGATCGGGAAGAATGTTCCTGCCATTATTCATTATACATGATGGGCCCCGGGAGTGCAAGACTGCACCCTGGAGCGCGGGATTTCCATAGAAATATTGCATAAAGGAGCAAGGCCATGAAATCAAAGGAAGAAAAACTGGAGCACATCACCATACTCGCCGAACCCTGGCCTCAGGAAGAGCTTACCGAGGAGTGCACGAAATGCGCCACCTCCTGCCAGTCGGCCTGCAAGACCTCGTGCACCGTGGGAAACATTCCCTGTGAAAAGAGACGGTAGGACCCTCATTTGAAATCGTCCACGTCTTTCACATCAATATCATCCTTGAGCGGATCATCTCCCCCTGACGAGGAGCCCCCTCCTTGGGAGTCAACATAAACCGCCGCGGAAGAGGGCTCCCAGCGCACGGAGCACCCGAGAGCCTCTGACATGAACCTGAGTGGAACAAGGGTCCTCTCGTGATGGATGAAGGCTGGGATGGGCATGATTTTTGTTCTGCCGTTCACTTTGGCTTTTGTCGAGTTCACCACGATCACCACCTTGTGGTTTCCCCTTGCTGCCCTGACGGTGCCGGTGCTTTTCTCATAGGAGATTGCAGCCTTGAAGCGCTCAAGCACTCCCCGCAGCGGGACAAATATGGTGGCCTGGCTCATCATGGGGGGCACATCGGTCTTGATCTTTTTTCCATCGACGACAAGCTTGATATCCTGGCCTTCACACCGGGCAGCGGTAAATGCCAGGAGCAGGATTACAATTGCAACGAAGGGCCTGTAGTTCATCACTTGCCTCCTCTCACAGGGTGCTTATTTTATTATACCTCATTTTTTTCTCGTTCAAAAGGTGCCGGTTTCTCCATTGCCGCCACACCAAAAATAAAGGCCGTTGAGCGTTCAACAGCCTTGTCTTTTAGGGTGAGGACCCTGACCCCCAAAAAGCGACCCTTGCGGGCTTCTTAATAAAAAATCGTGCCCGTGCTAGCCGGCCACTTCTAACTTGTCATAGCATTCACGGCAGTAAACAGGCTTTCCCTGGGTAGGCTTGAATGGAACCTTTGTAGGTTTCTTGCAGGCCTCGCACACCACATCGATAAGTGGCTTGAATCCTTTCTGGCCGTGGTTTGTCTTGTTGTGTTTCCTCGATGCGCGGCATTGTGGACAGCGGACAGGTTCGTTCTCAAAACCCTTTTTCTCATAGAACTCCTGTTCACCGGCGGTAAAGGTAAACTCCTTGCCGCAATCCCGGCAGTTCAACATTTTGTCCTGAAATTCTGCCAACCCCGATTCCTCCTTACCAAATGATTCCGACCTGCATCACCCTGAAAAATCATGGCTGTTACGGTTTCTCAAGAGATGGTAAAAAAGTGGTCCTCCGCAAGTACCTCTCATTCTGCAACCATTGCAATGACTGAAGGATCTGCAAAGTCTTCCCTATTATAGCATTAAATTCTGCCTGCCGCAAGAGATTTTCGAAATTTTTCACAGGCCGTGGAAAAGAAAAGCATCAAAGAGAAGGGCACCGGCTCATCAGAAACGCCAGAGCTCCAGCATAAGCCAGGCTTCTGCGAGCACGATGAAGGAGGCGATGACACAGAGGACCTTCCAGCGATAGGAAAGGTGCTGCTGGAAAAAGGCCAGAAGCAGCATCAGGGAGATAAGCTGCATGATGGCAAGACGGCATGTGTTATGGGTGAGGTAAAAAAAGGGGATGTATTCCGGCCAGAGAAAGAGAAGGCCCAGGAAACAGAAAAAAAGCGTGATAGTGACCACATTGATATAGAAAATCACTTTTCGCCAGCTCATCTGTTACCCTATCCTCATGACTCAAAGGCAAGGCGATTCGAGGAGTTTCCCTCGCCGAAGACATCCTTGAGGGAACCTTCCGGAGGCGTCGCGGCCTCCTGCTCCGAATCAGGCTCCTCTTCCGGCTTCTCTGCAGATTCCTCCCGGGAATCCCCCTCATCATCAAGGAGTCTGTCGAGCTCCTCCCCCTCGAGGACTTCTTTTTCAAGGAGCACTTCCACGATCTTCTCAAGATCGTTTCTATGGCCGTTAAGAATCTCTTTCGCTCTCACGTAGGAGGAGTCAACTATGGCATGGACTTCATCGTCTATGGTGTTTCCCACGGACTCAGAGTAATTCCTGTCCTCCATGATGTCCCTTCCCAGAAATACCTGTTCATGCTTTTTCCCGTAGGTGAGGGGTCCGAGCTTTTCACTCATGCCGTACTTGGTGACAATGTTCCGCGCAATCTCCGTGCTCCTCTCCAGGTCATTGGAGGCGCCCGTGGTAAGCTCTCCGAAGACTATCTCCTCGGCGACTCTCCCCCCCAGGAGCTTGATAATCTCTGCCACGAGCTCTTTTTTGGATCGCAGGTGCTTGTCTTCTGCGGGCATGGTCCACGTGATGCCAAGCGCCATGCCGCGCGGCAGAATCGTCACTTTTCTCACCGGGTCGGCATCAGGGAGAAGCTTCGCTATGAGGGCATGCCCCGCTTCATGATAGGCCGTGACCTTCTTCTCCTTGTCGCTTATGATCCGGCTCTTGCGCTCAGGGCCTACAATGACCCTGTCGATGGCCTCCTCGCAGTCCGGCATCTCTATCTTCGACTTGTTGGTCCGGGCGGCCAGGAGGGCCGCCTCGTTGAGGAGATTCTCCAGATCGGCACCGGAGAAGCCCGGTGTCCTCCTCGCAATGATATCCAGATCCACCGTGGTATCAATCGGCTTGCCCCTTGAGTGGACCTTCAGGATGGCCTTGCGCCCCGCCACGTCGGGCTTGTCAACCACTACATGCCTGTCGAATCTTCCCGGGCGAAGGAGCGCCGGGTCCAGCACATCGGGCCTGTTGGTCGCGGCGAGGACTATCACGCCGTTGTTCGGCTCAAAACCATCCATCTCGACAAGGAGCTGGTTCAGCGTCTGCTCCCTCTCATCGTGGCCGCCGCCGAGGCCCGCGCCGCGCTGCCTTCCCACAGCATCTATCTCGTCCACGAAGACAATGCACGGCGCCGATTTCTTCGACTGCTCGAAGAGATCCCTCACCCTTGATGCTCCCACTCCCACAAACATCTCGACAAAATCAGAGCCGCTGATGTAAAAGAAGGGCACGCCGGCTTCACCGGCTATGGCCCGCCCAAGGAGCGTCTTTCCGGTTCCCGGCGCTCCAAGGAGCAGCACGCCCTTGGGTATCCTGGCTCCAAGAGCCTGGTATTTCTTGGGGTACTTCAGAAAGTCAACGACTTCCTTGAGCTCTTCCTTGGCTTCCTCGACGCCTGCCACGTCTTCAAAGGTGACCTTCGACCTGTTGTCAGTGAGAAGCTTTGCCCTGCTCCTCCCGAAGGAGAAAGCCTGGCTTCCCCCTGACTGCGCCTGCCTGAGGATCAGGAAAATGAAGCCTATCAGCAGCAGGTAGGGGAAAAAGTTGAGGGCTACATACCACCAGGGGGTGTCGGTGGGAGGCGATGCCTTGACCACCACGCTGTTCGACTCGAGAAACTCGGCGAGCTTGTCATCTTCATAAGGAATGAATGTCTTGAACTTTGCATCCTTGGGGGTTTTAAGGATGCCCCTCAACTCCGTGTGGGAGATGGTGACTTCCTTGACATTCCCGCTCTGCACTTCCTTCCTGAACTCGCTGTAATTCAAATCCTTCACATCAGTCGATGAGGTGCGGTATCTTTCCAGAAGCAGAAAGCCCAGTATGAAGATCATCAACCACACGCCAAAGGGCCTTAAAAATTTACCCAACAGATTACCTCCCCTGTGCCAGTCATCGGGCCTGCCCCATAAGGGCTCCCTCTGTTATTTCAATAGTATGGCCTATTCGCCTTCATTCCTATTGATCCTGTTTTTTCCCAAAAGACTCTTGAGCGGTCCTCAGGCCATCAGCTCATCTTTCACGGTGGCAAGATAAGGCAGGTTCCTGAAGCGCTGCTTGTAATCAAGGCCGTAGCCCACGATGAATTTATTGGGAATAGTGAAGCCGATGTAATCCGGCGTGACCGCCACTTTCCTTCTCGCGGGCTTGTCAAAGAGGGTGCATATCTTCAGGCTTGCCGGCTTCCTGAGAAGAAGGGCTTCCTTTATCTGAAAGAGCGTGTACCCCTCGTCAACAATATCTTCTACAATAATGATATGCTTACCTTCAATGGGGTAATCGAGGTCCTTGATGATCCTGAGCTGGCCGGGACGGTCCGCATAGCCGTACCGTGTCACCACGATAAAATCGATGGTGGCATTGATGTCAAGGGTCCTGGTGAGATCAGCAAGAAAGATCACCGCTCCGCGCAACAGCACGATAATGATGAGCTCCTCATTGGCATAATCGGCGGAAATCTCTTTTCCCAGCTCTTCTATCCTATGCCTCATCTCCTCTTCCGTGTAGAGAATCTCTGCAAGCTCAGGGTGCATCTTCATCACTCCTCACAGAACCGTACTTTATGAGAGCTTCCCGGCAAGGCAGATACGCACAGCATCCTCGAAGTATTCCCCGTCACCCTGAAACGCCCGTCGGCTCTGTAGCCGACGACCCAGAGCAACTGCCCCGCCGAGTCCACCACAAGAGGGATTGAATCCCTCATCTCTCTTTCTATTTTAAGGTCAATGAAGAAATCCTTTATTTTTTTCTCTCCCTCCATCCCGAAGGGAAAAAACCGGTCGCCATCGCGGCGCGTCCTCACAAAGAGAGGAATCGTGAGCTTCTCCAGGTCAAAATAGGCCTTCATGGGCGTCGGTTCGATACAAAAGGGCTCCCCTTCACACACCTCGGCGGTGAGTCGGAGCCTGTGCCCGGGAAGATCGAGGGCTCCTGGAACCTCAAGAATCACAGGGTCCCTGAGGGCGCCCGGCCCTGCACTCCCCACTCCCTTGGCAAAAATGCGGAAGGCTCCATACCCTTTTTTCCCCTTGAGCCCGCCCGGGAGAGACACCTCAGCGCCTGTCCTGCCCTCAAGGCAGTCAAGGAGCTGCTCGCTGTGCTCAAAGGCTATATCTTCAAGATCGCCCTTTATCTTTTCAATTCCCTTTCTCATAAGCCTCCTCTTCAGTGCACGGGGAAGGGGGACGAGGGAAGAGAGCCTGAAGGAGGCTTCGCCTTCCCTGCACTCGGCATATTCACTGAAGAGCGCTTCGGCAATGCCCTCGAGGAGCGAATGGTCTTCAGCGGCGACCTGCCCGAGATGGGAAAGGGCCTCGCTGATGCGGGGATTATAGTGCTCTTCCATGAGAGGGATCAGCTCATTTCTCATGCGGTTCCTTGTGAAGTCCCTGTTCTCGTTTGAGCTGTCATGCCGCCATGGTTGCCCTTGGGAGGCCAGAAAGGCCTTGATCTCCTCCCGCCTCACCTCCAGGAAGGGCCGGATAAAAAGCCCCTCCCTGTGAGGGGAAATCCCTGCAAGCCCCCTGTAGCCCGCACCTCTGATTATTTTCATAAGCACCGTCTCCGCCTGATCATCAAGATGGTGGGCCGTTGCCACCTTCGCTGCCCCTAGAATCCTGGCATAGCGACGAAAAAGAGTGTACCGCACGAGCCGGCCCGCCTGCTCAAGAGAAAGCCCCTGTTCCCTGGCGAACAGGGGGACATCTGCATTGAGAATTAATGCCGGGACACCGAGGCCGGCTGCATAGGAGGCCGTGAATTCCGCATCGGCATCAGAATCACTGCCCCTTGTGCGGTGATTCACATGGATACAGAGGAGCTTCAAGGGAAGCCATCTCTTCACCAGGCAGAAAAAATAGAGAAGGGCAACGGAATCGGCTCCCCCGGAGACAGCCACCATGAGCTTTTCCCGGGAGCCTATCAGGCGATGCTTCTTTATTGTGGCAAGAACCCGCTCTGCAAACATCAAAAGAAGAATGATATGGGGAACATTTCTGGAGAGAAACAGGAGTGGCGGCGGAGGGATTCGAACCCCCGACCAAGGGCTTATGAGTCCCCTGCTCTGCCACCTGAGCTACGCCGCCATGCACTCCTTGGTTTGTTATTCCAGTGATACTTATTATAATGAACAAAATAAAAAAGTCAATAGACCCCTCTCTTGACATCTTGTGAAGAATGACCTATAATGAATCACATAACTATAGTCCCCCGTATAAAAAGCATCCTAACCGTGAGGGGGTGATCAAATGGAAACACGCGTGGGAGAAGGCGAATCAATCGATTCTGCTCTCAAGAGATTCCGCAGGCAATGTCAGCGCGATGGCATTCTTTCAGAGTGGAAAAAACGCGAGCATTATGAAAAGCCAAGCGTAAAAAGAAAGAAAAAGTCTGAAGCCGCAAGAAGAAGAAGATCCGGCTAAAGACATTTAGATGGTTTATCACAACTATTACCTTAAAAGAAGCCACATCATTGATGTGGCTTCTTATCAGCTTACTGTATGCCCTGCCAGCACAGAGCCTCACCGCTTTAAAAAAGCCCAACTGTCAGCAGAAATTTGGTAAAAAGGGGATGTACCCGATGAGTTTCACCGAAATGCTCTCTTCTGAGATGAAAGAAGCCATGAAAAGCAAGGATGCCCTCAGGCTTTCAGTAATCCGCCTTTTTAAGTCGGAAATCACCAACGAGGAGAAACGGCAGGCCCGCCTTCTCGAAGAGGCTGAGGTCCTGGAGATCTTCAAGAAGGAGATGAAAAAGAGAAACGATGCCATCGATGCCTTTAAAAAGGGAGGCCGCAATGAGCTCGCCGAGAAAGAGGAGAAGGAGCTCCACATCCTCAGGAGCCTCTCGCCCACTCCCCTTGAAACCCTCACAGAAGACCAGGTGAGAGAGATGGTAAGGGAGATCGTCGCCTCTTTTCCTGAAGGTGAAAAACCTCAGATGGGGAAAATCATGCCTCTCGTGCTCCCCAGGACCAGAGACAAGATTGACGGAAAGACAGTGAACAGGATCGTCCGCGAGCTTTTGGGGTCGGCATAACCAGTCCAGGAGTGAATGAGACGTGAGTTTCTTCGACAGGCTGAAAAAGACGCTCTCAACGAAAATAAGGAACAAGGCAACGATAGACACCCTTATGTTCCTCTTTATCTGGATTACCCTCACCTCCCTTCTCTCGGTGAACTATTTTCCCTTCAAGCCGCTCTCGATATCTGACGTGGCCCCCTTTGACATCGCCGCTCCACGATCCATCGAGAAGGAGGACAAGGCCGGCACCGAAGAGGCCAAAATGAAGGCGGCCAAAGAAGTAAACACTGTTTACAGCATCGATACCACAATCAACGCGAAAGTGCTCAAGAGCATCGAGGATTCGTTCGCAGGAATCGCCGAGATCCAGAAGGTCATCAAGGGAGATCTCCAGGACGGCAGGGATGAGGCAGTCCTGGAGATCCGCCAGAAAATCCCCATCCCCATGGCGGAAAAAACTTACACCACCCTCATGAATGCCGATCCTGAATTCCTGGAAAATAACATGAAGCTCACCGTCATGAATATTATCCGCGGCGAGATGGAAAAGGGCATCAAGGATGAGACGCTTATGATCTCGATAAAGAAGGCAAGGGAGAAAGCCTCGGCCCTCAGAATTCCCTCCGACTACATCGCCGCGATTTCAGATATGCTGGGTAACGCCATGAAGCCCAACATCATCGTTGACTGGAACGCCACCATCAGGGAGCAGCAGAGAAGGATTGCCGAGGTGAAGCCCATCACCTTTGAGATCCCCAAGGGCCAGATTATCATCAGGAAAGGTGAGCTGGTCACCCCCAAGCAGATTGAGATACTCGAGGAGATGGGCATCTACAGGCCCAACATTGACATAGAGGGCCTTGCGGGGGCTGCCATCCTCGTGGTGATAGTCATTCTTATCGTGCTCCAGTACCTGAAGCAGCACCAGCCCAAGATTTTCCAGGATGACCGCCTTCTCTTTCTGCTGAGCATCATCGTCGTGGCCGTTGCCGTCATCTCCCGGTGGTCCACAAAGATATCCGGCTTCCTCACGCCCATTGCAACGGCTTCAATCCTCGTGACCATGCTGATGGATTACCGCCTTGCCCTTTTTATTACAGCATTCCTGAGCATACTTATCTCCATATTCACCGGCAACATCGCTCCCGGGGCCGTGGCCCTGATTACCGGCACCGTGGCCGTCCTGAGCGTTTCAAAAGTGACCCGGAGGTGGGATCTTATCACGGCCACCCTGATCGTCGTCGTGACCAACATTCTCTCGGCAGGCGTCTTCAGCCTCATCAACAAGGAATCCCTCAAGATGATATCGATAAACTCCTTCATATGGGGAGGCCTCAACGGGACCTTTTCCTGCCTTGTGGCGATCGGCGCCATGCTCTTCATCGAGAACCTCTTCTCCATCACCACCAATATAAAGCTTCTCGAGCTCTCAAACCCCGCAGAGCCTCTCCTGCAGCGCCTCCTCATCGAGGCGCCCGGCACCTACCACCACAGCATCATAGTGGGAAACCTCGCCGAGTCTGCCGCGCAGGCCGTGGGAGCCGATCCTCTCCTCTCGAGAGTGGGAGCCTATTACCATGACGTGGGAAAGCTGAAAAGACCCTATCTTTTCATCGAAAACCAGCTTGGCATGGAAAATCCCCATGAGAAGCTGGCTCCGTCCCTCAGCACCCTCATCATCATATCCCATGTCAAATACGGCCTGGAGCTTGCCAAGCAGTACCAGCTCCCCGAGCCGATAACGGATATCATCGTGCAGCACCATGGCACCTCGCTGGTGGCCTACTTCTATCACCAGGCCAAGATGAAATGCACCGAGTCAATCATTGAAGAGGATTTCCGCTACCACGGCCCGAAGCCGAAAACCAAGGAGGCCGCCCTCATCATGATAGCCGACTCGATAGAGGCTGCCGCCCGCTCCCTCTCACAGCCCAACACCAACAGGATTGAGAACCTCGTCACGCAGATCATCAATGACATGCTCAAGGACGGCCAGCTTGACGAGTGCGAGCTCTCCTTCAAGAACATCAACGACCTCAAGAAGTCATTCATAAAGACCATGAACGGCATGTATCACACGCGTATAGAATACCCTGAAAAAATCGAGAAAGACATCTCAGACGCGGCAAAGGTAAGAAAGCTCTATACCTTTGCGAAGCCGACCAACAAGCTTTCTCAAAAGTAGACCGGGGGATGGAAGATGACAACGATAAAAATTCTCGTGGACACTGAAGGCTCACCAAAGGGGCGCTTCAAGACCTTTGCGCGGACCATCGCAAAAAAAATTCTGGAAGAGCTCTCTCTTCCCTTTCCCTGCGAGCTCTCCCTCATGCTGGTCGATGACGAGACCATCAGAAGGCTCAACAGGGAGCACAGAGGAAAGGACACCCCGACTGACGTGCTTGCCTTCCCTATGGAAGAAGGCCATAAGATGCTCCTGCCCCCGGGGAAAGGGGTCCGCAGGCTTCTCGGCGACGTGGTGATCTCTCTGGAAACTGCCCGCCGCCAGGCAGAGGAGCATTCTCACCCGGTAAAAAGGGAACTGGCAATCCTCATTGCCCATGGAATACTTCACCTGAGGGGATATGACGACGATAAGCCGGGAGAACGCGCGGCGATGGAAAAGCGCTCGGGGGAGCTTTTGGAATCGCCTGCAGTATCCTCATCCATCCCGTAGCCTGAAAAATCCTATGAAACAGCCGCCGATTCTGGATACGATAAACTGCGCCATCAACGGGCTGATTTATGCCCTCAAGACGGAGAGGAACCTCAAGATTCATGTGGTTATCGCCATCCTGGTGCTCCTCACCTGCCTGTGGATCGATATTGACCGGAGCGACCTGATGTTCATATTCTTCTCCATCACCCTGGTCCTCATGGCAGAGACATTCAACACGGCCGTGGAGGCCATCGTGAACCTCCTCACGCTCTCTCACCACCCCCTCGCAAAAATTGCAAAAGATGTCTCTGCAGGCGCCGTCCTCGTCACCACGGTAAACGCCCTCGCTGCCGGCTATCTGATCATTCTTCCCGCCATAAAAAAGCCAATTCTGAGCGATGTGATAAACAAGATAAAGCAGCAGTACACCCATGCCATAGTCATTCTGATAGTACTTATCCTTATTGTGGTGATGATCTTTAAATCCATGGGGGGAAGGGGGAGCTTTACAAGGGGAGGGATTGTGAGCGGCCACGCGGCGCTCGCCTTTGCCGCAAGCACCGCGATCCTGTGCATCACAAGGAACGTACTAGCCACGTCACTTGCCTTCATGCTGGCCCTCCTTGTGGCGCAGAGCCGTGTGGAGGCGAAATTTCACCGCTGGCTGGAAGTGGTGCTGGGAGCCCTTATCGGTATCCTTGCAAGCCTCGTGGTCTTCGCCCTCTTTTCGAACCTGAAGCTCATTTTTCTCTGAGCCCTCTTTCACAATTTTGCCTCCATATGGTATAATAGGACTGGAAAGTGAGGACGATATTTTTTGGACGACTCTGAATCGCACCTGCTACTGGTGATTGTCCCTCTGTTAATCCTGGTAGCAATGGCATCGATAGTACATACTACTTTACTTCTCATCAATAGGTCGAGGCTCAAGCAGCTTGTCGGGGAAGAGATAGAAAACGCTGAACTCCTCAGCGAACTTCTCAATACTTCCCTTGATGTGGTGCTTATTGTAAAGATTCTTCACGGGGTGCTCATCCTCATGCTGGGAATCGCCGTGGGGTTCTGGGCAAAAGAGGCCTCGTCGCTCCCCGTTCTGTCAATTCTGGGAATTATTGCGCTCGTCGTGATCTTTTTCATCCTCGCTGAGCTCATCCCATGGGAAGTGATCCCCGGCAAGGCCGA
This sequence comes from Candidatus Eremiobacterota bacterium, assembly GCA_031082125.1. NCBI lineage: Bacteria > Bacillati > Vulcanimicrobiota > Vulcanimicrobiota bacterium. Next base: position 257,496 of record JAVHLM010000003.1, read on the forward strand.
AAAAATAGCATTGAAGATGACGCGCCTTCTCTTACTCGCCAGGAAGATCTCCACTCCTTTCCTCAAGGTCTTTCTTTTCATGATCTCGCCAATCACCAGGATCTATGGCAAAAAGGATTCCAAGGGGACCGTCACGGAGGACGACCTGAAAATGATGGTGGAAGAGGCTTCAGAGCAGGGAATTCTTGAAGAAGAAGAAAAAGAGATGATCCACAGCGTTTTTGAGCTCTCCAACACCATAGCGAAGGAGATCATGGTCCCCCGCCTGGACATGGTGTCAGTGGAGCTGAAGACACCTCTCACCAAGGTGCTTGACACGGCGATGAGCCATGGCTATTCCAGAATCCCTGTCTATGAGGACTCAATTGACAGGGTCGTGGGTATTGTCCATACCAAGGACCTCCTTGCCCTGCTGAATGAGAAAAAAATGGACATGCCCCTCAAGGAGATCATAAGGCCCGCCTTTTTTATCCCCGGAAGCAAGCGGATTGACGAGATGCTCCGGGAGATGCAGAAGGAAAAGATAGCCATGGCAATCGTGGTGGACGAATATGGAGGCACCGACGGCCTGGTGACTATAGAGGACATCATAGAGGAGATCGTCGGGGAGATCACTGACGAGTATGACAAGGATATCACGCCCGTAGAGGAGATGGACGACGGCACCTATCTCATCGATGCCAAGACCATTATCGAGGATGTAAACGACCAGCTTGACATTTCGCTTCCCACCGAGGAATTCGAGACAATCGGCGGTTATGTGTATGGGCTCACGGGTCATATTCCCACGGCGGGGGAGACACTCCACACCGACGGCATCACCATCACGGTGGAAAAGATCCTGCGCCAGAGGATCACAAAGCTCAGGATTAAAAAGGATGTACAGGAGCCTGCCACACCCGTCAGGGGCAGCAGGGAATCCACCTGGGCACCCTAGTCATTGACCTCAAAGGCCACTTTCAGGCTGTCGGGATGCCTCACCATCTCGAAGGCTTCTTCCCAGTCCTCCAGGGGGAACCTCGCCATGAGAAGTGGCCTTACCTCAATGAGGCCGCTCGCGAGCGCCCTTATGGCGGGAACAAAGGGACCGCACCTTGAGCCTATCACGCGCAGCTCTCTCACGACGATCCCGGTGAGATCACAATCCATCTTGTCTGCAATGGTGCTCTTCAGCACAAGACATCCCCGCGGCGCGATGAGGGTGTTTGCCACGTGAAAGCCTCCTGGCGAGCCGCTGCACTCGACTATCACGTCAAAGCTCTCTCTCTCAAGGTGGCTCTCTGCTCCCTTGAGGGACTTTATCTTCACTCCGGAACTGTCAAATCCCTCAAAAAAGAAGGCCGATATTCCCATCCATTCAAGGATGGAGAGCTTCTTCTTGTGCTTGCCCAGCAGGATCACCTCGGCACCGTTCATCCGCATCACCTGGGACACCAGAATGCCGAGCTTTCCGTCGCCGATTATCGCCACCCTGTCGGTAGGCTTCACCCATATGCTTGTCACTATGTTGAAGGCCGCGGCGAGGGGCTCTATGAAGATGGCCCTGTCATTGCCAATCTCGTCAGGCAGCACGTGGAGGTTCTCCTCGGGGAGGGTCACGTAATCGGCGAAGCACCCGTCCTTACCCTGGATTCCTATCACGCTGCGGCTGGTGCAGTGCTCCTTTATGCCTTTGCGGCACTGGGGACACTCGCCGCACCCGATGTTTATCTCCCCGACGACCCTTTTCCCGATGAGGGAGTGATTGGTAGCATCCTGGACTATCCCCACGAACTCATGGCCCAGCACGCCTTTGAAATCCCTGTATCCCATGAGGATCTCCTCATCAGTTCTGCAGATCCCTGCAAGCTGGACCTTGATGAGAGCCTCGCCGTTTTTTCGGGGTGGGAGAGGGTACACTGGTAGGAGAGAGAGCTGCCTGTCAAAGTATAACGCCCGCATAATTCCCCCTTGTCACTACATCGATTCGCTTCTTATACTCCAGAGCCTGCCGGACAACCTCATGGCATGGTATCAATCACTGCCGAATTCCTGATACCTGTCCAGGGATCATGGAATTCACCATGGGTGCCAGTATAGACTAATTCTACCACTTTAGGCTCTCTCCTCTATGCCATGGAGGTGAGCACCATCCCGCCGCGAGGAAGGAGAATGGAAGGTCCTCCAGGAATAAGTTTTAAACTCTGCACAGGGAGCACCCATGTGACCCTTCCTGACTCTTCCCTTCACCCCTCTCCCCGCGGGGAGAAAGCCCCCGTCAATGATGCCCTCACTGTTCCCTCTTTCCTGCTGCTTTTCTTGCTGGGGACCATGCTTCGCCTGTACCACCTGGGGTGTCACAGCCTGTGGGCCGATGAGGGATTTTCACTGTTCGCGGCAAAGATGAGCCTCCCCGCCCTTGTGGAGTTCATCACCCGCTTTGATGCCCACCCGCCCCTTTTCTACGTGGTGCTCCACTTCTTCACCACCCTGGGAACAAGTGAGGCCCTCATGAGGGTTCCTTCATTTCTTGCAGGAACAGGGGCGCTCCTTGCCGCGGCATATCTCGCCAGAGCCCTGTACAACAGGCATGTTTCCCTTATGACCACCTTTTTCGTTGCGATAAGCGCATCGCTGGTCTATACGGTACAGGAAGCAAGGATGTACCCCATGCTCTCCCTGCTGAGCCTCCTCGCCGCGATCTTTTTCATAAGGCTCACAAAGAGGTTCTCTTACAGGGACACTCTTATCTATGGCTTCCTGCTCATTCTCTGCCTCTACACCCACTACCTCGGCTTCTGCGTCATCGCCTCCCACGGGCTCTCCCTCATGCTGCTCTACAGGGATTCCCCCTCAGCAAAGGCTGCCGGAGCCGCCATGGCAGCGGCGGCACTCTCTTTCACGCCGTGGCTCCCTCACCTTGTGGTGCAGCTCTCATCCCACCAAGGCCCGACGGCCCTCGTGTTTCACCCGGTGCAGATCATTCAGTTCTTCACCGCCGCCTTCGCCGGCTTCACATTTCTCGCCCCTCCCTGGACGGCCCCCTTCCTGCTCGTCATCTTCCTTGCCCTGATAGTGCCCCTCACAGGCATCATTGCATGCCGGAGCAGGGACACTTCACTCCTTTTTCTCTTCATCATGACTGCCCTTCCCCTTGTTTTACTTGTCATAGTCTCTTTCACAGGGCTGAGGCAGCTCTTCTCGGTGAAATATCTCTCGTACACGGTACCTTTCTATTTTATGATTCTTGCAGCGGTACTTGACAGGCTGCGGGCCAGGGGGCTGAGGCATTATGCCCTCCTCTTCCTGGCAGCATACATGCTTGTCAATGCGGGCGCCCTTTACAACTGGTACTTCATACCGGGATTCCAGAAGCAGCGGTGGAAGGAAGCCATCACCTATGTGAACGCCCAGGCAGGGCGCCACGATGCCATGCTTATCCAGGATTTCTTCCAGATTTATTGCCTCCGGTACTATCTGGCGCAGGACGCCTCAATATACATGGTACGCCCCGGTGAAATGCCCGGGCCCCTGGAAGAGATAGCACGCTCCCATGAAAGGATCTGGTACATTGCCTCCTGCGGCTGGCGCATCCGCGATCCGGAGCTTGTGATCCCGAAGTGGCTTGACACCCATATGGAAAACGTGAGCGCCGTGAGCTTTGAATCAATGGAAGGCAGCTATTCTGACGTGCTGGTGCTGCTTTTCAGAAAGCCTCAGGGGGGGAGTGGAAAGCCTCCTTCCCCATAGGACGGGATTACCTTTTCACGAGAATCTTCTGGGCTTTTCGCAGGATCTCTTTTTCATTGAGGTACGTGAGTTTTTTATAGGCCTCGCCGAGAGTCAGCCAGATCACGTCATCGACTTCACCGTCGCGGGGGTAGAAATTCTCCTGGATAACCGGCATGAGAAAGAAATAGACCGTCTTGTGGTAGAATACATTAGCCTCTTTCCAGTAAAAATGGTAGCTTATCTCGTCAATCTTCTCGCGCACCTCGGTAAGATGGCCCGTCTCCTCGGCTATCTCCCTGCGGGCCGTCTCCTCGAGATTTTCACCAGGCTGGAGCCGTCCCTTGGGGAGCGCCCATACGCGCTTATCCTTCTTGGCGATGAGACATACCTTGATCCTCTGGCCCTCCTTTTTATAGACCACTCCCCCCGCCGATATCTGCCGCTCTTCCCGCTCTTCGGGACAAAGGTCGTCAATGAGGTCCTTTTCATGCTGGAGAGAGCCTTCGTCAATGCCTGCGGGAGGCGGGGCCGGGGCCTCCTGCGGCGCGTGGAGGGGTGTCTCAGGAGCTTCAGGCTTCACTTTCGTGATGTCTTCCAGCAGCATTGCCCTCTGGAGCGCAGCCCTTACCGCCTTGATATCAATCTCGCCCTTGCTCGCTCCCTGGGGGGATCTTCCCTGGTTGGGTGACAGGCTCTTGCTTGATTCCTTTTCCAGGGCTTCTCTCGCAAGAAGCTCGGCTTCCCTGTTTCTGAGGGCATGGATCTGGATAAACTCCAGGGAGAGGCCTTTGGAGAGCGCCTTTATCTGCTCCAGCAGCCCCACGAGCTCGTCGCCCTTCACCTTGTAGATGCCTGTCATGTGCTTGATAAGGGGCTCGTTGTCGGAGAATATCTTGACGCGGAAGGCATTCATCGAGCGCATTTCCTCGATTCCCCTCAGCAGCGCCCGAAACTCCGCCTGGGCCGTCGTTGAGACCCCGATGTATTCGCCGATCTTCTTGACCACTCTTCCCCAGTGATCACAAATGATGACTCCCACGCCCGCAGGACCGGGGTTCCCGCGGGAGCTTCCCTTGATATACATTATTACATTGGCTGACATACTGCTAAACCGGCACTCTTTCCCTGGCTTTCAGAGACGCTATGGCGCAGAGGGCTATGGAGTTGAGCTTTGTTTTCATGTCGTCTGCCCTGCTCGTGAGCACAATAGGTGCCCGGGCGCCCAGGATGATACCGGCAGATTGACAGTCCGCAAGATACATGAGGGCTTTGTAAACGACGTTTCCCGATTCGATCTCGGGGAACAGCAGGATATCGGGATCGCCTGCCACGGGGGAGTCTATGCCCTTTATCTTTGCAGATTCAGAGGAGATGGCATTGTCAAAGGCAAGGGGGCCGTCAACGATGGCATGCTTTATCTGGCCGCGCTCCGACATCTTGGAGAGGCATGCGGCATCATAGGTGCAGGGCATCTTGGGGTTTACCGTCTCCACAGCGCCCAGGACAGCCACCTTGGCCAGGGGCACCTCGAAGATGTCATGGACAAGCTCTATCACGTTCTGGAGAATCTGCACCTTCTGATCGAGAGTGGGAGCGATATTCATCGCCACGTCGGTGAGGAAAAAAAGCTTGTGATACCGCGGTGACTGCATCGCAAAGGCATGGCTCATTATGGTGCCTTTCCTGAGGCCCACATCCTTGTCCAGCACTGCTTTGAGAAGGCAGTCGGTGTGGACATTCCCCTTCATGAGAAGGGCCGCCTCTTTCCTGTGCACCAGTTCGACAGAGCGCTTCGCCGCGCTGTCGTGATCGGCCACGTCCAGGATCTCCACCTTTGAGAACCCCATGCCGATCTTCTTCATCTCATCTTCAATCAGCTTCTTGCTTCCTACAAGAATAGCCTCAGCCACATCCTCTTCGATGGCGTGCTGTATCGCCAGAAGGGACGACTCATCTTCCGGAGCGACAACGGCTATTTTCTGAGAGGGACATTTTTTCGCATAGTCAAGCACATCCTGCATGGATTTGATCATACCCTGCCTCCTGTCTTGTGTAGCAGCCTCAATGACTACCGGTGATGGGGAATGACAGGGTTTTCAGGCTTTCTATGCGAAAATCCCTGTCAGACTTTCTGGAATATCATTATATATTCGTGCTTGAATACATAAAAACCCTGCTTGAGGGCTCGGTACTTCCAGAGATTCCCCTTCTTCCCCTTGCCCTTCTCATTCCCCTGAATGTCCTTCACGTTGATAGCCTTGAGCTTGAAGCCCACACGGCGACACATGTTCATGCACTCAAATCCCAGGGGAACCCACTCGCCCTTGGCATACTTGTCACCTATCACCAGGGTCATGAAACGCCGGTTCTCAAGCACCTGATGGGCATGCCTCACCACCTGTTCAAAACGCTTGATAAACTCTTCTCCGGTGGGGGCACAGGCAAGATCACGGGGATCGTCGTTGAACTGGATGATATCCCAGTAAGGAGGGTGAAGGACCACGTGCTGCACATTGGTTCTTCCCAGATCTTTTATCAGGATCTTCACTTTTTCAAGCACCGTCGGCGATGTTGAGTCTCCATTGACGAGGCTTGTCTTGATATTATGGGGATTTGCCGCCTCCATGATCCTCTCATGGGAGCTTCTCACCACTTCGTGGTTGAGTTCAACCCCTATGCCATGCCTCCCGAGATGGCGGCACTCTATGAGGGTTGTTCCCATCCCGCTGAAGAGATCGAGCACCAGCTCGCCGCGCTTGGTAAACCTTGTAATCACCTGGTAGGCTATCTGGGGCACAAAATTGCCGTGGTAGTCTCCCACGTGGGGGCCTGTCCTGTCCCGGGCGCCTAAAAGCCAGAGGCTGTCAGTGATAATATCACCCAGATATTCTTTCCATCTTGACATGTCGATGTCTGAGAACGATGGATTGGCGTAGGGACGCCTTATTCTTCCTGGCATCTTTTCCTGAGCCCTTGCTGGTGGACTCACCATCTCGGGCAGAAGCATTTCTCTTGGCATTAAATGTCCTCCTTTTTCCAAGCAATAGTTCCCGGTATGGAGCTTCACTCACAATCCGGGATCCCTTGACTTTTCCAGGAGTGACCGGTTCAAAATGAACCTTGAGAGAGGGCTTGGGTGAATGGCTGAGGAAAATAAATGGACAGGCTGTACGCAAAGAAGTGCAGGCGTTAAAGCCTGCCTCTTGCTGAGGAATGTTGTTGCGAGATGAGTATTCTCTTTTTTTTCAGGAATTCCTTCCTGGAGTGTTCTCTGTGCTCTCAGAGGCAGAGGGTCACTTGGAGAGCTCCTGAACAATGGTTTCCACAAGGGATTCAGGCACTTCATCCGTCATGGCCACATGACCTATGCCCCATGGGAGCACGAAACGGACCTTTCCCTTTTTTTTCTTGTCATGCTGGAGCGCGCTCAAAACGGCTTCACTGTCACAATCTCTGAGCTTCACGGGAAGGGCCCATGCCTTGAGAAGGTTCACCACCCTCTCGGTCACCTTGTGATTGATTCTGCCCATCCTCTCGGCAAGAAGGCATGCCCCTCTCAGGCCGATCGCCACGGCTTCCCCGTGGAGATACTTCCTGAAGCCGGTTGCTGTTTCAATGGCGTGCCCGAGAGTATGGCCCAGGTTCAGGTGAGCCCTGATCCCCTGCTCCCGGGGATCGTTCATGACCACCGAAGCTTTTATTGATGAGGTCTGAAAAATAATCTCCTCAAGGGCCTCTGCCCTGCCGGATGCCTTGTCAAGAAGCTCAAAAAGCTCCGGCGAGGCAATAAGGGCCGACTTGATCACTTCTGCCATGCCGCAGGCAAGGTGCCGCTTCGCGAGGGTTGCCAGCAGATCAGTATCGGAGATGATAAGGCGGGGATGGTAAAAAGTGCCTATCATGTTTTTTCCCTGCCGGTGATCGACTCCGGTCTTCCCCCCTATGCTCGCGTCAACCTGGGCAAGAAGGGTGGTAGGGATCAAGACATGAGGGATACCGCGCATGTAGGTTGACGCCACAAAACCGGAGATATCACAGACAACTCCTCCTCCAAGGCCTATCAGCGTGGAGGTTCGCTCCATGCCGCAGTCCACTAGGAGATCCAGGAGCCTCTGAGCCCATGTCATTGTCTTATAACGCTCACCGTCAGGAATTTCCGTATAATAACAGAGATATCCCGCCTCCTTGAGAGAGAGGGCAAGCTTTTCCCCATAGAGTGGGCCTACCTTCCTGTTGGTGACGATGAAGAGAGGGCCTTCAAGGGAAGCCTCCCTCAGCAGCAGGGCGGTCTTTTCCATCAGAGCAGCGCCGATATAAAGCTTTGTCGCCGATGAGGGGAGAGGGCAGATGATTTCCAACTGGTGCATGATGAACTCCTTGCGGTTTATTCTCCCCAGTACCTTCGCGCCCGGGGGAGGCGTTACCTCCTGCCCTGCACTCTCTGCAGCGGCCCTTCCTGCCCATAGGCTTCAACTGAGATCTATTTCCCCTATTTGCGGCAAAGAAAAAGGTTTTCCTTTCAATACCGCCAATTTTAATCGTATAGCATCTTCTAAGGAGGTATCCTATGAATAAGCCGCGCCTGCCACTCAGCCTTTTTCTCGTTCTGCCCCTGCTCCTGGGGCTCATAATAGCAGGATGTTCAAATACCACCAGCGATTCAGCCTTCAATTACATTGGAGAGACGGTTGTCACGCCCTCGCCCACGCCTTTAAGCCCCTATCCCTCGTCGAGCGAGGTGCTTGCCTATTATTTCCCTTCGGATATTGTGAACAAAATGAAGGCCGATTCGGCGCCTTTCATCGCCCAGTACGGCGGGCTCAACGTGATGAGCACCTCCATGTACGGGAGAGCCTTTATCACAGGCACGGCCAGCATCAAGGACGTCTTCGACGCGAGAATACCCCAGAACTACACCATATTCCAGAGATATGCCTATGACAACTTCGGCATCAAGGCGACGCCCTACTTCTATGAGCGCTACGCCGAGGCCGCCAACAAGTTCATCCAGGAGTGCGGCTATGATGCCGTCATTTTTCACCCTGACGAGCTCCATCCCGTTTTCACCGATCCCACCACCGACACGTGGATGCTGCTCCGCGACTGCCCGACGAACAGCGCTGACATTTTTTACAGCACCCGCGTCACCGACAGGAAGATCGCCATTCAGGGAGGGGTGGAGATGAAGATGATGACTGCTACAGATCCCCTTTACAGCAAGGACTGGATGTATTACGTCCCGAACAATGTCAACGATTACACCCCCTATGCGGCACCTTCAAAAGCTCAGGAAGTTCAGGAGAAGCTCACCTTTGCCACAAGCAACTACGCGCCTCAGGATGCCTCGGCAGATGCCCTCAATAAGCGCGTGTCACTTGGCATCGTGGAATCTCCCTTACTCTCAAACAAGACTATCCAGGTGGGGGGATGGAAACAGGCGAGCCTTGCCCAGGACATGGTGACAAGCGGCATTTCATTCCGCAATAACCCCAATTCAGGCACCTGGGGTGGATGGGGCCTCTATGTGCTTGCCCTTGATGCCCGGTACTGGACCGAATGAGCCCGAAAAGCCAGTGAGCTATATCTGGAGCCTTTTCACCGAAGACTTCTGATGGGGCTCGCTTTTCAGCTTCTCCTGGTCCTTGTCGTCCCGGGCCGCATAGATATCAGGGCTCTTTTCCAGTTGCAGCTTGAGAGATTCCAGGGCATGGCCGCCCTTGGAGTAAGCGATGGCATAGCCTTCCATCTGGTTGGTGAGGCGGTGGTGGGCTCTCAGCCGCGCTTCAGGCTCACCTTGAGTAGGTTTTTCAAGAGTGGCAACGTCAAAAAGCTCTTTGGGCCTGATGACGGCAATATAGTGATGTTCTGTCTCCTGCCATTCATATACCTTCATGGTATCCCCTCTTTCCCTCTGGTTTCTCCTCTCTCTATTCGAGATTCCCCCCTAATATCCTAGGTATTCAATGATTTTTCCTCATCGGGGGGCCGGCCCTGCAAAAAAGGATTCGCGGGAAAAAAAGATAAATTTAAACAATATCAGGGGAAAGGCACACGAGATGGAACACCTGCCTATGATTCTCATTGAGGGAGCCCTGGGCTTCTCGCTGGCAGCCTGCGCAGGGCTGCGGGCTTTTCTTCCCCTCTTTGTCATAGGCGTTCTAAGCCGCACGGGGGCCCTGCAGCTGGGCGACAGCTTCACCTGGATAGGCTCCACCCATGCCCTTATTGCCTTCGGTACCGCTACCGTAATCGAAGTGCTGGGAGACAAGTTCCCCGCAGTCGATAATGTGCTTGACTCGGCAGGGCTCATCATCAAGCCGGTAGCAGGAACTCTTCTCTTTTCAGCGGTAATCGTCAAAATGGATCCTCTCCTTTCGATAATACTTGGCATCATTGCAGGAGGGAGCATCGCAGAGCTCATCCACGTAAAAAAAGCCGCCATCCGCCTCGCCTCCTCAGGGCTTACCGGAGGCATTGCCAATCCTTTCATTTCGTGTATTGAGGACATAGGGGCCCTTGCAGGCACCTTTTTATCCTACGCGCTGCCGCTCCTTGCAGTGTTTCTCGTCACGGCAGGCATTTTTCTATTCCTGAAGCTCTACCGCAGATCCGTGCTGAAGCGGCAGGCCCGGGCCGGGCAGGCACCTCTCCCCGCCGGGGGAGCGGAAAGGGAAAGCGCTGTTGAAAGGAATGGTGCAGCATGATACACGAGGAGAAGAACCCCGAGGGCTACATTGACCTCATTGACAGCACCTCGCAGGAAGTGGTGGGGAGAAAATACAGGCTCACTGCTTCAAAAACCAGCGTGCTCTGCAACGAGCGCTTCGCCGCAGGGGAGATGGTAGAGGTCCTTTTCCCTTCAAGCATTGACATGCAGGAGGCAAAAGAGGAAGGCGGCCCCTGGGAGGGCTTCTCGTCGAAGTGGTTAAAAAACAATGCCCTTGAGATCAGGGAGCTTCACACCGGCGTCGTGATTCACAGGGCTCCCTACAGCAGGCGCTTTCTGGGAAAGGCAAACAGCGCCGCTCGCTGCCATGCCCTTAAATCAATCCTGAGGCGCTTCATGGAAGGCGGAGCCTATGGAAGATAGGGGCCTGCAGGAGAAAAAGCCAGGGAACAGGCGACAGGAGCACATATGACCTGCGCGTCTCTTTCCGCCACCCGATATGGGGCAGGATTTTACCTGCACGAGAATAATCCCACAGGTTCCGAAGTAACTTCTGTCTACACCACTGGCCCGCACTCAGTATAACCGGGAGGGAATGCCCATGTCAAGCAAGTCAGTAAAGAAGAGTAAATCGAAGCCCAAGGCGGAAGAGAGCGAGGCTCTTTCAGCGCTCGCCGCTATGGCGCGCCGGGACGGGGAGGCTCTTGAGGAAACCCTCAAGGGCGAGGCCCTTGTCAATGATATGACGGCCAGGGAAATCGAGAAAAAGAACAGGATAAATATAGGGGAGATCCTCTCACGCCATGAAAGCTGAGCTGCAGGGGGACTGGCAGGCAAGGCTCATAGCCCATGCCCGCGATGCAAGGGAACATGCTCATGCGCCCTATTCACATTACAAGGTAGGGGCGGCAGTGCTTGCAGGAAGCGGAAGGATTTACGGCGGCTGCAACATTGAGTACGCCACCTACACCCTCACAAGGCATGCCGAGATGACCGCATTCGAAAAGGCTATTTCCGAGGGGGAAAGGGATTTTCTTGCCCTGGCCGTCATCACTGACGATAAAAGCGCTCCTTTCCCCTGCGCGCTCTGCCGCCAGGTCATGGCAGAGCACTGTGCTCCCGCCTTCGTGGTCATAGGGGCCAATATGGAAGGCGCCATAAGGAAAACAACCCTCGCAGGGCTCTATCCTCACTGTTTCGGTCCCCGCAACCTGGAAGCCTGAACAGGGCTCCACAGGGCCCGCTCCCTCCTCGCTTCAAAACTGCCTGGAAAGCTTGAAGGAGGAAGGCTCAAGGCCGGACAATATAAAAGGAGAAAAACACTCCACCAGAAAAGAGATGTGATTTCCATGAAAAAAGCCTTCCCCGTGCTCTTGCTCTTTGCCCTCCTTCTTGCGGCGCCCCTTTTTGCCGCCGACCCGCCGCCTCAGGACATAGAGGCCCGGATCGAGGCGCTCCTTGGAAATATGAGCCTCGAGGAAAAGCTCGGGCAGATGACGCAGTATTCCGAGGGGCAGAGCCCCATTGAGACCGAGGTGATGACCGGCAGCGAGAAAGACAGGCAGCTCCATAAGAACAAAACTTCCAGGGAGCGCTTCATCGCCCTGGCAAGGAGGGGCATGCTCGGCTCCCTTCTCAACTGCATCGGCGCGGCAAAAGTAAACGAGCTCCAGAAAGTGGCAGTGAAGGAATCGAAGCTCGGGATACCCATCATCTTCGGCTACGATGTCATTCATGGTTACCGCACCATATTCCCCATTCCTCTCGGGCAGGCGGCCTCGTGGAACCCCGGGCTCGTGGAAAAGGGTGCCCAGGTTGCCGCCAGGGAGGCCGCCTCGGAGGGAATCCACTGGACCTTCTCCCCCATGGTGGACATTGCCCGTGATCCCCGGTGGGGCCGCATTGCCGAGGGATCAGGCGAGGACCCCTTCCTCACGTCGGTCATGGCGAGGGCCCAGGTGAGGGGCTACCAGGGGAGCGACCTCTCGTCGCCGTCATCAGTGGCAGCCTGCGCCAAGCATTACGTGGGATACGGCGCCGCCATCGCAGGAAGGGATTACAATACCACCGAAATACCGGAGCGCTCCCTGAGGGAGATCTACCTGCCTTCTTTCAAGGCCGCCGTTCTGGAAGGCGTGGCGACCTTCATGAGCGCCTTCAACGACCTGAACGGCGTGCCCACCTCGGGAAACCGTTACACCCTCACCACGATCCTCCGCGACGAATGGAAATTCAAGGGATTCGTGGTGAGCGACTGGGAGTCAATACTCCAGCTCATCCCTCACGGCTTTGCCGCCAACAGGGCCCAGGCCGGCATGGAAGGCGTGCTTGCGGGCGTTGACATGGACATGGCCGACGGGATCTACCAGGAATGCCTGCCGGCCCTCGTCAACGAGGGGAAAGTGCCCATGGCGGTCATAGACGAATCGGTACGGCGCATCCTCCGCATAAAGTTCCAGAAGGGGCTCTTTGAGAATCCCTATACCGACATCACCCTCGCACCCAAGGTCCTCCTCGCCGAGAGCCACAAGACAGACGCACTTGCAATGGCGCGTGAGACGATAGTGCTGCTGAAAAACGAGGGAAAAACCCTTCCGCTGAAGACCACCCTCTCCTCTGTCGCTGTCGTGGGGCCCCTTGCCAATGACGGCAGGAACCTCATGGGCTCATGGTACGCCCAGGGAAGGGACGGGGACAATGTCCCGATCCTCTTCGAGCTGAGGAAGAAGCTTAGCCCCTCCTGCAAGCTCACCTATTCCCAGGGCTGCCCCATCGAGGGGCCGGCGAAAGCGGGTGAGATTGAGGCGGCCGTCAAAGCCGCGAAAGCAGCCGACGTGGTCGTCGCCGTGCTGGGAGAGCGCGGGGACATGTGCGGCGAGGCGGCAAGCAGGTCCTCGATAGATCTGCCCGGCCGCCAGCAGGAGCTCCTTGAAGCCCTCCACGCCACGGAAAAGCCCGTGGTGCTCGTCCTCCTCAACGGCAGGCCCCTCACCATCCAGTGGGCTGCCGATCACATCCCCTCAATCGTCGAGGCATGGTTTCCCGGCACCATGGGAGCGCGGGCCATCGCCGACGTGATCTTCGGCGACTATAATCCCGGCGGAAAGCTCCCCGTCACATTCCCGAGAAACGTCGGGCAGATTCCGATATACTACAGCGCCAAGAATACGGGGCGTCCCGCGTCAGCGAGCGACAAGTTCACCTCGAAGTATCTCGACGTGCCGGTGACGCCTCTCTATCCCTTCGGCCACGGCCTGAGCTACACCACCTTTGAATACAGCGGCCTTGAGCTCTCGTCGGCCAGTATCAAGAGAGGTGAAGACCTCCAGGTCTCCGTCACGGTAAAGAACACCGGCGCCAGGGAAGGCGACGAGGTGGTGCAGCTCTATATCCGGGATCATGTGGCAAGCGCCACGAGGCCTTTAAAGGAGCTGAAGGCTTTCAGCCGCATCCACCTTGTACCCGGTGAGGCAAGGAAGGTCTCATTCACCCTCACGCCTGATTCATTTGCCTTCTATAACAGGGAGATGGTCCGCACCGTCGAGGCCGGAGCTTTCTCTGTCTTTGCAGGGGGAAGCTCCCAGGGCGGCCTCGAGGCGAAGCTTGAGATCGAATAGAGCGGCGGCGGTGAAGCCAACAGGCGCTCAGCCACACGGTCGGCGGAAGCTCTCTGCCTTCATTGTTGCCCTGGCATGGCTTCTCATGGCAGGGGAGTGCCTCTCCCGCCATGGGGTGCCGGCTCCATTCTCTCTCATCGCTTATGAGAGCAAAAGCCACACGAGGCAGCTCTACGATTCCCCACCCGGCCCCGAAGCGGTCATCTCCCGCTATTTCACCCCCGGGCTCACTGCCTCCATGCGCGCCGATGCCCGCAGGATAAAAGGATCCTTCGGCGGGATAAACATCTTTTCTTCGGCTCACTATGCCACTACCTTTGTCACCGGCACGGCAACCCTCAGGGATGTCTTTGATGCCCGTGTCCCGGGGAACTTCCAGATATTCCTCGCCTACGCCAGGGAAAAGTTCGGCACAGACCCCGCAGCTTACGAGCGGTTTCCTCTGGCAGCCACGGCCTTTCTTGAATCCTGCGGATTTGACGCGGTCCTCTACCGGCCTGACCAGTTTCACCCTGTCTTCACCGACGCCCGCGCCGACACATGGATGTTTCTCCGCGACGCTCCCTCCTTCTCCTCCCCTTATTATTACAGCTCCCGGGTGAAGGACCGCAGAATCGAGGTGACAGGAGGAATGGCCATGAGAGCCCAGGTGTCGTCCGATCCCCTTTACGAAAACCACTGGATGTACTACATTCCATCGGAAAACAGCAGTTACAGGCAATATTGCGTGCCAGGAAAGGAAGAAAACCGCTGTAACAGCAATGTAACGGGAAAACCGAGTGATTATTCCCCCCCGATGCCTTCAAGGGAAGCCATTGAAAGACGGGAAAAGCTTGGCATCGCCCCATCGCCCCTCTCCGGGCGCACCCTCCGCGTTGGGGGCTGGAAAAGCGAGCAAAGCGCCTCTGAGTCAGTGCGCGACGGCATAAGATTCGTCCACGATCCTGAATACGGCACCTGGGGAGGCTGGGGCATCTACCTTCTCCCCCTGGACAGGGAATTCTGGCTCCCCCCTGCAGGAGGCCATGGAAAGTGAGACAACTTGCCTCTTCAGGGGACTTGTGGTATCATTAGGGGTATATGCAAGCCCGGGAGAATCAAGATGAAAAACGTGAAACTGGCGGCTCTCAAAGGCGTCGAAAAAACCGTGGTCACCGTGGGAGGCTGCGAGATAGGGGGCGCCTTCACCGTCATTGCCGGCCCCTGCAGCGTCGAGAGCGAGAAGCAGATAATTGAGACCGCAAGGGCGGTGAAAGAGGCGGGGGCGAAGATCCTGCGCGGCGGGGCCTTCAAGCCCAGGACCTCCCCTTATGCCTTTCAGGGGCTGGGCCTCAAGGCCCTCAAGCTCCTTGAAAAGGCCCGCCGTGAGACCGGGATGCCCGTCGTCACCGAAGTCCTTGACACCCGCGACGTGTCATGGGTAAGCGAGTTTGTAGACATGCTCCAGATAGGGGCCCGCAACATGCAGAACTTCTCCCTCCTCAAGGAGGTGGGCCGGGCGGGAAAGCCGGTAATTCTGAAGAGGGCTATGCACTCGACTCTTGAAGAGTGGCTTAACTGCGCCGAATATATCCTGAATGGGGGGAACTCCCAGGTAATCCTCTGCGAGCGCGGCGTCCGCACTTTTGAGACGTATACGCGCAACACCCTTGATCTTTCAGCAGTCCCTTCCCTCAAGGAGCTCACCCACCTCCCCGTGATTGTCGATCCCTCCCACGGCACGGGGAGAATAAGCCTCATCGAGCCGATGAGCCTCGCGGCGGCCGCCTGCGGGGCAGACGGGATAATGCTCGAAGTCCACATAAGGCCGGAAGAGGCTCTCTCCGACAAGGATCAGTCCCTTTCGCCATCGCAGTTTTCTGACATAATGAAAAAAGTCACCGCCCTCAACGGTTTCCTTGAGGGCATCAGGCGGGGGGAAAAGGAGGTAAAGCCCGATGGATCTTGCAAAGGTAAGGGAAAAGATAGATCTCATCGATAAAAAGCTCATAAATCTCCTGGAAGAGCGCATGGAGCTCTCGCTTAGGGCGCAGAAGCTCAAGCAGGAGGTGGAAGACCGAAACCGCGAGGAGGAAGTGATGCACCACGTGGCCGAGCGCTCGGGAGGCCTTGTGTATCCCTCCTTTACCCGGCGCCTCTTCGAGCTCATCATCGGGGAGAGCAAGCGCCTCCAGAAAAACGGCTACCGCCTCATAGGATTCCAGGGCGAGCACGGCGCTTATGGCGAGGTGGCAACGCGCGCCTGGGACACCCATCTCGCCCCCATACCCTGTATCGAGTTTGCCGATGTTTTCGACAGCGTGTCGGGAAAAAAACTTGACTTCGGCATGGTGCCCGTGGAAAACTCTCTCGAGGGCGCCGTCACCCAGGTCAATGACCTGCTGATCGACACGGACCTCCATATAGTGGGCGAAGTGGTGATTCCCGTCCATCACTGTCTCCTTGCGCTCCCTGATACTGATTACCGGGAGATAAAAGTGGTTTATTCCCACCCCCAGGCGCTTGCCCAGTGCAGGGGATTTATCACGCGCAACGCCCTTGAGATGCGTCCTTATTACGATACGGCAGGTGCGGCGAAAATGCTCGCCAGGGACATGCCCCACGCATCGGCAGCCATTGCGAGCAGCCTTGCCGCCGAGCTTTACAACCTCCAGGTCATCAAGGAGAACATCGAGGACCACCCCTCGAACTTCACGCGGTTCGTCGTACTCTCGAGGGAGAAGGCTCCCATGAAAGGTGAAAAGTGCTCAATCGTGTTCTCGGCAGCCCACCGGGCCGGCACGCTCTTCGGCGTTCTCAGGCTTTTCGCCGAGGCAGGAATCAACCTCACGAGGATTGAATCGCGGCCCCTCAGGAATGACCCGGGCCACTATGTCTTCTTTCTTGATCTGCTGGGAGATCCCGAAGACCGCGCCGTGGCCGCGGTACTTGGAGAAGTTGAGAAGGCCACTGTCAAATACAAGCTGCTGGGGTCGTACGGGAGGGCCTGATATGAAAATAGCCATTCTGGGAGCGGGAAACATGGGAGCCTGGCTTGCCTTGACCCTTGCAGAAGACCACGAGGTCGGTATTTATGACATTGACAGCACAAGATATGCCGCCATGGAGGGGAAAAAGACAATTCATACCTTCTTAGCTCCTGCTGCACTTGGAGAATACAGGCCGAACCTGCTCCTCAACGCCGTAAGTCTCAAAAACACCGTGGAAGCCTTCGAGAGCGCCCTCCCCCACGTGGAGGAATCGTGCCTGCTGGCCGACGTGACCTCCATCAAGGGAAACCTCCCGGCATTTTACCGGGGCACCTCGCGCCGCTGGGTCTCGGTCCATCCCATGTTCGGCCCCACCTTTGCCAACCTGAAGGCCCTCTCGCGGGAAAACGCCGTCATCATCAAGGAATCCGCCGACGAGGGAAAGGCCTTCTTTGAGAGCTTCTTCAAAAATCTGGGCGTCACTATCTTCTATTACCATGCCGACGAGCATGACAGGATGATGGCTTATTCACTTACTACGCCCTTTGTGGCAACGCTTGTCTTCGCCGCCTGCATGACTGAAGACGCCGTGCCCGGCACGACCTTCGCAAGGCACCGCGAGATCGCCAGGGGGCTCCTGGGTGAGGATGATCAGCTCCTCGCCGAGATTCTCTTCAACGATCTCTCTCTTTCACAGATTGAACAGATTACCAACAGGCTTGAGTTCCTGAAGCATATCATCAGGGGGCGCGACGGCGACGAGGCGGTGAAATTCTTCGCAGGCCTCAGGAAAAACATCGGCGGGCCCCTTCAAGAGACCCCTTCACCGCAGGAGGATGCCATTAAAGCCTGAAAGGGAAGAGAGGATCGCCATGGGTGACTTTGTGCTCAAGGGAGGGACCGTGGTAACGGCAGGCTCCCTCTTTTCCGCCGACGTGGCCGTCAAGGGAGAGAAAGTGGCCGCCCTCGGCGACATTCCCGGCGAGGAGAATGTCCTTGACGTCAGGGGGAAGCTGGTGCTCCCGGGGGCGCTGGATGCCCATGTGCACTTTCACCTTCCCATCGGGGGAGGGACTTACTCGGCCGACGACTTCGCCACCGGCGGGAGATCGGCCGCCCTCGGCGGCGTCACGACCGTATTTGACTTCGTGCACGCAGGGCCGGGGGAGGAGCCTCTTGCCGCTCTGCAGGCAAGGATGGCTGAGGCGCGGGAATGTCCCGTGGACTACGGGCTCTTCTACTGCATCAGCGAGCACACCCCCTCCATGGAGACAGCAGTGCCTGAGCTGATTAGGACGGGCATCGCCTCATTCAAAATCTACACCACCTACCGCCCGGCCGGCATTTATCTCGATGACGGGGGATGTGCCCGCCTCTTGAGGCTGTGCGCGGAACACGGCGGGATGGCATCGATACATGCCGAGAATGACACCATGATAGAGGCCGCCATAGAGGAGGCTTCAGAAAATAATGAACTTTCCCCGCCCTGGCACGGAAAAACAAGGCCGCCTTTCACCGAGGGCGAGGCCATAAGAAGGATGGCTTACCTGGCGAAAAAGACCGGCGCCATTATTCATATCATGCATGTCTCCTCGGGTGAAGGGCTCGGTGAGGTCATCCGCGCGCAGCAGGAGGGCATTGCACTCACGGCAGAAACATGCCCCCACTACCTTCTCTTTGATGAATCGAAGCTTGAAGGCCCCGACGGCTGTCTTTATACCATGACACCGCCCCTCCGCACTCCCCGGGACCAGTCGCTCCTCTGGGAAGGGCTCGTCAATGACCACCTCCAGTTCGTGACGACTGATCACTGCCCTTTCACCAGGGCACAGAAGGAGTGCTCAAAGGACGATTTCAGGAAAATCCCCAAAGGAGTCGGTGGCGTAGGAACCCTTGTGCCGCTCATGTACTCGGAAGGCACCGCCATGGGAAGAATCAGCATTGTCAAAATGGTGGAGCTTCTCTCGGAGAACCCTGCAAGGCGCTACGGCCTATGGCCCTGGAAAGGCGCCCTTCTCCCCGGGTCCGACGCCGACATCACCGTCCTGGCACCGGAAGATTCCTGGGTGGTCACCAAAGATGAGACCGGGTCAGCCGCAGACTACTCCATCTTCTCGGGAATGAGCCTCAAGGGAAGAATTGAGCAGGTATACCGGAGGGGCAGCCTTCTCGTTGACAGGGGAAAGTACCTCCCGCCGGCGTCGCCGGGGCAGTTTCTCCCCAGGAGGGTCATGCCCGGCAGGACTCTCAAGGCTTGTTCCACGGGGGCTTTCTGAGAAACACCGGCTGCGTGAAGGCCATTTTCCCCTGTGAAGATTCTACCTCGGCCCTCACGTAGATATCGTCATCGCGATAGTGATAGGAAGCTTTTGCACCCTTCGTCTTCTGGAGCACACGGCGCGCCGCGCCGCAGAAGGTCACGGTATATTCAGTGTCCTTCTCGGGCGTGATCTCTATACGATACTCCTCTGCCCTGGCTGAGAGCTCCGACAGGACCACACCGGTGGTGCAGTAAAAATCGCCCTCGCGGAGAGATCGCATGAGCGCGTCAGTGGTGAGCTCAGGGGCCCTCACCATCACCCAGGCCCTGCCGGGATTTCCCCAGCCGTCTTTCTTCTTCTTTTTATGGTAATGGGCATCATCGGAAGCAACGCCATAGACTCTCTTTCCCATCTGAAGCAGCATGTCCCACCGTATCCTGTTCTCCAGGCCCGTGCTGGACATCGCGTTGTAAATCTCGATAAGAAAAAAGCCTTCAATGACTGCTATCTCCACGGGAAGAATATGGTTCTTGTACGAAGGGTGGTTGAGCAGAGGGATCCCCCCGGCATCGCGGATGGCTTTCACGGTTTTCACCAGCACCTCTTCAACAGTCTTTGCCTTGACGGGCTTTACATGCCTGTTTATATTGACAGCGTTCATATGGATGACCTTTTTTTCCGCCATGGTCCCCACCTCTTCACCGGCGATGACCAGAAAGTCTTTTGAGCTGTTGAGCTTTCTCTGCGTCACATCGGTGAAGCGGTCATGATCGGTAAGCACCAGGAAATGATACCCGTGATCGCGGTACCATTTCACCATCTCCTCCGGCGATGAGTCGCCTTCCCACGCGTTGCTATGGCAGTGCATGGCTCCCTTGTACCAGGAAGGCTCTGCAGGAGCCATGCCGGGGAGGAGGGCCATAAAGACCACCATCAGAATGGGTATCATGCGGTGTCGTGCATTCATCGCAGTTTCGTCCTGAGCCTGGGATATTCCATAGTGTGCCGCTCCAGAGGTATAGATGTTCAGTGCACTATGAATTATTCCTCCCCCTCTTCCTGGGAGGAGCCGTCAAAGGAGCGGAGAAACATTACTCTTCCGGGGAACGCCCCGCGCCCTGCCGGGGTTTTGCGGGACCGCTCCCCAGGCCTGTGCAGCAAAGGAGTCGCCATGGGTCCTGCCGTGCGTCGTGCCATACTTTTATCACTCCTGTTTCTCCTTTTCCTCTCCGGGGCAGCCTTTGCAGAAAGGCTCACCCTTGAGCAGTGCCTCGAGATGGCCCGGGACATGAACCTGAACCTCAAGCGGGGAGAATCGGATTTGAAAATCACCTCCCTCTATGAGACAAAAGCCCGCTACAACTTCTATCCCTCCATAAATTCCTCGGCGAAGTTCAACACCAAAACCTACAGTACGAGCCGCACCCTCAACATTCATGAATACTATTTCGAGCTTATCCAGCCCATTTACCATTTCGGCGAGTTCACCTACAAACTCGATATAAGCAAGGCAATCCGCATCGCCTCGCTCCTTCAGCTCATGGAAACCAATATACAGGTGGAAAGGGATGTGATAGTCACCTATCTCACCATTCTGAAGCTGAAGAAGCTGAAAGCCCACATTCAGAACATGATCAGCAAGGCCAGGCACCAGTATGAGGTGGTGAGCGCCCTGGTAAGGATAGGCCTCAAGGAGCCCAAAAGCGAGGAGCGCTGGAGAGTCCTCATAGACGGCTACCAGGATGACCTGGTGAAAAATGAAAACAGCCTTGCCGATGCCTACACGGGATTAAGAAAGCTGCTGCAGTATAAGAACATCAACGAAGAGCTCCAGGTGGTGCCCGTGGAAGTCTCCGAGGAGTTCGAGTACGACTACCGGCAGCTCCAGGAGATAGAGAAGGCCACGGGAGTTGTGGGCATTGAAAAAGCCCTCTACGGCTATGCGAAGGTCTTCTGCCCCGCCATCAGGAAAAGAGTATACGATATAAAGGCTGCCGAAAGCTCCGTTGCCTATGAGAGAGCCGTCACCATGCCCAAGCTCGACCTTGCGCCCCGCTACCAGCGCGAGGAAGACACGCCTTACACCTTCTGGACGCTCGGCGTAAGGGCTTCTTTCAATTTCCTCGATCTGCCCGGGTGGGAAAATGTTGCCATCAGGCAGGAAGAGCTCAACAGGACCAGGATTGACTATGATCTCTTCGTGAGGGACCGGTTCTCAGAGATACGTACCACTTTCTTCAACTACCTTGCCTCGGTGCGCAAGCACCCCATCACCATTCGCCAGGTCGATGAGGCAACAAAGTATCTCATAAATATGCATAACACCTATGCCAATGGAAAAATATCCGATGTGGAGCTGATAGACGCCTTCAATTCATACTACAACAGCAACACGACGAGAATACAGGTCCTCTACGATTTCTTTACCTCTCGCGCGCAGCTTTACAGCCTCATCGGTCACTCCACGGCACTGCAGACCCCCACGGTAGAAGAGTTCATGAAGAAAAAGGATATAGAAAAGTACTACTCTGAAAAGGATATCTTCTATGACTACTTTTACATGAAAGATATGAGGGCGGCGCTGGACAGCGGTGACATAAAGAAAGTGGAGGAGCTTCGCGACAAATACCGCGGAATCATAGGGCAGAAGGCATTTCTCCAATGGAGAATTCTGCATTTTGCCGCCTTTGTCGGCAACAAGGAGATACTGGAAAAAAGGATCGCCCAGGGAAAAGACGTGAACGTAGTGGCACTGAATGGCCTCACCCCCCTGCACCTGGCAGCAATGCAAGGACACACGGAAATTGTAGAGACTCTTCTCAAGCATGGCGCCAACCCCAACTTCAAGGCGGAGATGGAGGAATTCACTCCCCTCATGGCAGCCTCAGAGAGAGGCTTCACTGAGATCTGCGATCTGCTCCTGAAAGGAGGAGCCAGGGTGAACGAGCGCTCAAAGCAGGGAAGAACTGCCCTCCACAACGCGGCGGAAGCAGGCTTTCTCCCGGTGGTGAAGCTTCTGGTGGAGACCGGCGCCGATGTGACCATAAAGTCTGATTCCGGGAAAACAGCTGCTGAAATGGCACGCTTTGAAGGATACAACAACGTGGCGGACTACCTTGAATCGGTGACGCCCGGGAAGGGGAAATAGGCCCTACTTTGCGAATGCCTGTTTCACGAACTGGCGTATCCTGTCCACATCAAGGCAGCGTATGAATATCTCCATGTGGCGGTCGTCGGGCGTCTCGTTTATTTCTCTTCTCCTGAGCTCTTGCTGGAGCTCCTGTATTTCACCGTGAGGCACTTCTATTCTGTTGTTCAGGATAAGGTAGTATTTTTCTACGAGCTTTTCATCAGGGACGTGCCTTAAGCCAGCCATTGATGTCCTCCCGATAGTCAGAAACAGGTTTCTCTTATTATATCATCATTCATGGCAAAGGAAAAGGGTGCGTGCGAAGTTTTCTTGCCTCATTGAAAAAAGCAAAGGCCTGGAGAATCCTCCAGGCCGGGTTGTTATGGCGCTTCCCGGGCATCCCTCTAAAGGGCCGAAGCGATATCGATGGCCCTGTCCTGCAGCCTGTCAAGCTTGGTGAGGGCGTCTTCCACGGTATTGAAGCCTGCCCTTGCCATAGCGGGATTCCCTATCTCAATATACCCCAGCATGAGGGAGACCCCATCATGGTACCTCTCAAGCTCGTTCTGCGTATTCTTCACGAGCTCCACTTCCTCGGGCGGCAGGTCATCAAGCTTCTTCTTCACCACGTCACTCTTGAAGAGGTTTACCCCCATCTGCGTCATTGTATAGATGGGTCTTACCACCTGACGGTACTCGTCCTTGGTCATGGTGCCCGCCTCGACACCTTCGCAGGCTTTTCTCAGGTTCTTGAGATGCTTGGCATCCTGGAGCGGCACTTTCTTCATCTTGCCGTGGGAGCCTGTCACTTCACCTATCACGGTGTTGAGCGTTTCCTCGTCATCGCCCTCTCCGGGGAGTGGAGTGCTGCACTCCTCGCATATTTCGGCACCGTGGGGATTTCCATGGCCGCAGTTGTCGCACATGATCCTGTCTGAACCGCTTATCCTGCTCCAGAAACCGCCTTCCTCCTCTACATCGGACATAGCTGTTCTCCTTTCATCGTGAAAAAGAATATACTCTGCATTCTCTCTGCGGTGAACCCTTTCACCGATGAGCAGAGCATGAAAATATCCCCTGCGGAACACGCTGAGCTCCCGCAAGGGATAAATATTCCTCGCTCTGATAGAAGAATCCTCTAGTTTTCCTTACCGGACTTATTGCTTCCAGTCACCGGCCACTGCTGAGGCTGAGGCCGTGGCAGATGCGCCGCCCTGCTGGCTTTCATCACCCTTGGCCTGGTTGATGATATTGATGATCACGGGGGCTGCGCTCTTCTCCGCTTCCTTGTCATCCTTCTTGTCACCCTTAAGCTTTGCAAGGGGTGCGGTGAGAACCTCACCAAGCCCTTCCATACCCTTCGCCATCCCTCCGCCGGCCTGCTCAAACACTTTCTGTATCCCGTCCATAATAATTTCCTCCTTGTTTTTTGTTCTTTACTTGTATATCACACTCATGGCATCGCCAGTAAAGACCTTAAATGTAAACTTTTGTTAACAATTGCCTCGTCAATTCGGCCAGGAGTATGGCAGCAAGGGTTTCGACAGAAGAATCATACTCTGGTATGAGATTTCCGGGGGAGGCGCTCTCAAGCCTCCGTGCCTTGCCGATGCACTCTCCGTGCTTGATGAGAGTCTTCATGCACCTGACGCGCTCTCAATCACACCAAGCTTTTTCATCCATCTGATGCTTTCGAGATGAAAACCGATGCTTTTTATGGCGGTCTTCAGGGCTCGCTGGTTCCCCTCGCTGATATCGGCGAGGCAGAAGGGGATCCCCTTTTCGCTGAGGAGGTTGATGCCTTCCTTCATGAGCCTCTGGGCTGCCCGCTTTCCCCAGTAATCAGGGTGAATGGCTATGTCATAGACATATCCAAGGCGGGCCCCCGTGATGGCATCGCAGGCGTTGGTCTTGAACAGAAGATACCCCACGGGTGTCTCCTTGACGGCATCTTCAATGATGAGGGCGGTAAAGTCCTCACTCTCCTCAAGGGAGAGCTCAGAATATATGCGGAGGTACCGGTACTGCACGTCATCCTTGGGCCTGTCCCGCCCCGAGGGAATGGTGAATGATGCGCACTGCGTGTTGAGCCATAACACGAAAAAGAGATCCTCGCTCTGCGCTTTTCTGACAATGAAAGGGTCGGGATCATGACGGGGGAGGGGCTTAACGGCCGTCCTGAGGATAATCCTGTTCATTTCCTTCCCGAAGCCTTCCCGGAAAGCCCTCTTCTCGCCTTCCTTGTCCTGCGCGAAGATCTCCATCACCAGGTACTGTATCTCTCTCTCCCTCACTGCCTCCTCGGCCTTCCTGAAAAGCAGGGGAAGGGCATCACCTCCGGCATGGTCAGGGGAGACGGCGTAGTCAAAGATAAAGCCCTGCTTCTCCCCCGTGATGGTCTCCACAATATCCAGAAACAGTACAAGGTAAGCCACTGCCTTCCTGTCGCCGCTCCTCTCGGCGACAAAGACCTTGAAATCGCCTCCCTGGCCTATGAGGTGAGCCCTGCTTCTCAGGCTCCTCACATGAAAGCTCTTCACCTCGTCACCCATGGAAGACCACATCATCGAGAGAAACTGGTCCTTGCCCTCAAAGAGCGCGATGATCTCCTCGATATCCCCTGGTGTTCCCTCTCTGGCTTCAATATTCATAAATATAGACTTCAACAGGTGGAACGGAATGCCCTTCTTTCACCTGCCGCACCGAAACCATGGCATGGGGCATGCCACTCTTACGCCATCGGTCAAGGGGGAATAAGAGGATTTCACGGTGTTCTCTCGAATTCATGCTTCAAGGAATTCTTAATGGGAACCCACAAAGACTTTTCAGACCTTATCGCCTTTTACCAGAACCTTGACAGCAACCTGCCGAAGCTTGAGCAAGAAAATCCCTGCGGTTCCTGCAGAGAATGCTGCTCATACCACATAGTGCTCTCAGGTTATGAATTTGACTTCATGGACCTTGAGCTTTCCAGGATCGGCGCACCTTTCTCCCTTCATTTTTCCCCCCTTCTTCCCGGAAAGCGCGATCCCCGCCTGGGTGAGCCCCCCGCGCCCTGCCCCCTTCTGCTGAGAGAGGGTGGATGCCTTGTCTACCGGGCACGACCACTTGCCTGCCGCCTTATGGGAGGTTATCTCCCTTACCACTCGGAGCCTGTCGCCCGGTGCGTGTACCTCCCGCACCAGAAAGTCTATGCCACCGTCGAGGAGATACCTTCATGGAGCCACTATGAGAGGATCCTGAGAAGACACCCCTCGCTTCCAGGCTATTTCAGCGTCACATACGCTCCACTGGAGGCACCGCTTCAGCACAGTCAGTAAGAAACGGCACAATCATGGCATCAAAGCACCCCATACATCAAAGCAGCACTCTTCACTTCAAGCTCCCGGCAGGCAGAACCTCAGGACTGCTCGCGATCTTCCTCCTCTGTATTGTTGTCATGGCGTCAGGTGGCCGTATCGAAGCCGCCTCCCCCGTTCCCATGATGAACACGTTCACGATCCTCGATGACATTTTTCCAGCCACAGGTGATCTTTACCCTTATGAGAGGCAGCTGCTGAAGGATGACCGGGGAGTCTTCAATGTGGCTCTCTTTTCAGAAAAAGTCACCGCCAGCACCCCCCTTTACAGGATGTTTTCCCGCCTTCCCTTAAAGAGCGCCGACAAGAAAGCTCTGCTGCAGAATATCACCGACGGGGTGCTGAAAATCTACTTTGATCTTGGCGCCAGGCCGCCTGTATGGAACTACAACCGCATGCTCTTTGAGAGAGAGCTCGCCTCATACGGAATCAAAGAATTGTGCACGCCCCCTGACTTCGTTATCATCTCTCACGCCCATCTCCCCAACTATATCGGCGGTTTTGAGCTCATGCAGAAGTATTATCCCAATGTCCCCGTGTTCATCACCGAAGATATGAAGGAAGGCCTGATCTATTTCGATTCCAGAGATCTTACCGGGAGAAGGGTAAAAGCCAGGACTCCCATAGTGCTCCACCCCGGCGAGACTGTCCTTACCGATCACCTGAGCATCATAAACGGGAAGTATAGAAAAAAATGGGAAAACGTGATCCTCGATGGCACCAGGGTGGTAGAGCGCCGGGGCTATAAAAAGGAGCCAGAATATGAAAATGTCCTCAAGGTGAAGACCAGAGAGGGCCTGGCTCTCTTTGCCACCTGCATGCACTGCAAATTCCCCATGGACCGCAGAAATGCGCTCTATGTGGGCGGCTTCGAGGAGGAGCCGGAAATCATTCTGAAGGCCAGAAAGCTTTCGCCTTCGCTTCGGTTTTACCTTTACCACTGTGGAAACCCCGAATACCTCTCCGAAAAGCTGGGGGGAAAAGTGGATATCAGCTCATATGTGAAAAGGATCCGGCTCGGTGAGACCGTCTTCTTCAAGATCTGAAGAGAGGCGCCGGTACATTAATAATTTGTTCATTGCCCCGGGACCTCTTTTCTGCTACTATGGTGGTGCAGAGGTTCAGAGATAAGGGGTGGTAGATCATGGATCCTCTCTCACGGGCAGTTTCCCCGCAAGTTCCGCGCTCGTATCAGGCACCGGCAGAGAAGCCTGAAGAAATGTCCCTGCCGCATGACGCCTTTGAAAAGAATGGAGCAGAAAGGGGGAAACCCCCTGAGGCCGGGCAGGCGAAAAGCGTCTCGGCCATCGAGGGCGTTTCCGCCCGGACTCTTCCCCGGCCGATGACGGAAGAGGAAAAGGCATCATTCAGGGAGTACTTCCCGAAGCTTGACGTGGAGAGGGCCGTCGTATCTGCCGAGGCGACGCCGGAATACAACTGCATCTCCTGGACAGTAGGTGAGACCCACCAGTGGTTCTGGCCACCCCAGATGTACCCCGCCCTCACTCCCGACAAGGCCTTTGACATCTTCTACGGCGGCTATGGCCTTGTTCCCGCTGAACAGGGCACTGTGGCCCACTGGGTGAATGACGAGGGGCCCACTCATGGCTCCATTTCCGGGCCCGATCATGGCCCCCGGTGGGAGAGCAAGTGCGGGCAGGACCTGCAGATCCAGCATGACAGGGACGAACTGGACAGTGACGTCTATGGAAAGATTGCGAAATACTATGCCATGAAAGGAGCGCCGCGGGCAATGAAACAGGCCCAACCGCCCGAGATACCCAAGGAAGTTGCGGCGACCGTGAAGGAAAAAGCGGCACAGGTCCCCGCCGGGGTACGTGATGCTTTTAACAGCCGCTATGAGGACTGGATGGCCTTCCGAAAATCCCCCGGGGTGCGCATGTCCTCAAATCCTGCCGACTACTGCAAGACAGGAGCCTTCAAAGAGATCGTGGCCATGGGAGTGCAGGTCACTCCCCTTCTGATGGACAAGATTGCCTCGGGCGACTTTTTCTCCTACCAGGCCTGCCGGGAGATAGAGAAGGCTGCGGGACAGGGCGGCTTTGAGATTTCCCGCAGCGCGGGAGGCACCGATGAGGCGGTGAGCGAGCAGACAAGGGCGGCAAGGGCGCTCCTCGCCTGGCACCAGGATCAGCAGGAAAGCTGACCACCCCTGTCCTTATACCGGTAACAATGACAAGAGAGCCCCTTTGAGGGGCTCTCTTGTTCTGCCTCAGAGCCGGCTGTCAACTGCGGGGCTCTTGGAGAGCTTCTTGTCAAGGGCGATTGAGGAGGTCCCTGATTCCGGGGAGAAGGAGCAGGTTTGCCGCCACGATTGAAGAGGGAATCCCGGCGCCTGGTCCTTCTCTTGTAAAATCTTCCACTATCCCGCCTGCTTCCCTCACCATGACAATACCCGCCGCCACATCCCAGCTGTTGCAGTGCTCCAGCCAGAAGCCGTCAAGCTTTCCCGCTGCGGTGTAGGCAAGAGCCAGGGCCACTGAGCCTTGCAGCCTCACGACCCGGCACTGTGCGTATACCCTGGTAATAACCTCCATGTCCTTTCTGAACCCCTCGCCGCGGTAATAGGTGTCACCTGTGGCAAGCACGGCCTTCGAGAGATCAGTCTGCGAAGAGATTGTGACGGCCTCATCATTGAGCCAGACCCCCTTCCCCTTTTCCCCGTAAAAATATTCTTCCGTGACGGGGTTGTAAATGGCACCGCAGGTGAGGGAGCCCTGCTGCTCCAGGGCGATGGAGACGGCGAAGAAAGGGATGGCGTTTCCGTAGTTTGTCGTCCCGTCAAGAGGGTCTATGATCCACCTGAGAGGATTGTTCCCGATGCGCTCCCCCGACTCTTCGGCGATGATGTCGCTCCGGGGAAACCTTCTCTGTATCTCGCCGATGAGATAGGCCTCCGATTCAAGGTCAGCCCTCGTGACAAAACCGGCATCCTTCTTTTCCGTGAATTCAAGGGGGCGGCGGAAATACTTCAGCAGTATTTTCCCGGCGCCCCTGGCAAGGTGGGACATGAAATCCTTCATGGCGTCTCTTCTCCCTGGATAATCTGTGAAATACCACTCTATGGTTTCCCGGAAGCATCTGAAATTCCTGGATGGGATCCAGAGATTGAGCACTTCCGGGAAATATTTCTCCGGAAGAGGAGAGTGCTCACGGCAAGAGGGAATATTTGCAGTGAGATCCCAGATACCCAAGGAGTTCCGGTGGATTTCCTGAAAAAGATCCTGTCCCATCCCAAGAAAGAAATGAGCACCTTATCGCCTTATACCGGCGAGAAGGCCGCCATGGAAAAAACACCGGAAAAGGGGCTGCCACCGAATGACCATGCTTTTGAGCTGACCGATCCTCTCCTCATGAGGATTTTTCTGGACTTCACAGGCAGAACCCCCCCTTTTTCAGCGATTCTCTTTGATGCAGAGGAAGAGGAATGCTTTGTCTACTTCTTCAATGAAAGTGAGCTGGTGAAAGCTGCAGCGCTCCCTCTCGGGGAATGGCCCTCCAGGGCCGAGACTCTCAAGTCCCTCAACGAGAAGACCGTGACAATCGGCTCTTCCCTCTTTTCAGCCGGCACCATCATCTCATTCTCAAACTTCGGCGAGCGGATTTCCCTTGTCCTTGAAAGGGTCCGGCAGGACTGCCCCTCGGGGCTCAGTGATAAAAAGAAAGCCACCATAAAGCTTCTGAACCTCATGAAGCCTGCCACTTCTCTCACAGAGCTCAACAAGGTGCACATGGCATGTTTTATTGAAAAGCACCTTGAGGGAAGGAGCGGGAGCCTTGCAGACCTGCTGCGCGAAGAGGGTCTTCTCACCGAGGCCCTCTATGAAAAATGCCTGGCCCTCTCGAAGACGGGAAGACCCGTCGAGGCCCTTTTCCCGGAGCAGGGCGTTTTCCCGCGCAAGGCCCTCACGAGAGTCATTGCACGCTGGGCCGATTACGAATATCTTGACATCGACGATGAGGAAATCGACGAGAATCTCGCAGAC
Source organism: Candidatus Eremiobacterota bacterium (assembly GCA_031082125.1). NCBI lineage: Bacteria > Bacillati > Vulcanimicrobiota > Vulcanimicrobiota bacterium. Next base: position 287,217 of record JAVHLM010000003.1, read on the forward strand.
CTCATGGGTATTGAGTTTTGCCGGGCGCACCATCTCCTTCCCTGCCGGCTCACAGATGATGAAGTCCTCGTTGCCGCTGCAGACCCGTCTCTCAGAGAACCCCTGCAGGCTGTTGAAGAGAAGATCGGCAAAAAGGCTGTGGCGAAAATGAGCGCCGAGGAAGACATAAGGGAATTGACAGAAGACCTTTTCAAACATATGGGCAGCGGTGAGTGAAGCCCGCGGCGGCAGTCTATGCTCTTTTCGGGGGAGAGCCCTGCGGTGTCTTCAGGTGAGAGATATTATCACGGATGAGAAGCATCCCATGATCCAGATCCTGATCTGCCTCGATGACAGTGACAGAAGCGTTCTGCACCATGTTCCTGGGTACTTCCTGGAGGCTCTTTCCCAGCACGTGGCAGAGCGCTATGGCGATAGCTCCGCCGTGAGTGATGCAGACAACGCTTTCCGTGGGCAGGGAGTTCCTGATGATCTCGTTGAGCGACGCCGTAACCCTGCGTTCCATTGAGGGGAGCGTCTCGCCGCCGGGCATGGGATTATGAAGGGGGTCGGTAAAGCATTTCTGGAAGAGGGGCACCCCCTGGGCATCCTTCCAGGAAGCGATCTCATTCCTGGTCTTCCCCTCCCATTCACCCATGTCCAGCTCCGTGAGGCCTCCATCCTTCTTTACGGGCAGGTTCAATGCCTGTGCCACGGGCGCCGCAGTCTGGGCAGCCCTTGTAAGAGGGCTTGCATAGACTGCCGAGAAATTCCCGTCATTCTTCACCATTTCATCCTTGAAATACGCTCCCAGCGCCTCGGCCTGGGCTTCACCCTCTTTATCAAGAGGAATGTCGATGCGGCCCTGCATCTTCCCTTCCTTGTTGTATGAGGTCTCGCCGTGGCGGACCAGATAAATCCTCATCGTGACGGAGCCCCCTGTGTGGACTTCACTGTGCACCTCCTATTATAGCAGAGAAGGGACCATGACACAAGAGATGATACTCTGCGGATCGCGGGCAGAGCTTTCTTCACCTCGACACCTTGCCTGAATTTTTTTTCATATCAACGACTGCCATACTGATGTCACACCCCCCCCTTATAATGAATCCAAAACCATAGGAGGAATTGCTGCCATGTACGCCTTATCTTATGAAGCATATGACGTGAAAAAGCCGGCGATGAAATCATCGGCGTGGTGTGACAGGGAGATATGCTTTGCCCACAAAAGCCAGAAATGGTGGATCAGTAAGTCAGGGGTGAGAGTCTGCGGAATCTGCGCACCGCCTCCCGACAGGAGCGCCCTGCCGGTGATAGCGGTGTCAATAGACAATGACTGACGGGGCTCTCCCGGGGCGGCCTCCGCCGGGGGGAACCTCTATGGAATAAAATCACCCCTGTTTTCATATCTCTCTTGAGGATTACCATCTGGAAAAGAAAGCGGGAGTGATTACCATGGCAAAGGAAAGGGCACACTACTGCCTCACCTTTCTCTCTTTTCTCCTTATCCTGTCACTTTCTCTGCTGTGTCATCCAGCAGCTCAGGGCGGCGAAGTACCTTCTCCCTCTCCGGCTCTCCCGGCAGCGGCACCGGTGACATCACCTTCCACCGGGATACCTGCAGCATCCCCGGCGCCGCAGCTCTCGCCTCCCCCTTCCCCGTCTCCGGAGGCTTCGCCTGTCATCACGCCGGGGCCAGGAGAGGCAGGGAAGTCCCTCAGCCTTGAGGCAGTGCTCCAGAAGATGAAAGAAGCGAATGCGGGGCTCAAGGATTACTCATCACCCATAAGGATAACGGGCTTGGCGAGCTATTCCATTATCGACACTGCTCTTTACATTGAAGGGACCTATTATTTCAAGACACCTGACAAGCACAGGCTCAAGATAAGCAAGGGCCCCCACTACCTGGCCCAGTATCCCCAGGCCTTCGGCTGGAGCCTCCCCGACCCCCGGGAGTGGACAGGCAAGGTGAAGGAGGTCAATGAAAACGGGAAAGACTATTTCCTTGTGAAGCTTATCCCTGTGATGGGGCAGGGTGACCTGTTGAAAAACGAGTTATGGGTTGATAAAAAGTCCTACCTTTTCTCCAGGCAGGTCTCCTATTACCGTGACAAGGGCATGATGACCATAGAGAGCTCATACCGGGTGGTGGAAGGCTTTCATGTATTTGACAAACTTATTGGGCACTTTGAGTTTCCCAAGAAGCACCTGAAGGGCAAAGCCCAGGCTGAGTACGGCGAGTACAGGATAAACGGGGGCATCGACGATGCCGTATTCCAGGATGAAAAGAAAAAATAGGGGAGCCCGGCTTCACGGCGACGGCGGCAAAGGGACCTTTATCTTCTCTTCGTATACCTTCAGGGCAGCCTCTATCACCCTGTCCATGTTGAGATAGCGGTAAGTTCCCAGCCTTCCGCCGAAAATGACGTTCCTGAGCCCCCGGGAATCCTGCATATAGCGCTCATAGGTTTCCCGGTCCTCACTCCTGTTCACAGGGTAGTAAGGCTCGTCATCGCCTTCAAGGCTCTTGGAATACTCGCGGAATATCAGGGTCTTTTTCTCTCCATAGGCTCTCTCGCGGTGAAGGTGCCTGAACTCATGGATCCTGGTGAAGGGGACGGCGGAGTCTGCATAATTCATCACGGCCGTGCCCTGGTAATCTCCCTCCTCAAGGATCTCCCGTTCAAAAAGGGAGGTCCGCCATGCCAGTCTGCCGTGCCGGTAGTTGAAAAAGCGGTCAAGAGGCCCCGTATAGACGATCAGGCAGTCATCGCCCAGCAGGTGGCGCACCTCAAAAAAGTCCGTATTGAGATGGAGAGAGATATTGGGGTGGGCAAGCATTTTCTCGAAGACGCCGGTGTAGCCGCAGAGAGGGAGGCCCTGCCAGGGATCGTTGAAATAGTTGCTGTGATAGCTGTAAGATACGGGAAGCCTTGCCATGATATCAGAGGGAAGTTCCCTTGGATCGACGCCCCACTGCTTGATGGAGTACCCCCTGATAAGGGCTTCATAGAGAGGCCTTCCCACGGAGGAAATGGCCACTTCCTCGAAATTTGAGGGTGTCGGGGAGCCCTCCTTTTCGATCTCGCTGCAGAGAAACGCGCGGGCCTCCGAGGGCTTGAAATTGGCTTCATAGAAAGCATTTATGGTGCTGAGATTGATGGGCATCTGATACACCCTGCCCTTATGCTCGGTAAGCACCTTGTGCTGATAATCGTTGAAAGGGGAGAACCTGCTTATATAACGCCATACCGCCTCGCTCGAGGTATGGAAAATATGGGAGCCGTACTTGTGGAATTCTATACCCGTCTCCCGATCAGTCTCCGTGTAGCAGTTACCGCCTATATGGGCTCTCTTTTCAACAAGGGCCACGGGCTCTCCCATGTCGGCGGCAATTCTTTCCGCTATGGTGGCGCCGAAGAACCCCGCACCGGCCACGAGATACCTGAAGTGCTCAAAGCTCATCTAAAGCTCCATATCTTTAAGAAAATTGCGCTTCCTCCCGAACTGCTTCACCGTGTCCTTCAGCATCGAGTCAAAATCCCTCACGGTGGGCTGGAACTGCCCCTCGGCCTTGTCATGGTTCTGGTGTATCACAAAAATGTCTTTCGGCGAGTTGGTCACCCAGTTCAGGAGCCTCCGGCGCTGGATAAAGTCGAAATCCACGGTGCCCCAGTGATCGGACTCGTTGAGGCCCCCGAATTCCTTCCACTTCGTGCGAAGCATACCGCCGAAAATCCAGGATTCCCACTCATCACAGGTCTCGGCAAATGAGGGCGTGCTGTACGGGTTTATTACCATGCCGAGGTACTCCTCCTTGTAGAGAGGCTCCTTGTTGTCATAAAATCCCTCTATGTTCCTTATGGCATAAAAATCGTTCTCCCAGTCCACCGAGTCAATCTTCTCCTGCATCGAGAAGGTGAGATAATAGGTCCGGGAGTTAAAGTAGTGGTCGGGGTGGGCTCTCAGGGTTCTGTTGGCCTTTTCAATGCAGTCAAAACAGATCATCACCTCGGGATGGGCGATGTAGACAAACTCCCCCCTTGATTTCATGATGCCGCGGTTGACGATGGCGCCGGCATCCCTCCACTCCCCCGGCTTCTTGTCATCGAGCTTCACGTAACTGATCTTGAGCTGGCCTGAAAAGGACTTCACGAGAGCCTCTGTGTCATCGGAAGAGCCATCGTCAAGAATGATAAGCTCGAAGCGCTTCTCGGTCTGCCTGGCGTAACACTTGAGGGACCGCTTCAAGAGGTGGGCGCGGTTGTAGGTGCACAGCACGACGCTGGCAAAATCTTTTATCACTGCTTCCTCCTTACTTCTTAAGGACCAGCATGAGCCATCGCGGGGGAATGGTCTCCTTCCTTGCAATCTGTTCCCTGTGTTCATCAAGAAGCTCATCAATCGCCCCTGTCGTCTGGGGCAGGTCGCCCCCGTAATCGTGAAAGGCCATGATGCCTCCTGGAACTATATGAGGCCAGATGGCATGGAAATCATGCTTCACCACTTCAGGCTCATGGTTCCCATCCAGAAAGGCAAAGACGAATTTCTGGTCCTCACTGAAACGGAGCGTTCTTGAGTCGCCTTTCACCACGCGGATGTTGGGATATTCCCTTGTGTTCTCGAGAAAAAGCTCTTCCTGGTTGCGGCCGCCCAGAAGCAGATGGTAGATATCGGCCATTGCATAGCCGGCGGTATTGACGGTCCTGTCAACGTCCGGGTCAAAAATATCGACGGCATAGACCTTTTTCCCCCAGGGAAGCGCAGCCTTCGCAAGCTTTGCCGTGCCGCCGCCGATGAAGCACCCTATCTCCAGGAAATCCCCTTCAAGCCGGAAAAGGTCGCACTCTTCCATGAGAGCGATAAAGATCTCATAGCCGACGAGATCACTGATCGTGCCGTAGGGAAACCGGTAGATATAGAGCTTTCTCGGGAAGGGATTGCCCTTTCCAGGGAGTTCCATATGCGTCCTCACAAAAGAATCAGCAGGATCTTTTTCATACCGGATCATTTCCTGAAAGTTCCCGAAACCCCTGCAGGTTGGCACCTTTTTTGATCGGCTCACCGGGAAAAACTGGCGCAGGGGATCTACGTGGAGCGCCTGAGAGAAAGCGACCGCTACGCAAAGGTTTACACAGAACAGGACGCCCGGGAGGCAGCCTGCCACGAAGCGCAGAAACATGCCGATTGATTTGAACCAGTGCAAGGTCACTGAAGACCCAACAGCTTCACCGCCAGAAGCCACAGCCAGTTTTACGCATTGTCAGGGCCCTTTGCTTCAGCGGGGGACCCTTCCGCGGCATTGACGACGTACCTCCTGGTCGGGTACACCTTCATATCGGCGTCGATCACCTTTCTGGTCACAGGGTCCACGTAGAGATCAATCTCCCCCACCTGGCGGCCATGGGAGCCGGCTTCGACGATATAGGTCTTGTGAGGGTAAGGACCTGTATCAAAGGCCGCGTTGGCCGTCTTGTGGTCATGACCCGCGACAATGACGTCAATGTAAGGAACCTGGGCGGCAAGGTGCTTGAGCTCCTCCATGCTGAGCTGCACTTCCTCATCACTGAGGGTGTAGTCCTCGGTGAGGTGGCTGCCCTCATCCTTGATATCGGTGATTCCCTTGTGGACAAGAGCTACGATGACCTCTGCGCCTTCATGGCGCATCTCATCGACGCTCTTGAGAAGGGATGCTGATTCAGAAAGGGCCGTAATATCATCGCCCATCTCGGGATGCTGCGGTGTGTGCATCTTTGTGGTGGTAATTCCCACAAAGCCTACTTTTACCCCCTTGATATCGGCTATGAAGTATGGGACAGTGCCTGAGATAGGCTTCTGGGTATCCTTATCAAGCAGGTTGGAGCTTACGACTCTCGCCTTGAGCTCTTTGAAATATTCCTTGACTGCCACGCCACTGCCCCACTGGAACTCGTGGTTCCCCGGCACCACGGCGGTATAGCCTTCCTTGTTGAAAAACTCGACAATCCTGCCGAAACGGTCGGGGTCGCCGTGATTGGCCGTGTTGCCCGCGTCGCCCGAATCCACCAGCACTGCATCAGGGTTGACACGCTTCAGCCTTTCAACAACCTTTTCAACGGCAGGGAGGGTGCGGGTAGCGCCATGAAGGTCGTTCGTGTGGATGAGGGGGATCTTTATGAGGTTACCCGGCGATGCGGCGCTTTCCGGGGGAGGCGGATTGTTTTCCGGTTCTGATTTTTTGTTGCTCTTGGGCTTCTTCTTTGCGGCCGCTTCCCCGTGAGGGGCAGCAGGGGCTTTCCTCTCCGCAGACTCACCAGGGACATCGCCCCGGGGCTTGAAAGAATCAGCAGGCTCATCGACTGCTGCAGGCTCTGAAAGATTCCGGGCCTGCGGTTCCGTGAAAGGGAGACTGACGTTTCTGAAGGCCGGGAACTGCACTTCACCCACCATAGCGCTGCTCCTCTCGAAAACTGGGTTTCACCCTCAAGATGATTATACCTTATTACGGGCCTCAGGGATATTGAGAAATTGTAAATTTTCGGAGCCGGGAAAGAGAGCCGCTCTGCTTCAGCGGTATGCAGGGAAGAGATCATGGTCCGGCCACCTTGTGACACCTGCTGCAGCCTCGTGGAGCGCCAGATCAATCTCGCCGTACTCGACATAGTTTGAAAGAGCGCACTCATTGAAGAGGACGACCCATGAAAAACCGTCATGACGGCGCACAAGCAATGAGTAGGTCCCCGGGAGGAGGCCGGCATGCCAGTAATTGGCCTTCCCTGAAGACCCCACAGGCCTCACGAGCCAGCCGCACCCGTAATAATAGTCCGAGGGGCTGCCATCATCTTCAATCCAGGCGGGGGCTGGCGGCCGCCCGTACATGGCCTTCCTGAACTCGGCAGTGAAAAGCTCCCGGCATGACATTCCGTCAAGGGCAGAGGCAAACCTTGCCAGGTCTAAGACCGATGCAAGCCAGCCGCCATGGGAGTCCATGGCTTCAAGGCAGAAGCCTCCATAGGGACGGAGGACCACAGGCGGCGTCTTTCCGGGAAATACGCTGGACTCCTGTGTTGAATCACTCTCATAATAACATACCTCACCGGGAGCGCGCTCGCCGGGGAGGGTTTTGCCAAGGCGCATGCCCTTTATTCCCATAGGCTCAAGAAGGCTCTCTTTCACGTATTCTTCGTAGCCCTGGCCCGATAGCGCCTCAATCACCCTGCCCAGCACGCAGTACCCGAAGTTGGAATACGAGTAGCGGCTTCCCGGATCGAAATCAAGAGGTTTTTTGAGCATGTGGTCTATGATCTGCTCCTGGCGGGCAGGAGGCGTCATGCCATGCTCCTCGGCAATAGGGCGGGACTGGAACATGGGGTCGCCGCTCTCCCCGCTTTCCCAGCCCGCCGTGTGCTGGAGCAGATGGCGGAGGGTAATCTGCCTGAGCCTCGGGTCGGCAGGGTCCTTGACGGCAGGATATTTCTCACTGGAGAGGAGAGGGAAAGCGTGTGAATCAAGGCTCACCTTGCCGCCGCTTTTCTGGATGAGAGTAAAAAGGGCTGCTGCAGTGAAAGGCTTTGAGATGCTGGCAATGCGGAAAAGCGATGTTTCCTTTACAGGCTCCCCTTTCTTCCTGTCTGCCACGCCGTATCCCCGGGCATAGACAAGGCGGCCGTCCTTGACGACTGCCAGGGCGCCGCCGGGGATCTGGTGCTTTGTCATGTAGCGCTCCATGGTGCTGTCGAAGCTCCCGAATTCCTTGCCGGCACAGGCGGGGGCTCCCTGGAATACCATCATGAGAATAAACAGGGCGCGGCACAGTAGTTTCATTGAGCACCTCTCTCGAAAATGCATTATCCCGAGGTGGATTCACCTGGAGAGCTGTTTATTCCTTTTGAATCACAAAAGAGCCGGGGTACTTATGAAGAGCCCTGGAAAACCTCTCTCAGCTTTTCATAGAGCCCGGGAAAGCGCGTCATTTTCACTATTTTTCTCTCGGGCGAGATGAAGGTGTGCACCGATGTTCCTGAGGCAATGAGCTCATGGTCCTTTTTCGCTTCATAGGCCAGGGTAATTCGCGCATTGGTCATCCCTACGGGGACCGTCACGATGGTGAGCCAGTCTTCATACCGGGCCACCGATCTGAGCTGGCACGTGAAAAACACCACGGGAGCCCAGATTCCCCTTCTTTCGAACTCGGAATAAGAGAGGATGTGGCGCGCGAAGAAATCTGTCCTGCCGGCTTCAAAATATACCGGGTACACGGAATGATGGACCACACCCATCTGATCGGTTTCCACATAGCGGACCTGCAGCTTTATCTCTGACAGAAAGGGCATTTTCCTTGCTCCTTCTCTGAATGACAAAGAAGATATTCCTGAAAAAATGAGGGCCGCTATCTGCTTCCCGCGCCGCCCCTCTTCAGGGAAAAGAACTTCACCCCTGCCATGATGACTATCACCAGGCCGATGAGGGTGATGAGGCAGAATGGAATTATAAAGACGATATGGCGATGGTCCGAGAGGGTCGTCGTGCAGAAAACGGGCCAGGCACATATTCCTCCGATACCGAGAAGAAGAACCAGGCCGCCCTTTACCCCAAGAGTGATGCAATCCTTCACTTTCTTGATCTCCTGCTTCTCTTCGGTCCCCTTCTGAGTGACCTTCTCGCGGTGCTCAGCCTCCATCCGGGCGAAATCCCTCTGGGTGAGGGAACCGCGCTTCCTGCCTGAAGAAGAACGGCCTGGGCCTGAATCATTATTAAAGCTCACCTTTTCCTCCCGCCTGTGCTGTCCCCCGGTGGGGCAGCGTTATGATGCCTTATTATTTTATCATGTCAGGGGGAAAATGAGAAGACCTTCAGGCCTCTTGAAATTTCTATACATTGAGAGTAATATAAGAGAGTGGCTCGAAGAGACTTGAGCGGCAGGATACTACCGGTAGAAGGGGAGGAAAACCTCTATGGAGATAAGTTTTGACAGAACCGCACAAGGTCCGGCACAGAGAGCGACCACGGCTGCACCGGCGAATGGGCTTTCAGGGGGCTCTCTCCCGACCGATCAGGCAAAGGACACCTGGTCCGGATCTGCCACGCCGCAGAATACAGCCCCCCGGACCATGAAAAATATTTCCACCGCCAGCGCCTCCGAGGCCCTCTTCAAGGGAGAAGAGCAGGCCGTAAAGGTGCCATCCGAGGTCATGTGGAGCTTCCAGGCTCCTGCTGCTTCCAATGCGCCTCCCGTCACCGGCCCTCCGGGAAATGTCTATGTAAGAGCCGGATCGGACTTCCTCTATGCCGTTGATACCAAGGGAGCCGTCTTATGGAGCACAAAAGTGGAAGACACTTTCGGCAGGGAACCGGCTATTGACAGTAAGGGTAATGTTTACTTCTCCGACAGCTCATTCGGCACCATGAAGATTGCCTCGCATGATCCCCAGGGAGGAAAACGCTGGGAATACACCCAGCAGGTGACCGGCACGGGCTCCAAGACCGAGGAAGATGACCGCATACTGCTTGATGCCCCCTCAAACACCATGATCCTCTGCCTCAAGAACAGGCTCTTTGGCCTGGATATGAGCTCGGGAGCCTGCAACTGGACCTTCAGCCTCTCGGACTATGAATACGGGGAAGTCGGGCACCTCAGACAGGGGCCCGGCGGCAGCTATTATCTTGCCTCCAACGTGGATCACCAGATCCATATCCTTGATCCTAAGACAGGCAAGGAGACAGGGAAATTCAAAGGCACGCAGGATCCCCACTCTTACCTGGGGATGGCGGTGGGACAGGACGGCACGGTCTTCACCACCGAGGAGCTCGGCGACTGGAACAAACGGGCGGTCCGGGCCCAGAAGCCCGACGGAAGCACCTTGTGGCAGAGCAGGAGCGCCGAGTACGTGAGGGATCCTCTCGTGGGACCTGACGGCACCGTGTATATCCAGCGCAAGGAAGGCCGGGAGAAATACTGCCTCGACGCCCTCGAGCCCGCCACCGGCGAGCTGAAATGGTACAGGCCCATGCCGGGCGGGAACTGCGACGATCCGCTGCTGATGGCCGACGGCAGCCTCCTCATAAAGGCTGATGAGCCTGCCGATCCCGCCACAAAGCGGCCCTGGAAAAAGGGTTGGCACAGGGCCATGGAAGAAGATCCCGTCAGCAAAATATACTGCCTCAGCCCCGGCGGAACGGTGAAGTGGACCCTCGAGCCCGGGTTATGGCTCCACTCGAAGCTCACCCTCGACGAGAGCAAGGGTATCCTCTACGGCAGCGACAACACCGGAGGATGCCTCGGCATCAACATAAGCAAGCTTGATGAGACAGTGATGAAAATCCGCGAACAGTCTGTGCCCGACGACGGCAGCCCGCTCAAGATTGTCCTGGAAGAGGACTGCGTCGATATCGGAGGCATCCGCCTCCCCGTAGGCAGGGGATAGCGCCGGGGCAGGCGTCAGGCCTTTCCGGGATCTTCCTTCTTCTTCGGGAGCTTCAATCCATCTATCACGATGAACTCCTCATCCTGCTCCACCGTCTTCTGCTGCTCTACCGGCGCGGCCTCGGGATTCTTGGCGATCTTCTCCGCCTCGGCCTTCATGGTGAGGGCCGGTACATTCATGGCATAGAGCTTTCCGTTATTGCAGCCGAAATAGAAGTTGCCTTCCCCGTCGCAGGCGGGAGGGCAGTGAATATAGCTGTCGGCATGGTACTGCATCTGCTTGACGCCGGTCTGCTGGTCCAGGCAGAGGACCATGTTCCTGTCGGTCACCACATAGAGAAGGCCATTCTCGGCAGGCACTGGCTCTACACGGAGCTCGCCGCCGATGTAGAACTCCCACTTGTGCTGCCCCGACACGGGGTCCACGGCATAGAGGAGATTGTCGTTGTTCCCCACGTAAACGGTGCCGTCGGGACCTACCACCGGCGTGGGAAGGATCCAGTGGCCAGTAGGGAATTCCCATTTCCCCTCCCCTGTCGAAGGATCGATGGCGTGAAGGGTCTTGTCAATGCACCCCGCGTATACGGTACCATCGGGGCCTACGGCGGGAGAATTGCGGAGCATATCGCCGGTCTTGTATTTCCATTTCTCTTTGCCTGTTCCCGATTCAAGGGCGTACACGCAGCCGTCATGGCCTCCCCCGTACACTGTGCCGTCCTTCCCGAGCACGGGATCTGATTCAAAGTTCTGGGTGATGGGCGTCCGGGCCGTTATCTTCCGGTTTTTCAGGTCAATGGCGATAAGCCCGCCATCGCCGCGCATCGAAGCCCGGCCATCTTCATAGACGGTAATGGAGGCCGCTGAGGAACCTATGGGAAGTTTCCACTTGTCGTCACCCGTTGCAGGATCAAGGGCATGAAGGCATCCGTCATCTTCCACCAAGAGGAGGGAGCCGTCGGGGGCAAGAACGGCCGGAGGAGGGCCATCGCTTCCCATTTTCTTCTGCCATAGCTCCGATCCGGTCTTTGCGTCAAAGGCGTGGAGCGCCTTGTCAGGATAGCGGTCGCTTACGATAAGGGTGCTGCCGGCAAGCACGGGGGAGCCCATGACAGAAAGCTCCTTGGTCCACTTCACCTCGGCGGTCTTTTTTGTGCTGCCTGTCAGAAGAGCCCCGGCAGCCTTCTTTATATCCACGGGCGGGGCCGAGGAAGCGCTTTTCTGAAAAGCATCGCTTATGTTCGCAAAAGCCTGGGGCGATTCATTCCCAGCCGCCTGAGGCTGAGTACGGTCACCTGGTATCAACGATCCCCTGTCGCGTATCTCCATGATAAGTCCCCCCTTGCTCGAGTTCTGCCAATGGTTATGTGAATGGCAAGGTTATTATAGCTCCAAGGTCCACGCAAGAGTATTTCAAAAATGTTAACTCTTCGCCTTTTGAGGCCATTCCCTTGCATGGCGTCTGATTTTAAAGTATTATAGAGACAGTATCCTGCAAGGAGGGCAAGAGGGTGGATAATATCAAGAACATCATTACACAGGCGGGCGCTCAAAGCCTCAGGGGGGGCATGAAAGTGGCCAACGACGCGGCCCCTGTTGACACTTTTTCCCCATCGGGGAGCTCCGACAAGAGCTTTCTGGAGAAAATGAAGGACAAGCTCAAGGGCATCTTCTCCCATGACGACGATTCCCAGGCACAGCCCCAGAAAGAGCCCGGCGGCTGGTACTGCGCGCCCGGCGGGCAACCCGAGTGGCACCCCCAGTCCAATCCTCCGCCGCCCCAGAACGCCTATGGGCACTGGGCCATCGATACTGCCTGCGGAGCGGCTGACTGGTACTGGCAAAAAAACTTCGAGCCCGCCGAGGGGCCCACTTACGGCCCGGCATACAGGCTCCCGGGGAGCGATGCCGCCCCTGCGCCGCCGCCGGCACAAGAGCAGAAGCCCTGAGGCTTCACCTGTAAGCGCCTTGTTCAAGGAACCAGCCAAGCGGCTGGTTTTCTTCGTTCCTGAGCCTGAGATAGAAACCTATGACTTCCTGGACAAGGGCCCTGATTCTTATGCATTCGACTTCCACGCACGGGAAGGCATCACCGGCTATCACCAGGGAGCGGTGAAAACATGGCCCCCCGCAGAAAAGACGCGCCCAGCACGCCGAGCACCCGGGACGCTCCCCCACGGGAACCCTGTAAGGCGCGAGCAGCGATGAGGGGAGAGCGCTCCTCACGTTCCCCAGGGCGAAACGCCCGTCACCAAAAAAATGATGGCAGGCATATATGGTGCCGTCAGGCGATACGGCCAGGCTGTCTCCTCCCGCCCGGCACCGCAGGAATGCCGGTCTTCTGTGATGAAGATTCCTGACGAGGTCATAGACGGGGATGACATGGAGATAGATTCCCTGCTGCACTTTTTCGAGGAGCCACTCGAGAAGGCGCCGGTATTTTTCAGCAAACTGATGTTCAGGCGCCTCGCCGCCACCGCACGGTTCCCTGCCCCCGCCCATAATCCCCTCTCTTGAATAGAGCTCCACAAGGTCAATCACTGTGAAGCCCATGGCAGAGAGAGTGATGACGCGCTCCAGAGGATCGCTTTCACGGGTATTTATGGTGGTTGCCGCATAGCGCGCCTTCGGAGATATCGTGGAAAAAAAACCGGGCAGAAATCCCTTGATGGCCTGGAAGCTCCCCCGGCCGCCGGGAAAAACCCTGGAGCAATCGTGCTCCTCGGCAGTCCCATCGACGGTGAGCTTCAGGTGAATCTGCCTCCTGCGGCAGAACTCCGCCATCTTACCGGTGAGGAGCGTAGCGTTTGTTGTGGCAGAGATAAAGAGCTCCTTCCCTTTTTTTCTGAGCTTCTCACCCCACTTTGCCGCCTCGTCAAGGATTTCAGGGTGCAGGAGAGGCTCGCCGCCGATGAAGCAGAGCTCAACGTGAGGGAGAGCGGCACTGGCCTCCTCCAGAGATTCCACGCACCGATGAAAGGTCTTCACCGACATATCATTCTGCGCAAGGCCGGGAGAGTTTGCACTGAACCTGTTATAGCAATAGCGGCATACCAGGTTACACCTCATGGTGTTGGCAATGATGAGCCTTGCGAGGGGCACATGGCTCGGTATGCCCGGAAAATGAAGCTCCGTCAGCAGCCCCCTTTTCTCCAGAATAGCCAGGTTCGCAATGGTATCTTCACCGTATCCCTCAGGATAGGCGGAAAAGTCCACGGCCTGGACGTCGCCGCCGCATTGCTGAAGCTCCCTGAGAAACCTTCCGAAGTGCTCATCATGCTCGATGAGCGCCATGGAATGGGGAAAATAATAAAAGAACCCGCCCCGGGGCGACGGTCCTTCCTTCCAGGAGAGATTCCCTGTATCCATGCCTTCTCACTTTGCAGAGGGATGGCGCCGATAAGGCCATGCTTTTCATCATTCTGAGTGTGCTTTTAGAGCAGGCGCTCCCATTGCACGCCCTCCTTCTATATCCTCTCGAGCCAGATGAGGCTCTCCCTGCTCGGCTTTTTCTCCCTGGCCCTGTAGACATCGTCCTGCAATGCCTCGGCAAGGGTGATGAAACGCCACCCCTCTCCCTTGTACCAGGCGAGAATATCGCGGAGAAAGGCGCCGTTGATGACATTCATATGGATGAGGAGTATATGGGGTACCTCCCGCCCTGCCTTCTTTTTTGCCAGTGCCTCGGCATAGCGCGTCTTTTCCCTGACGAAGGCCAGGTAACGCGCCCCGACCTCTGATGCGCCCTTCTCGTCACCGGCCTTGAGCTTTTCATGATACTCGGCATCGAATTCCCAGTCCCTGGGAAAAATGGTGGCCGGTGCAATGACAAGGCCCCGGTCCCTGAGAAATTCATAGACCTGATCCCTTTTTTCAGCAGTGTCCCCGCGGTGGAGGTAAGGATAGCGGAAGAAATGTGCTCCCGATTCCCACGGGGCAATGAGAGCTTCACAGAGCTGGATATCTTTTCCGTACTCTCCGGCGCTCACCTCGTTGAGATCAAGGTGGTTGAAGGTATGGTTGCCGATGGTGTTCCCTCGCTCGATAAACTCCCCGAGCAGCGAGCGCTGGTAGTCTTTCCTTACCCTTCTCCCGGTGACGAAGCCTGTGACTTTGGCCTGAAAAGCATCAAGAGCATCCATGATCTTCCGGGAATAAGCCTCATCTTTGGCCTGATCATACCTTCCCTCATAGACCAGGGGAAGATCGTCGATGGTCACCGCAAGATCCTTTGCCCAGAGGCCCCCTGATGACAACAGAAAGAGCAAAAGCGCCATGATGACAAGAAAATACCGCATTCCCTCACCTGCCTGCCTGTAACACTTGAGGAGTACTTTGCCAGTCCGGCGGGAACTCCTCTCTCCGCCAGACTATATCAGCATATCGAACCGGTTGCTCCAGAAGACCATCAGGAAGCCCTGCAGCAAGGCAAGGCTCACCGTGAAAAGCGTATCTGTCTCGGGATCCCTGGAGAGCTTCGCAAAAAGCAGCGCAAGAGGAAATATCACCAGCATGTAGCGGAGCATGCTCAGAACCAGCACAAAACCGCCCGAGAGGGGTGCAAAAACGGCGATCATGGTGAGGAGCCAGTATGAAAAACCAATTTTTCTCCAGAAGATCGACACGAGCCCCACGACAGCCAGTACCATCATCACATTGAGCTCATATCTGGAATCACCACAAAAGCAGGCCTTGATGATGAGGAGGGGATTCATGAAACGGTTGCCCCATCCTGCCTCCTTGATATGAAAGTAAGCGAGGGCATCACCGGTGAGCCAGTAACAGTATGCCATGAACACGAAAAGGCCGAGGGGGAACAGGAGCAGAAAGAGCACATCCGCTCTCACCTTCCTGAGGCTGAAGCCTTTACGCTGCAGGTACTCGTAAAGCAGGGGGGCTGCAAAGAAGATCCCGACAGGGCGCGTAAGGGAGAGAAAAAAGCCGGAAATCCCGGCATAAAGCCATTTTTCTTTTCTGGAGAAGTAAAAGCACAGGACAAGGAGTAGAAGGAAGAGAGATTCGCTGAAGACTGCCGAGAAAATGAAGGCGGCGGGAAAGAGAAAGAGATATTTCACCGTACGCTTCGCAGTGTCCTCGTCAGCGTCAAGGCGCACCAACCGGTAGAGCACAAGGCAGGCGAGGATGAAGCAGAGATTGGAGACCACGAGCCCTGCGATAAAATAATCCTTGATAAAAAAGGCGGCGCACTTAATCAATAAAGGGTAAAGGGGGAAGAATCCGTAAGTGGCCTGGTTGAATGACTCAAGCGCCTGGCTCACTTCCGGTGAATAGCCGTACCGTGCTATCTTCACGTACCATGCGGTATCCCATGCTCCCCATGTATTGAGCCACGGATTGTCTATGTAAATCCATCCCCTGGTGAACAAAGGCCCTATGCAGTCCACTGACGCGCGCCCCACGATGGTGAGGATGACTCTGGTGAAAAGGAAAAGCAGCATGATAAAAGAAAGCTCCGGTGTCCAGAAGGAGACAAGGGCTTGCTTTGCGCTGCGGAAAAAGGCCTGAAGTGCTTTCATCACGCTCTCTGCTTCCCGGGCCATCCTTTTCGGTGAAAAGGGGAACCTTATTAAGTATATGGCAAGACCGCCCCCTTTCCCTTCTGAAAAGCACCGCGGGAGGTTCTTTACTCCGCAGCGGAGAAATGAAGGGGCAGATCCTTATGATAAAAGTAATCGGCATCCCTTACGACGGGAACTCATCGTTCATGAAGGGGGCGGCGCAGGCACCGCGGCTCATTCGGTCAATGGAAGCCTGCGGGTCGGCAAACACCTTCGCGGAGAGCGGCCAGGACATTGCCTCAGGAAAAGAGTTTGAGGACCTGGGAGACATCCCGCTGCCCGGGGAAAGCGCCGCGGAAATCTTTCAGGCAATCAGGCAGACCATGGCGGGCCACTTTGCACAGGGGCATAAAATAGTATGCCTGGGCGGAGATCACTCCATCACCTATCCCGTTATCGACGCCCTTACGGAACACTGTAAAGGCCTGAACATACTCCACCTTGACGCCCACCCTGATCTCTACGACCATTACGAAGACAATCCTTACTCCCATGCCTCGCCTTTCGCAAGGATAATGGAAAAGGGAAGGGTGAAATCCCTTACTTCCGCGGGGATCAGGACTTTTACGGCGCACCTGAGGGAGCAGGCGGCAAAATTCGGGGTCCTCTCCATAGAGATGAAAGACTTCCACCCCGGTTTCGTGAAAAGCCTTGAGGGACCTCTCTACCTCTCGCTGGACCTGGATGTCCTCGATCCCGCCTTCGCCCCGGGAGTCTCCCACCACGAGCCCGGTGGCCTCGCCACGAGGGAGCTCATAGGCATAATCCAGGCTCTGGAGGTTCCCCTTGTCGGCGCTGACATCGTGGAATTGAACCCTTCCCGCGATGTGAACCACGTGACGGCAATGACAGCCTACAAGCTGTTCAAGGAAATCGCGGCAAAAATGCTCCCCTGCTGACCCGTGAAGACCCCTGCGTCACCACGATGAAAGGCGCCTATCTCTTCTGCGACAGAAACCAGAAGAAGCGCTGGAAGACATCGTGCTTGAAGCGGAAGAGGGGAAAGAGGGACCGGCAGCGAAGGTGGAAGTCTCAGACGACTGGGTGATCATCGACAGCATGAAACTGCAAAGAAAAGAAGAGAAGCCTGCCGGCACTTAAAGAGGCTCCTCCCGGAACCATAAGGAATTCCAGTGATGATGAACACGCCTCGCACCTTTTTTCCCTTGCTCCTGCTGGCGGCAGTGACACTCCTTCTTCTGCCCTGCCCTGCCCGGGCAGAGGTGAACTCATCGCAGCCCTTCAAGGATGAGCTGATGGCTCATGGGCTTTATGACAGGATGGTAAGGGCATTCAGAACTGCCGGTTCTCTCTCTTACACCGTCGCTTTTCGCTGGGAAAGTGATGGCAGGGAGCTTTCCCGCGCCCGCTACAAGCTATGGATGAAAAAGCCCAATTTTGCCCGCATCGAGGGATATGATGCGGACGGCGCCCTGAAGAGCACCCTCGTGGGCGACGGAAAGTTCTTCTGGATTTTCTGGCCCGGGAAAAGACCCTGCTGGAGCTATGAAGATGAAGAGGCTTACCGTGCGACTTCCGAAAAAAGATACATGAAGACGCCTGCCCCCCAGGGGTGCCATTCACTTGGCCACTCCGTGGGGAAAATGGACTTCGGAATCCCCATCACCATATTGGATCCCAGCATCTTCCACGGGAGCAACGATTCCCTCCAGGCTCACATTGACGCCATGAGGCTCTGCGGCGAAGAGAAGGTACAGGGTGAAAAGTGCGCCCTCATCGAGGTGAGCTATCTTAAGGGCCAGAGGAGGCAGTTCTACTGGATTGCAAAAAGCACGTCGCTGCCGCTGAAAATCAAGCAGGTCATCTCTGTGAATAAAATCGTCACGATGAGCGAGGAGCTTTCAGAGATGAAGCTGAACGGCGAGATTCCCGGGGTGTCCTTCTCCTGGTCGCCTCCTGCAGGGTGGGAGGAATGGCAGGAGCCCTCTGTGGAAACGGGTCTCCTTAAAAAAGGAACTGCGGCGCCTGATTTCTCCTTCCCCCTCCTCACGGGCGGCACCTTCACCCTTTCCGAGCAGAAAGGGAAAACGGTATGGCTCATCTTCTGGCGCTATGGCTGACCGGAGTGCGCAGAAAAATTACCCCGCTTGGAAGCGGTGTACCAGAAATTCAAAGAAAAAGGCCTCCTCATAATAGGCTTCAATGTCACAGACGACAGGGAGATAGTCCTTAAAGCCCTGGCGGCGGCCAAGGTCACCTTCCCGAACATCCTTGACTTATCTGAAGCCGCCCACAAGGTGAATTTCGAGATCTACCAGAAACATGGCCGCGCCGCCGTCCCGCTGAGTTACCTCATTGACAGCCAGGGCATTATCATCGACGCGTGGTATGGCTTCAGTGAAGGCTTCCCCGAGGTGATGAAGGCAATGGATACTGAGCCTGACAAACCGATAAGATGACAGAAAAGAAGGGATAGGCCATGCTCGAAGATACTGATGGAACAAGCTTCCCTCCCCATTCCCGCCTGGTGGTCGTGGAGTTCACCGGGAGCGGCTCCCTCCAGGTGGAGCGGGAAAACCATGCATCGGAAGAAGTGCCGGTCTCCGATGTCCTCTCTCTTCATGGCGCCAGGATCCGCCGAGAATCAATGCGTTTCAGCCCGCAGAAAAAAGGCGGCACCATGATCGGGAAAATGACGCTGCTTGCCATGGGAGTGCCGGTCAATCCCCTCCCCGGCAAGCCCAGGGACACGACGACAAAATCCGAAGATATGCACTATGTGCTGGGGATGAGGGTAAGGAAAAGAGAGGATCTCTGGTTCCTCATGGCCACCTCCTTTAATTTCCGCAAGGCCCTCGGCGCAGACGCCGCTTTCTCCCTGGAGATGAACGTGCGGGCCTTCATCCAGAAGCTCGGCGACTTCTGCCCCGGTGCGCGGCGAGATCGCTTCTTTGAGGCGGCCCTCGCAAAAGCGGCGCTCCCGGAGCCCATTGACAGCCTCCTGGAATTTATAAAGGCTACCTATGGCTCCTGAGCATTGCCATTGACCGGGATCATTAAAAGGAGGCAGGCATATGAAGGGGGCGATGGACAAGGGGCAGAGCATGAAACAATTGAAGCAGCCTGTCTCCCCTCGGGGCGGGCTATGGGTGTTCCTTCTTCTGTCAGGTGTTTTTTTCTTCTGCGCTCATGAAACCGGAGCTCTGGAAGATCTTTCCCGCCGGGAAGTGAGAGAGACCATCATTGGCCGTCTTTACCCCACTGTCTGTGATTACCTGGCGATAAGCCCCAACCTGAGGCATTTTGCCTATGGCAGGAAACATAATGATACCCTTAAGGAATCACTGGTGTATGACGGGAAAGTGCTGGGGACCTATGACAGCATCACAAGCGAATGGCTCGTGTTCAGCCCCGACAGCAGAAGGCTTGCCTATGTGGCTGATTCATGCACCGTAGTCGATGGAAAGAAAAGTAAGCCCTATGGCAGGTACGATCCCTCCGCAATGAGATTCAGCCCCGACAGCAGAAGGTTTGCCTACGCGGTGGTGCATGCATGGAATATCTGGCGTGCCGTCATTGACGGGAAAGAGAGCCGGACCTATACCCGTGTTTCAGATTTCTGCTTCAGCCCCGACAGCAGGCGCCTCGCTTTTCAGGGTGGCCGCGCGGGGAAAGAATTCATCGTGCTTGATGGCCGGGACCTCAGGCGGTACCCCGGATCGAAGTGGCCCCGCTTCAGCCCCGACAGCAGGCGGTTCGCCTGCGTGGCGACGGACGGTGGAAAAGAATTCGTGGTCGTTGACGGCAGGGAGGGAAAACGTTACCATTCCATTGCCTTTGACATGGTCTTCAGCCCCGACAGCAGAACTTTCGCCTATGTGGCTTCCCGGGGGGAGAGTCGATGCGCAGTGAGAGGGGATAAAGAACTGAAGTGGTACGATTCAGTGGGTGAACTCTGCTTCAGTGCCGATAGCAAGAGATTTGCCTATATCGCATCAAAAGGGAATAAGCACCGTGCCGTCATCGATGGGAAAGAAGGCAGGGAATATGACAGGATCCTTACCGGCTACGGTGGCGGAATAAGATTCAGCCCCTGCTCGAAAAGAACGGCTTATGTTGTCGAAACAGACAGCCCGCCTTCAAAAAAACAGTTTGCAGTCATTGACGGGAATGAAGCGGGGAGCTATGATTCAGTGTCCATGCCGATCTTCAGCGCCGATGGGAAGAGAGCCGCTTACATCGCAAAGGAAAAGGGAAAAATGTTTATCGTTGACAATGGGATAGAGATGAAGCGCTACGATAAGGTCGAATCGCTGGTCCTGAGCCCTGATGCCTCCACGTTGATATATGTGGCCTCCCTTGGGGGAAAGCAGTTCCTCGTCGTGGAGAAGGAGGAAAGCAGGGCTTACGATTCCGTCTCCTGTCCCTCTTTCAGCCCCGGTGGCCTGATGAGAACCTGTATAGCATCGCGGGAGGGAAAGCAGTTTTTCGTCGTGAATGGAGATGAAGGAAAGCCTTATGGAAGAATCATCAATTTCCAGTTTGACTCCCCGACGAGCCTCCATTACCTGGTCGAGGAGGAAAGCCCCCCTGACGCCGGGTACGAGAGCACCTATATCATTGTGGAGGAAAAACTCCCTCTCCCGGGAGCCATCCACCCCTATTCTTCGGTGACCCGTGAAAAATCACCCCTGTCCTGCAGGAGGCTCACAGAATGGAGCTGCCTGTTGCTGCCGTGATGGCGGGAGGCTTCCAGCTCGGAAGGTACTTTGGAAGAAAGATTTAAAGGTGCTTTCCCCCGCACCGTGATGCCAGGAAATTGCTTACCGCCTCGCACCTCATATATTTTCATCCCCGATAATACCGCCCTCAGGAGCCATGAAAGCGGGGCCGCCCCGAAAGTGGCGGCAGTTTTATGAACCGAACCATCTATGGCTGTTTGCTCCTGCAGGTGAAAAGCGCTCATGTCCTGAATATTAATGGGGATGTGCAGAAATAGCGGGAGAGGCCATTTTTCCCTCCCGGAGGCTTTCTTTTCGAGAGTAACCACCCCTTTTGTGCAGTGCATAAGAACTTCATTTCAGGATAAAGATGAGCGCCTGTGCTCTTCACACTGGCTTGTTTTGCTGATGGCCAATTCGTACAGGGAGTGCGGCCCGCACATCCCTTCCTATCCCTACTGCACCCGCGCATTCCTGCCCAGCCGCTATCGCGCCCGCAGCCTTGAGGGCTCCCACCGCAATTGCACCCGCTGCAAATAGCCCGAAGGATATCATGCCTGCCGCACACAGGCCCACCGCGACCTTTCCTGTAGCCAGCACACCCACTGCGAAATCACCAGTCGCAATAATACCCACTCTGAGGCCATCTCCGCTGTTGATCACTGGGATGCCCTTTATACAGAGCTTATATTCCTTCTCGTTTTCACTCATAACAAGCCTCCAATAGAAAGAACAAGAATTGAGACACCGGCTTTCGCAGAAAATTATATAATAAATTCCTGGAAAAGTCCAAAAGTGGGCAAAAGAAGGTCCTGGGGCAGTCTGACCGGGTTGCTCAGCCATCACCAATCAGGCACAGCAATGAACTCCGTTTGTAAACCCGCAGGCAGAGTCAATGCAGGTGACAGGGCAGGTGAGCCGGCATTCTGGTGCGCTCATTCCATTGCAGCCTGTAAGTCTGTCGCGGTTTTTCTGATTTTTTTCTTATAAAATATGGGTATTATGGCTCTTTTTATCCCCATTACGGCAAAATTAATAATATGATGCATCTTTATAATACCCATTCCAGAAAGTTTCTTTATAATCTTCACATACTTCCAGGGGGTATAAAACCTCATGGTAATCTGATCCTTGATGTCTATCAAATCATTGACCTCGTATTTATCAGAAAAAATATACTTGATATCATCAATCTCTTTCACATGATAGTCGGGATAGTCATTGATGAGAGTATTCAACGGGGAATACTTATCGGTCATGAGAGTGAATGTTTCGATGGTATCAATTCTGGATTTTGCGGCAAACTGAGGAATGCGGAGCATTTCTTCCTTGGTTTCCGTAAAATAGCCCACCATGAAAAAACCGTGGACAAAGAATTTGTAACTGCTTATTGTGCGTAAAGCCTTTAATGCTTCGGCGGTATCAAATCCCTTGTTCATCAGTTTTAATACGCGGTCACTTGCCGATTCGATTCCAATGGTGAGAATTCTTATTCCCGCCTTATACATTTTCTCAAGAACATCGGGATGCTTGCCCACATCAAGGCGAACTGCAGCCATGAAATTTTTCTTCAGCCCTTTCTCAATGATGAGGTCACAGATTTTTTCGACACGCTTGACATTTGCGGCAAAGTTGTCATCGGTGATCAATATGACCGGGGCATCGATGGTCATTAATTCTTCCACGACAGATTCGGGAGATCTTCCCGTCCAGTTTCTTTTCTGCCCCAGCGGGTTATTATTGAAATTACAGAATTTGCAATGAAAAGGACACCCTCGGGAAGTTGAGATGAGATCGACGGTAATCCCGATTTCTTTATTGGTATAATCGTACCTGCGAAGTCCCCTGTTCACGATAATGCTGTTGTCAATTGCCTTCAGGTTCCGGTTCTCATTATGAACTACCGTGCCGTTTTTCCTGAATGAAATGCCATCAATGGCTTCAAAATTCTTTCCCTCTGCAATCTCCCTGATGCTCTCCTCTCCATCGCCTCTTACGATGCATGAAACCCTGGGATGCTGCTGAAAAATTTCTTCAACATAGGCAGTGGCTGTTCTGCCTCCCACGATGATGGTATTCTCTTCAGGCACCTGCTCGATGATTGCTGAAAGTGCGGGGAGCTCAAAGTCCCAGTTGATCGAGACTGCAACCATGGCGCCATTGCCTTTTTTTACCAGGGGAACAAAAGTCTCTTCATGCCTGAGGTCTACAATGGTGACGGGAATGCCGGCTTTCTCCAGGACTGTCCCGATGATTTCCAGCCCCAGCGGTGGATAGTAATGGTAGCTGGTTTTCGTTTTTCCCGCATGAGGGTAAATGAGCAAAGCACTTGTAAATTCCATAGCATTCTCACCTGATCAACTGATAAAGTATTGAAGCAGAGAGCATGTCCAGTCCATTACAGGATTACCATGATCGTGGGCGTGGCACCGGGGTAAAATTTGGAGGCTCATCCGTTTCTGCTCAAAGTGGTGAAATTATAGCATAAGTATCCTGGAAAGTCAAAAAGTGATAAAATATTAGAATATGGGGGACCGGTGAGGCCGAGCCTCATGAATTCACCGCGAGCGGGGGGTGACGCACCTCCCGGCCATGCCGTTATCGACGGTAAGACAGGGCATTTCAGTCTCACACGTAGAAAACGCACCTCTCCATGTTTCGAAAGCGCAGGGATTCTCCAAGCTCAATGGTGCACTGCTGGCTGCACGATGGGTAAAACATCTGCATTGACAGGATTACGGTAATAAATATTATCGTTACAGTCCTCACAGCGGATTCGGCCTGCCTGTGAAGGGGGGAGAAACCGCTATGCAGAAAGCTTCTGTCCCGTTACCTTGGTTTTCTTCTTAGGGGTCGGGACCTTATTCACTGGTTCTTCCTTCTTCAGAAAGGTATCCAGCTTATTGGTTATCATCATCGGAAGCTCGATGAACCTGTCAGCCTCGTACCACATCTTCCCGTTCCAAATATAATTGATACCATCCATTTCGCATGTAAATACTTGACTCATAATTTACTCTTCCTTTCTCTACGTCGAAAACGCCACTGATGTTATGACAGATCCTGCAGACAGCCTTTCGGAATCAGGGGAAACGAAGGGCATGAGGATAAATGATTAAGGCAGTTCCTCAGGTTAATGGAGCCTGCACTGAAAGTGGATAGGAAAAATAGTTTATCACTATCTCTATTATAGCAGAAATATGAAAGATAAGCAATTATCGGGGACAGCTTCCTGACTTTTTGGCCTGTCCCCGGGGTGGTGGTTGATTTTGGTTATGAGCTCCGGCTCGTGGAGCCACGGCGGAGCTTACCCTGCTCTTTGAGCATGGAAACCATTAATGGCGCTGGAGGTTGCCTCCTGAAGGATTCCATCCCTCTTCTCTTGAAGCTTACAGAGAATATGGGCAAAGGTCCTACGGCAAATAGTACGCAGCTTCTCTCCAGCACAGCATCTGCGCAGCAATACCGGTAAGAATGCGCTATCGGCCTTGGGCCTTTCAAAGAATGCCATCAGGACATTGAAGCATATAGGGGTCACTAAGGTGATTTTAAGGAGTATATGACAGAGGAGGAGTATCATGGAAGACAGCATGGTCGCCATAAGTCCCTGCACACTGGATCAGGCAATCAAGATAATTCATCTTCCCGCAAAAATTGATTCAAGCACCGCGGAAAAGGTTACTTCAGAGGCCATGGCCGCCTTTGAAGGGAATCCGGGAGGTATTCTTTTCAATTTGAAGGAGGTCACCTTCGTAAGCAGCGCGGGAATAAGGATGTTCATCATGGCTTACAAAAAGGCTAAAGCCGAGGGTATCAAGATAGCCATGATACATGTTCATCCCAATGTCTATAAAATCTTCAAAGTGGCAGCCCTCGACAGTGAATTCAATATCTGTGACAGCGAGGCCCAGGCGCTGAAAGAGGTCTGGCTCCTGCAGTCATGAGCTTATGTGAGAAATACAGAGAGAGGAAGGAGCATTTCCCATGGCAACAATGACAACAGAAACTGATGTGGCGCAGATCGTTGAAGAGATGGTCAGGCAATCAAAGGAAGCCTCGGCGGTCTTCACCCAGTACAGCCAGGAAGATGTGGATCGGATCGTCTACGCCGCCGCCAGGGCCGGCGCCCATCACCGTATCGAGCTTGCCAGGATGGCTGTCGAAGAGACAGGAATGGGGGTCTTTGAAGACAAGGTCATCAAGAATCTCTTTGCAACAGAAAATGTGTACCATGATATAAGGGATATCAAGACAGTGGGGTTAATTCATGACTGTGCTGAGACGGGGATCATGGAGTTTGCCGAGCCCCTGGGAGTTATTCTGGCGATCACGCCCGTCACCAACCCCACGTCAACCTGCATGTTCAAGATACTTCTCGCTCTCAAGACGCGGAACACCATAATCATCTCGCCTGCCAGAAATGCCATGAAGTGCACCAACGAGGCGGCGCGTATTCTCTACGAGGCCGCACTCGAGGCCGGTGCCCCCGATTATTGCGTCCGCTGGGTCGAGAATCCTTCCAGGGAGGTAACGCACGCCCTTATGAGCCACCCGGATGTCGCAGTTGTTCTGGCTACTGGAGGCACGGGGCTCGTCCATGCAGCTTACGGCTCGGGAAAGCCTGCAATCGGTGTCGGGCCTGGAAATGTTCCGGTGTTCATTGAGAAAACTGCCGATCTCGATCAGGCCATCAATGACATAGTGCTCAGCAAGACTTTCGATAACGGGATGATATGCGCCTCGGAGCAGTCGCTCATTGTCGAAGCTTCGATTAAGGATAAGGTCGAAGAGAAATTGCGCGCCATGGGAGCCTATTTCCTCTCCCGCGAGGAGACTGAGAAGCTTCAGAATATAGTCATCGATCCCCAGAAAATGACCATGAATCCCAAGGTGGTTGGCCAGAAGGCAGCGCATATTGCCGAAATGGCGGGAATCAAAGTCCCCCAGGATACGCGGCTACTCATCGCCCCTCTTGACGGCGTAGGGGATGGGTATCCCCTTTCGCGGGAAAAGCTCTGCCCCCTCCTTGGCTTCTATACTGTCCAGAGCCTTGATGAAGGCGTCAACCTCTGCACCGATCTCACCCATCTCGGCGGGCTCGGCCACACGGCCTCAATTTTCTCCAAGGATCCCGAGGCGATAAGGGAATTCGGCGAGACAATCAATGCAGGGAGGGTCATCGTGAACGCCCCTTCATCCCATGGAGGCATCGGCGACATCTACAACTGCCTCCATCCCTCCCTTACCCTCGGCTGCGGCGCAGGCGGCCGGAATATCACGACTGACAACGTGACGGTGACTCACCTGCTCAATATCAAAAGAATATCAAAGAGGATGGCGAAGATGAGATGGTTCCGTGTTCCTTCCCGAATCTATTTTGAGCCCCACTCCATGGATATGTTCCTGAAACAGGAGGCAAAAGAGCTGGGATGCCACCGCGCATTCATTGTCTGCACTGGCTCTGGCATAAGGCAGGGAGCTGTGGGCCGCCTGGAGCAGGGCCTGCTGGAAGCGGGCATCACGTCAACGATATTCTCCGATATCGCGCCTGATCCCACCCTCGAGATGATTGAGGCCGGCTACAGGGCCATGGAGAGGGCAAAGCCCGATCTCATCGTCGCCATCGGCGGCGGCTCGCCTCTTGACGCGGCGAAGGCAATGTGGTTCTTTTATGAGCAGCCCGACTTTTCTTTTAATGACCTCAAGCTTTACTTCATGGACATCAGGAAGCGGATCGTGAAGTTCCCTTCCCTTGGCAGGAAGGCAAAACTCATTGCCATTCCCACGACGAGCGGCACCGGGAGCGAGGTAACGGCCTTCACCGTCGTCACCGACAGCACGACGCATAAAAAATATCCCATTGCCGATTATTCCCTCACGCCCGATATCGCCATCATTGATCCCACCCTTGTCATGACTGTTCCTGCCGAAACCACCGCAGATACGGGTTTAGATGCGCTCTCCCATGCGCTTGAATGCTACGTCTCGATTATCGCCTCCGATTTCACCGATCCTCTTGCCCTGAAGGCCATTCAGCTCATCTTCAAGTATCTCCCCGATGCGATGAAGAACGGGAAAGATGCCAGGGCAAGGGAGAAACTGCACAATGCATCGACAATTGCCGGCATGGCCTTTGCGAATGCATTCCTGGGAATCAACCACTCGCTTGCCCATATCCTCGGTGCCACTTTCCACATCTCCCATGGGCGCGCCAACGCCTTTGTCATGATCCCTGTCCTGCGCTACAATGCCGAAAAGCCCCACAAGCTCCAGGCGTACCCTAATTATGAAAGTCCCAAGTCGAAGGAGCGCTATGGGGAGATCGCCCATGCGCTCAATCTCTCTTTCAAGACCCCTGAAGAGGGGGTGGAGAGTCTCGTCAATGCCATCAAGGAGCTGAAGAAGCAGGTCGGCATTCCCGCCTCACTGAAGGAAGCCGGCATCGCCAAGGCAGATTTCGACAAGCAGATCGACAGGATGGCGGAACTGGCCTTTGAGGACCAGTGCACGGTGTCAAACCCGAGCTATCCCCTCGTGGAGGATCTGAAACAGATGCTCAGGGATACCTACGACGGCGTCTGAGGGAGGGGCATCACCGGGCTTCTTGGTCAGATCATGCAGTGAGGGTATCACATGCCGGGATTATATCCGGCATGGCCTGCAGCCACCTGCTCTCTCTTTGTACCTCTTCATGGCGGGATTTTTTACAAAAATGTTACAATAAGGCAACATGTATCTGCTTTTATAATGAATTGTTAACATGAATACCATTAATCATGGGAAAATATCCGTTATATTATAATTAGAAGACTATGGGAGATGGTGGTATGTGGGGAGAAAATCTTGTGGCGTCGATACAGGATGTGATACGGACAAACCCTTTCCTGTCCTATATTGCGTACCCCCAGGGGACCTCTGACACGAGGCGCAGAGCGGAGCCTGAGGCAGAGAAAAAGGAAGAGCTTCTCCTTTCCCGGGAAGCTCTCGAGATCGTTCCCATGGAAGAAGAGGAGGCTGACGAGAGATTTCATGACGGAGAGGCAGAGCGTGGAAAAAGTGATGAAGAGCGCCTCGAGGAGATTGACCGCCATGTCACGGAGCTCCTGACCCTCCTTCTTATGAACCAGGAATACGCGGTAATCGTGCTCGAGAATTTCAACAGGACGCGGGACCTCTTTCTTCAGAATCAGCGTCCCGATGCAGAAGCTTCGGAATCAAGGCCCTCATTGAAAGTCCTTAAGCACCTCTCCTTTGAGGAGCGGCTTCCCGCACAATTTCGCCAGGCCTTTCTCAATCTATTTCTCGAATACCAGGCTCTCAGCCGTTACACAAGCCGGTAACGCCACAACAACCCCATGGAATTTTCTATGGAGTATGCTCCCTGACACATTCAGTGCCACTGATTCTTTGGCAGGAGTCTTGAAGGCGATATCGCGGGTGTCCCGCCATACAGAGTGGTGAGGGAGACGACTCCCTGCAAAGGGAATTACTCCTTTGAAAACGAATCATCATGACAGGCGCCTTGTCACCTATAAGGCGTTTCACTGAAATTGAGGCATCTTTAACAATGAACATTGGAAAGAACGTGAGATGGAGCATAGTGAGAAGATAAAGAATCGCCTCGCGGTTATCATGTGGCTCATCCTCTCTGTGAATGGCATTCTTGCCATCTCATCAGGCGGGGCCTCCAAGAGTCTGGTGTTCATCCTTGTGCTGATTGTTTTCGGCAGCGCCTTGTGCCTTTCTCTCACTGTCGCCAGTACCCGCACCCTCATAAGGCCTGCACTGCTTTTTATCATCATCGTGGCTTTTGTGCTCACCATAACCTTTATTTCCCACTTTTCCCCGCTCAGGGAGCCTCTCTCACTCAGTTTCATAATATTGCTTGTGAGCACGGCATTTTACTTTCAGCCTGCCGAGGCGATTATTCTCACCGCTCTCATGAGCATGATGGAAGCGATTCTTCTTTACCTTCCGGAAAAATCCATGGTGGCCCTTGTAAGCACCCGGCTTCTTATCACTGTTACCGGCTATTTTTTCATCGTACTCGTGGCAGGTATCTTTTCCAGTGAAAGCCGCCAGGAGCTCCGGGCCATCGACGGCGAGGCAGAGAAACTGAAAAAGAGCCTCTCGGACCTGGGAACAGAAAAGGCACAGGTTGAAAAGGAAAAAGCACGGGCTGAAAAGGAAAAGGCACAGGTTGAAAATGAGAAAGATGAGCTCACCAGGATCCAGGAGAAGCTCAATGCCGAAGTCTCCAGGAGGGAATCCCTCCATCAGATAACCTGTGACTTCACCCAGACACTTGACAGCAGCGTAATCTCACGCCAGCTCATCGAGATCCTCAAAAGCTCTCTCCCCTTTGAGACTGGCGGGGTATTTCTTGTTGACAGGGGGCGGCACAGGATATCCTGTGCCGCTGCCAAGGGTCCCTTTAAAGACGAGATGCAGAATCAGTTGAATGATATTTCGGAGAATATCCTTGCCATAATAGCCGAAAAGAATGAGCTCTCCATTTTTCACAGCATAGAAGAAGATCCCCGCTTTGACAAGATTGCAGGGAGCACGCAAGTGAAATCGGCGCTCTACGCCCCCATTTCGCTTGATGCTGAGGTGTACGGGGTGATCTGCTTCTGGAGTGCGACGCGTCGCGCCTTCTCAGATATAAGCCTCGAGTTTTTCAAATCGGTGATATATGAAGCGGCACGGGCTTTCAAGAACGCGGAAGTTTACCGCATGCTCGATACAAGGTTCAATTTCATTATCACCCTCTGGAATGCCACCAAGAAGCTCGCCTCGGTGAGCGACCTCTCCAATACGAGCAAGAATGTGCTCAGGCAGGTCATTGAAACCATAAGAGTACTCTTTGATGCCGACGGCGTCATCCATTATTTTTATGAGCCCAGCATGAGAATCTTTGTCCCCTTCGTGGTGACCTCCCAGGGGATCATTCACAACCCGGACCTGATGGCTTCTGCAGGTATCGCGACAGAGCATTTCGGGCAGCTGGTCATGAATGCGAAGAAAATAGAAGAAGGGGAGCTCCTGGAGGGGCCTCTCCATGTCCCTAACGTGAACTTCTCCACGTCGAAGGGAAAAGTATTTTCAACAGTCGCAAAAATATTTGACGTGACCTCGCTCTACTGGTATCCCCTCGCGGTGCGGGAAAATGTGCTGGGCGCCCTCGTGTTTCTTTTCAAGACGGGGAGGGAGTGGACCAAGGAAGAATCACAGTTGGTCGATATTTTCTACTACCTCTACACGCTGAGCATTGAGAACCTTGAGCTTGTCCATGGGCCGGAGAGCAAGGAGAGAGACAGGACGAAGGAGCTCAACAATGGAGGTCAGGAAATAAAGATTTGATGAGCAATTCAGAGTTCATAAAGATGCCGTTACTTATGCTCTTCTGGACAGTATCATTTCGTCAGAAGCACCAGGCGCTCGATGAGTTGAAATCATAATGCGGCCAAAGTTCATCGAACCATTTAAGAGTAAAGCCCTTCAGCTTTTGCTGCTTATTGCTCTCCTGCTCATCATCAGGTCCTGCTTCTTTGGCGCGCCGCTCTGCAATGATGAAGGTTACTATGGTTACATGGCACAGAGGATGCTTGATGGCTCCCTTCCTTACAGGGATGTCCAGGACAATAAGCCTCCTTTTCTCTATTTCATCTATGCAATCTCGCTTTTCGTCTTTGGAAAGGTTTCCGACATTGGAATCAGGATCACCGCGGCCCTTTTTGCCTGTGGAACTCTCTTTTTTTTATACAATCTCGCGGAATTGCTCTTTGACCGGAAGAGAGCCTTCATCTCTTCACTTTTCTTTGCGCTTTTATCTGGTGGGGTATCATTCCTGGGGTGGAGCGCCGAGGCCGAGATATTTATGACCTTTCCGCTCTGTGCTTCTTATTTTTTCTTCTATAAAGGCTTGAAACAGGCATTGCCGCGCTATTTCCTCTTTTCCGGGCTTGCCCTTTCCGCCGCATTCCTTATTAAAAGCGTCGCGGTTTTCTACGTTCCCATACTGCTGATTTTTCTTTTTTTATCTATGAAGGTGAATAGAGCACTCATGATAAGATCAAGTCTTTCTTTTTTGGGAGGATTCCTTGCCCTTAACCTCATTACCTTGATATGGCTCGCCTTTACAGGAGTGCTCGATGATTTTATTCAGTGTGTTGTTCTTTATAATATGGTTTACCTGGCTCATGGTGCCTCCATGAGTGATTTTTTTCCTCTCCTTGGGCGGAGATTCATTGATGACGGGCTCCTGCTTGAGTTAGGCCTGCCACTTTCTCTGGCTTTCGTGTCGCTTGCCTATCATATGTTATTTGAAAGAGATGAGAGCTTTATTTTCCTGCTCCTTCTCCTTGTGACAGGTATTCTCCAATATTTTCAGGGATGGAAGGTTTTTTCTTTTTACCTTTTCCCCGCTCTCCCGGTCCTGTTCATTCTTGCTGCAGATGGGTTGAAGCGATTGTGGAGCATGGGTGGGCGCATAAGCCGGGTCATATTCATAGTCATGATGGTTCTCCCGGGAAGCCTTGTATTTCAATATGAGTTGAAATATTGCACAGATTTTAATAATCTCTGCATAAGCCCAAGAAACAGAACCTATTTTCAGATAAAGGAAATTGCGCTCAGCCTCAGGCAGCGCATGGCCATGGAAGACTATGCCTATAACTGGGGCTGCGAGGGAGAGCTTTACTTTTACATGGGAAGAAAGCTCCCCACGAAGCACGTGGTCATGGACCGGCTGTACTATCTATCCAGGTCGTCATATACCGGCAGGCCCTCTTTTCTGAAAGGATTTGTCGCGGCTTCCTTGAAGGAATATGGGGAGGATCTCCTGCGCTCTCTTTCCGCCTCTCCTCCATCTTTCATTATTGTCTCCTCTCCGTCGCCTGATTTTTCCGCAACAGACTACACAAGAGGGATTGCGGAAGATCTGGAAAAGTTTATCAGCGACAGGTATGAATTATCTGGTACAAGGGAGCGGATCAGGATATATCGTTTAAAAAAGAGCTCTCCCTCCATGAGAAGGTCCGAGTTTCTCTGTCAGTTTAAGGATGCGCCATGAAATACGACCTTGTGGTAGTACTGCCAATCTATAATGAAAAAGAACTGGTTTTCCCTGTTTTATCCTCGTGGATATCGGTTCTGGAGAGACTCAGCAGCAATTTTCTCATTCTTGCAATAAATGACGGGTCAAGCGACGGGACGGAACAAGCTCTCTCAGCTTTTGCTGATAACTCTTCTGTTGAAATAATAAACAAGGCCAACAGCGGCCACGGCCCTACAATACTGATGGGGTACAGGAAGGCGATGAAGCTTGCCCCATGGATTTTTCAATGTGACAGCGACGACGAGATGAAAGCTGAGAGTTTTCCAGAGCTTTGGGAGAATAAAGACCGTTATGATGTTCTTTACGGTGCTCGAATGGGACGCACACAAAGCCTGGCCCGGCGGATAGTCACTTTATGTGCCGGATTTACAGTCAAAATGCTCTATGGCCACGGCGTCAAGGATGTGAATACCCCGTACCGCCTCATTCGTTCTACCCTGCTCGAAGAAATCATCAATGAGATCCCTGATGATACCTTTGCCCCCAACGTCATCATAACAGGAGCCCTCCACGACAGGGGAGCCAGATCGCTCTATGTCCCCATACCATATCATCCAAGGGAAAAAAGAGGAGGCGGAGAGCTTGTGAATTACAGGCTCATCAGGGCTTCTCTTATCTCCTTTATCCAGACCGTTCAATGGAAACAGAAGACCAGGCAGCTCGGCAGGAAATAAGAGGAGGAGATTACTACCCTCCATAGAAAACAGAATCCACCCGCTTTGTGGCCATACCGGCAAAGCGGGCCATGTGGCTCAAGGCCCCCGGACACTTCGACTGGACAGAGGTTGACATGGCACGGCTTCTTGCAGACTGAACAATCATGCCGGGCACAGGAGGTGTGCCAGGTCCACCAGGGCGCCGTGACTGCTTCACTCATCGTGAGCCCTCATACTTGTCCGAAGCCTGGGACATCACTATCGATCCGGTGAGCACCTGGAGGGCCTGAGGAAATGAAGATTCACAAGCACTACACTCTTCAGAAATGGGCACTCCTGGCAGTTTTTTTCATCTTGGCCCTCTGTCTTTCCGCCTGGGGCGCTACCCCCGCTCTGGCTCAGGGCGCAGCGGACCAGGGAGCCGAGAAAAACAAAGCCGGAAAGCTTCTCAGGGAGGCTGATTCTCTTCTCAAAAAGGGGCTTAATAATGAAGCGCTCAGGAAGTACGAAGAAGCCTATGAATACTGCGTGAAGCATGGTGACAGGGAAAGCTCAGAGGCAGCCATGGCGCTTTACAGCATCGGCTACACCCACTATCACCTCGGTAACTATGACAGGGCCCTTGCATACTATAGTGATGCTCTGAACGCATGGAAAAAGCTCTACGGTGAAGAGCACCCTAAAATTGCGGTGTGCTATACCCTCATGGGAAATGTCTATGACAAAAGGGGAGACTATGACCTGGCGCTCAACGCTCTGGAGGTTGCTCTTTCACTCTTTAAGAAGCATCATCATGAGAACCATCCTGACGTGGCGCTCACTTATGATTTTCTGGGGAACGTCCACCGCCATAAAGGTGAGTATCATAAGGCAGTTAAGATCTATGAGATGGCCATCGACTTGAAGAAACGGCTACAAAGCAATAATGATCACGAGATGGGCACTCTCTATAACAACTTAGGCATAGCCTATGATGAGCTGGGAAAGCTTGATGAAGCCCTCGCCAGTTTTGATACATCAATTTCAATTCACCAGAGGCTTTTCGGAGAAAACCATCCTACCCTGGCAGCAGCTTATGGCAATATAGGCACGATCCACGATAAAAAAGGAGATTATCGCAAGGCAGCGGAGTATTATGAAAAAGCTCTGGCTCTTCAGGAACAATCCGGCATAGAAGACAATCCCTTGCTGGCCAAATTATACAGCCAGCTGGGCTCATCCTATGAAAACATTGATGCGCACGCGAAAGCCCTGGCCTGCCATGAGAAGGCTCTTACAATCCACAGGAGGCTCTGCGGTGAGAACCACCGCGACGTGGCAGGGTGCTATATCGATCTGGGCTCTTTCTATGAATCCAGAGGTGAGCTTGAACAGGCTCTTGCCTATTATGAAAAGGCCCTCGCAGTGTACCGGAAAATTTATGAAAAAGATCATCCCGATACCGCGCGGTGTTATATGAAATTAGGGAATCACTATATAAGAAAAAGGGACTTTGACAGAGCGCTTGACTATTTATCCCATGCCCTGGCAGTTCACCGGCAGTTTCTGGGTGCAGAGCACCTAAAAATCGCAGAGGACTACAGGAGTATTGGCAACTGTTATAGTGATAAGGGCGAATATCAGAAGGCTCTGGACTATCTTGAAAAAGCCCTGGCAATTTTGAAGAAGTCACATGGTGAGGATCATCCCGACATAGCAGCGTGTTATAAGGATATCGCATGGATATGTTATTCCAGGGGAGACTCTGAAGAAGCCCTCGCTTATTACGGCAAGGCCCTGGCCATTGACGTGAAGTGCTACGGCGAGGATTCCGTCTTTACTGCGGCAGACTATGCTCACATAGGTTTCTTTTATTCGGATGAAAAACAGTATGAGAAGGCGCTTGCCTCTTTCAATAAGGGAATGCGTGCCCTTTCAATGAAGAAGGTAAAAAGCGCCGCTCTTGTGAAGCCCGAAGACCTCCCTCCTGATGATCTCACAGTGATCTTGCTCCGAAATAAAGCTTCAGCCTTGTATGAGCTCTCGCTGCGGGATAACTCCGGCAAAGAGCTGAAGGAGGCGTCATCGCTCCTTCTCCTGGCCATTGATATTCAGGACAAGGTAAAAGGGGATATAAAGGAGACCACCTCAAAGAAACGTTTATCCATAAGATATTCCGAAATCTTTCCACTCACGATAGAGGTGCTCCTCAAGCGGCACGAAAGAGAGAAAGATTCGGCATATGTAAGTGAGGCCTTTCAGACAGCGGAGCGGGGCCTGTCCAGAGCCTTTCTGGAGATGGTGGGGAAGTCCAGGGCGCAGGTTGCGGGGAACCTGCCCGCAGAAGTTCTGGAGAGAGAGGCGGCCCTCAGGGGAGAGCAGAAAGCGCTCGACAGCCTCATAGACAAGGAGAACGGGAAGCCCAGGGAAAAGAGAGATATGGAGACTCTCAGGGGCTTCTATGGGAAGCGTGCGGAAAAAGAGAGGGAGCTGGAAAGCTTTGTGAGGGAGCTTGAAAAAAAGTATCCCAAGTACGCCCAGATCAAGTACCCGAAAACCTGTACTTTGAGAGAGGTGCAGCAAGAGGTGCTGGGAGGCCGGGAGGCATGCCTTCTCTATTATGTGGGAACGAACCGTTCGTTTCTCTTTGTCATCACGAGAAATGTCTGCGCTCTCTTTCCTCTCCCCGGAACCAAAAAGACGGGAGCAATGGTGAGCCGGTTCAATGCCTGTATGACTGCAGCGCGCAGGAGCGATTCCTGGGTGAAGGAAGCCGAGCTCGCCGCAGTGTCCCACGAGCTCTACACCGCCCTTGTGAAGCCTGCGGAGCCAATGATAAAGGGGAAGGACCTCATCGTCGTTCCCAGCGGCGACCTGTATTTCCTCCCTTTCGAGGCCCTTCTCACCGAGGCCGGTAATGAAGAAAAGCCGCCTCACTATCTTGTGGAAGACCATGCCGTCTCCTATGCTCCCTCCCTTTCCCTCTACAGTCTCATGAAAACCCTGGAGAAGGGCCGTGCCCGGGCGGCGAAACCTCTCCTGGCCTTCGGCGATCCCGTGTACCCCGTCGATGATGATCGCTGCAATGCAGGGATTATTGAGAAAGAAACGATGAGAGACGTGGAGCGGTATGGCGCAAAAGGCCTTGTTTTCGGGAGGATAGAGGCCACTGGCGACGAGGTGCGCTCCGTTGCAGAGACGCTCGGTATTTCCCCGTCTTCGAGGGACATTCACCTGGGATTCAATGCGTCAGAGGAGAGCCTTCGCAGGTGCAGCCTCAAGGATTATCGCATGATCCACTTTGCCTGCCATGGCATTGCAGGATACGACATGGGCATTGAGCCGGCCCTGGTGCTCTCGCTTTCAAGCACTCCCGCCGGGAAGCCTGAATGTGACGGTTTTCTCACCATGTCGGAAATCTTCAGCCTCGCTCTCAACAGCGATTTGGTGGTGCTCTCGGCATGCCAGACAGGGCGGGGGAAGCTTGAGAAAGGCGAGGGGCTTGAGGGGATCTCCCGGGCATTTCTCTTTGCAGGGAGCTCTTCCGTGGTGGCCAGCCTCTGGTCAATAGCAGACGAGGAGACCAAGCTCTTCATGGTGGACTTTTACCGGGTCCTGGGGAAAGGAAAGGGGAGAAGAGAAGCGCTTCGGGAGGCAAAACTCCGCTTCATCGCCGAGAAGGACTCCAGAAAGAGCCTCCCTTACTACTGGGCTCCCTTCATTCTCATAGGGCTCCCCTGAAGGGCTCCTCGGTGAGACCACCGATTCATCAAACTGATGGAAAAGTCTAAAATTTGAGAAAAATAGCAAAGCGGGAGGTCAGAGAGAGGAAAACTCCTCGCTGAAATGGAAGGTGAGAGACAACTGCTCAAAACAGCTCAGGCCGGTAAAGATCAGCAGAAACAGTCAAAATAACTGCACTTCGCGATCCAGAGGTTTTTATACTCCAGAGCATAACTGACAGCATCATTATACTCGAGAGTATAATGTGCGTCAGTATACCCATAGTAGACGCCATACAGGAGAAGCAACAATGCCAGCAACACTGCCGATAAGAAATGTAGCCATCATCGCTCACGTAGATCATGGAAAAACGACCCTCGTCGATGCGCTTCTCCGGCAGAGCGGGACCTTTCTCCTCAATGAAACGGTGCCGGAAAGGGTAATGGACTCCCTCGATCTCGAGCGTGAGCGAGGAATCACCATTGCGGCGAAAAACTGCTGCCTTACATGGGAGGGGTACGTGATAAATATCGTTGACACTCCCGGGCATGCCGATTTCGGAGGTGAAGTGGAGAGGATTCTCTCCATGGTCGATGGCGCGCTCCTCCTTGTAGATGCGGCAGAAGGCCCCCTTCCACAGACCAGGTTCGTCGTAAAAAAGGCTCTGGAAGCGCGGCTTCCCCTGGTGCTGATCATCAACAAAATTGACAGGAGAGATGCACGTACCGAGGAAGTGGAGGAGGAGCTTCTCAATCTTCTCCTCGAATGCGGCGCAGAAGCGGAATACCTTTCAAGCCCCGTAATCTATACAAACGCGAGGGCTGGCGCTGCCACGAAGACCATGAAAAAAGAGCCTGTAGATATGAGACCGGTCTTCGAGGCAATCCGCGATTACATTCCAAGCCCTAAGGTCGAATTGGAAAAGCCCCTCAGCATGATCGTGGCGAACCTGGGATACTCCGATTACGTGGGGAGACTGGCCATAGGGAGAATGAAATCAGGCACCGTATCGGTAAATGACCAGGTGCTCATTGCCGGTGAGAATAAACAGTATAAGGGCAGGGTGATGCGAATTTACGGATATGAAGGGCTGAAGATGGTCGAGCTTCCCATTGCAAGGGCCGGTCAGATCGTGGCGCTCGCGGGGTTTGAAACCATCACCATCGGCGACACCGCAACGAGCCCTGACGACCCTCTCATACAGCCCAGGATCCATGTTGAAGAGCCCACGGTGAGCGTGATCTTCTCTGCCAATACCTCCCCCTTTGCAGGGAGAGAGGGGAAGTACGTCACCGGCAGCAAGCTGAAGGAACGTCTCTTCAAGGAGGGATGCTGGAATGTCTCATTGAGGATAGAAGAGGGACAGTCGCCCGACCAGTTTGTTGTTGCAGGAAGAGGTGAGCTTCAGCTCGCCATCCTTATTGAGACAATGAGGAGGGAAGGCTACGAAATGGAGGTGAGCAAGCCGAAAGTCATCGAAAAAACCATTGATGGCGCGGTCTGTGAACCCTTCGAAAACCTTGTCGTAGATATCCCCGAGGAATATATTGGCGTCACCCGGGAGTTTATGGCCCTGAGAAGGGGAACCCTCGTCTCCATGTCAGGCTTCGAAACAGGAATGATCCGCCTGGAATTCCACATCCCCTCGAGAGGCCTTATCGGCATCCGCTCAACATTTCTCACCATTACCAGGGGCCTTGGCATCATGCATTCCATCTTTGAAGGGTACAGGCCTCTTTCGGGGCCTATCCCTGCGAGGGTAAACGGTGCCCTCGTGGCCTCCGTGGGAGGCGCGGCAACTGGTTATGCCATTGCCGGCCTGGCGCAGAGAGGGAAGCTTTTTGTCTTTCCCGGCACCGAAGTCTATAGCGGAATGATTGTAGGTGAGCATGCCCGGGAACACGATCTCGACGTCAATATCACCAAGCAAAAAAAGCTTACCAACATGCGGTCATCAACGTGCGATGAGACGGTAGTGCTCACCCCCCCGCTTATTCATTCCCTGGAAACCGCCATTGAATGGATAAATGACAACGAGTCCATGGAGATAACCCCAAAATCCATTCGCCTGCGAAGGCTCTATCCTCTTTACCAGCCCAAGCACCACAAAGAGCTGTGAATAATTGGCCTGAAGTCTGATCGGCTTACCCTGCTTCCGAGTAGCCGCTTCAGGCTGATAATGATGGTATGAGGGAGGCAAGCGAGCCATGCCCTCATTATGGAAGCAGAGTGTGCAGATACCATGGTGTGTTGAAAGGAGTCTTCATTGCGGTGGGCGAATTTCAGTATTTCAATGCGGTATTCGCCAGGGCCTTGAAAATATGGCTCTCTATAAAGATACCCGCGTCAATATGCGAAGCCACCTGATAATATCTCTCCCTGCGGGAAAGAATGCCGGCCGCATTTCATTGAAAAGCCTGTGTGCACAGACAGTGAGAAGGAGGACCCCTCATGGGAACCAATGAAGGGACAGGAGTCTCTTTCAGAGGGAAAGTCTTCCGCACTCCTAAAAAGAACCCGGGCAGCCCGCGGCTCATGGAGCCCGAGGAAGCCCTGGAGCTCATGAAACCCTTTCTCAGGAAAACAGGGCTCACGCGCTTTGCGCAGATCACGGGCCTTCGAAGCGTGGGCATCCCGGCGGTGAACGCCATAAGGCCCATAAGCCATAACTCATCGGTAACCCATGGAAAAGGCCTCACCCTGGCCCATGCCCTGGCCTCGGCAGCAGGGGAGTCCATAGAGCGCTATTGCTGGTTCAACTGTACCGTTCCCGCCTTCAGCAGCACCTATAATGATCTGAAAGAGCGGCGCACCGTGATCCCCATGGAAAGGCTGGCCCTTTCCAGGTTCTCGCTCTTCAGGCCTGACCTTCCTGAACAGTGGATGCTCGGCTGGGACCTCATGCATGACGAGGAGGTGCCGGTGCCTTTTTCATCGGTGAGCAGGTCCGGCACCTGTTTCACCACGGAGCTCCGCTCCTTCCAGAGCACGTCAAACGGCCTCGCCTACGGCGTGGACTTCCTGGAGGCCCTCTCTCAGGCAATCGAGGAAGTGGTGGAGCGGGACGCCGTCGCCTGCATGGATATGGCCCTCCTGTCAGGCCGGATACCGCTCTCGAAAGTCCGCGTGGACCTCTCCACCATACCTTTCGAGACCATCGGGGGACTCATCGGAAAAATTGAAGAAGCGGGGCTCCTCCCTGTCCTGCTGGACTGCACTACCGATACGGCGATCCCCGTTTATCACTGCATGCTCCTCGATGACAAGAAATGCTACGTCGGATCAGGGGCGAGCCTGAGCCCCGAGACCGCCATGGCAAGGGCCTTCACCGAAGCGGCCCTCGCCCACGCCGTGCTGTTCAGCGGGGTGAGAGACGTTTATTTCAGGGACGAGAGGCTTGCAGGCTCGCTCGTCGATTTCAGGAAGCAGATGGCAGAATCCCTCGAAGCCCCGGCGGAAAGGAGCGCACGTGGCCTTTCCGCCGAAAGGACCGGGTCCTTTGAGGGGGACATCGCCGTGATGAAGGATAAACTCCGGGGTGCCGGCATCGACCAGCTCATCGTGATAGACCTTCCAGAGCCAGGCCTCCCGGGGAGCGTGGTAAAGGTGACGGCCCCCGGCCTCGAGGGATACCACCATACTATTGCCTATCGTCCGGGCTCCAGGGCTCTCAGCCGCATGAGCGGAGAGCGGCCCTGAAAGCCCGGGGAACTGCGAAAGCGGTAAGAATATAAAAGAAAGGAGGGATGACATGTCTTTGGAAAAAGCGAAAGATGCGCTGAAGAAGATCATGAATGATCCGGACTTCAGCAGGAAGATGATCAATGTGAAGAGTGATCAGGAAGCGATAGAGCTCCTCTCTTCCCATGGCTTCAAGTTTACCAAGGAAGAATTCGAAAAGGCGAAGCATGAGATGAGACAGGCTGTTATCAGCGACGCTGAGCTCGCAGGCGTGGCTGGAGGAAGCGACAGCTCCAACAAAACAGCTTATCCGGTTGCGAACAGTGTGACAGTCGGAGCGGCGGCGGCTGCTTTCTAGAAGGCCATGAAGGGGCACACCGGCATCAGAGCGGTGTGCCCCTCATGAATTCCCATGAAGCCTTACAGGGCGGGAGGAATGTTCATGAAGTGCGTGATCTTTACAGGGCCGACCCTCTCAAAGGAGGAAGCCCAGCCCTGGCTTGAAGCCATCTATCTGCCTCCCGCCAGGCAGGGAGACATAATAAGCGCCATATTCACCCACATGCCCGACATCATAGGCATCATCGACGGCGCGTCCTATCCGGACCTGGAAGTATGGCACCGGGAGCTGCTCTACGCGCTTGAGAACGGCATTGCCGTGTACGGCTCATCGTCAATCGGGGCGCTCCGGGCAGCGGAGCTGGATATCCATGGCATGCAGGGTGTGGGAAAGATATATGAGGGCCTCAAGGGCATTGAGGTGAGCGACGATGACGAGGTAATGTGCCACTATGAGTGCAGCGGCTCTCACCGGCGCATCTCCGAGCCCCTGGCGAACATCAGGGCGACTTTTGAGGCCCTCCACAGGGAGCGGCTGATTGACGGGAAGCTTGTGGCGACCCTTCCCGCCCTGGCGAAGTCGCTGCATTACAGGAAGCGCACCTTTCAGGCGATCCTGGAAAAAGCCCGCAACGCCG
Source organism: Candidatus Eremiobacterota bacterium (assembly GCA_031082125.1). NCBI lineage: Bacteria > Bacillati > Vulcanimicrobiota > Vulcanimicrobiota bacterium. The sequence continues at coordinate 327,991 of JAVHLM010000003.1, forward strand.
GGGTGCTTTCCGAAAAGCAGGCCGAAGAGCTTCTCAATCATACGAGGTCCTGTTACGTGGATCTCCAGAAAGAAGACGCGATTGAACTTCTCAAGGCCGTCAAAAAGGCCATGGAGACCGGCGGCAGGGCACCGTACGGGAAGATTGTTGACCGTTCCGACGATCTGATCTTCCACGTGGCGAAGTACAGGGACCGCACCATCTCACGTGACGGCGAAGGGGAAGGGCTCCCCCTGTTCTCGCTGGTGGATTACATGGTCCTTACCCACCCTGAAGCCGACGAGCTTGCCGTGAGTGCAAAGAACCGTTTCCTGGCGGGAGTGCTTGCCGACATGCTTCACGTTGAGGCATCTGACAGGGAGACAGGGGAGGAAGCCCTGACCTTCAGGACGCGCTATGGCCTCGAGGATCAGGAGCGATTCGGAGAGTGGCTTGCCGAAAACGATCTCGTCGAGGAAGAGTTCAGGCGGCTGATGGAACAGAACGCGAAGATGAAGGCGCTTCATGACTGGCTGAGGGACAAGCTCGGCCAGAGAAAGTTCACAAGGGTCATCACCGATGAGCTCATGCTGACGGACCAGTATTCCCGGTGGGTCGGGAAAGCGCTCCTGGCCGAGAAGCTCTATCAGGAGCGCCGCGAGTACGGCGAAGAGCTCTTGAGCATCGAGGCTCCGGAGAAGCTGGTAAGGGACCACGTGGCGGGGGCTCCAAGGGAATGGCACAGGATCTTCAGGAAGGTCATGGAAGGGATGGAGATCACCGATATCATGCTGAAACACCAGCTTGTCAAGGCCAGGATAGAGAGGGAGACGCTGGAAAAGGCGCTGCTGAGGCATCTCGAGCCGGCGGCCCACGAGTGATGAAAGGAGGCTTTTATGACCCGCAAGCCCGTTGATGTGCTGCTTCTCAACCCGCCCCTCAGCCTGCCGATGCCCTATCTGAGCATCCCTGTCCTTGCCTCGTACCTCAGGTCGCAGGGAATCAGCGTTGCCGCGTACGACGTGAACGGCGAGTTCTATTACCGCTTCATCACAAGAGAAAACGTACGCAGAGGGATCTCCCACGCGGCGGAGAGGCTCCAGGTGCTCAACGGCAGGGAAGAGCTGCGCTTCACCGAGATGATTGAGTATATCTCCAGTTACTACTACCTCACGGAAGTGGAGAAAAACCTCCCCAAGGTCACGGCCTATCTTTTCCCCTTCTCGGACTGGAAACTGCTCCAGCAGCTTGATATCGACAAGCTTTTGATGACCCTCGCAACTCTCCCTTATTTCCCGGAGATCCTGGTCACAAAGCCCCAGTTCATGTACACAAGCCCTTACTATGAGTTCTCATCGAAAGAGATTATGGAGAGCACAGGCCATGAGAGCTTTTATTCCGCCGCGGTGAGGGAGATCATGGAAGATCTCCTCAGTGAGTATGACCCGAAACTCATCGGTATCTCGCTCGCCTTCAGCGTACAGGCCCTTCCCGCATTCCTGATGGCGCGGTTCATCAAGGAGATTAGGCCTGAGTGCCACCTCACCATAGGGGGGACCTTCGTCTCATCGTACATGCGCAGCCTCAGGGACGACACGCTCTTCCGCCATGTGGACAGCTTCGTGCTTGACGAGGGGGAGTTCCCTCTTGTGCAGCTTTTGAGGGAGTACGCCGGGGGAAAGCCCGACCTCAGAAAGGTTCAGAACCTCATCTTTGCCGAGAAGGGAGAGGTGATCTATACCGGGCCTGCCGAGCCCTTTGACCTGGAGAAGTCCTCCGCGCCTGACTACGGGGTTTTCCCCCTTGAGAAGTACACGGTGCCCCGCGAGGACCTCATGATACTCTTCAGGATCGCGAGGGGCTGTCCCTGGCAGAAGTGCACCTTCTGCAGGACCGACATCCCCCAGTGCAGCAACTTCCAGCAGCCCTCACCGGAGCTGCTCTATGAACAGTTCCGGGAGGTAGTGAAACAGACGGGGGCGCGCCGCTATTACTTCACCTCCGACAGCGCCGATCCGCTGGTTCTGGAATATTTTGCAAGGAGAATCATTGACGACGGCTTGAAAATAGACTGGTACTGCCACACCCGTGTTGACCTGAGGCTTACCAGGGAGCGCTGCGAGCTTTACGGGAAATCAGGGTGCACCGGCATCTATCTCGGTGTTGAGACCTTCAACGACAGGATACTGAAACTGATGAACAAGGGCATCACTTCTGAGTGTGCAGACCGGGTCCTCCGCCAGGTTGAAGGCGCCCTGGACCTCCGCCTCTACATGATGGTGGGCTTCCCCGGCGAGACCAGAGAAGAGGCCCTTGAAGACTTCCGCAGAGTGCAGGAATATCTGAAGCTCGGCCTTATCAAGGACTACCACTTCTCACCGGTGCAGATACTGCAGGGCTCCGCCATGTACCGGGACCTCGAAAAATACGGCATCACCAGCCTCATCACCACCGAGGGGGCCGATCTCGAGGGCGAGGTAAGCAACTTCACAAGCAGCGGGATGTCGCTGCAGCAGGTCATCGAATTTTTCCAGCAGTACGCTGCCGACCGCAGCAAGATCTTCCCGGAGTTCTTCTCCTCGGAGGGCCGGGAGCACCGGAGCCTCCGGATCAATGGCCGCGAGGTGGAGGCTGCCTTTGACATCGCTCAGATCGTGAGGACGGTGGACAGCCTCTGGGAGTTCGCGTACCTCACCAAGTCAAGATGGCTGGCCCTCGGCGAGAGCCGCATCGCCCCCCTGAAGCCCATGCTCACCGGGATGAGGCAGTGATGAAGAAAGAAGCAGAGGTGCTCCTCATCAATCCCCCCTTCGCAGAGCCGCGGCCCTATATCAGCATCCCCACGCTTGTTTCATATCTTGAGTCCCGGGGCATCCGCACCGCGGCATATGATCTCAACTGCGAGTTTTTCTACCGCTTTCTCACAAGGGAGAGGATCCGCAGGGGCATAGAATATGTTTCGGAGAGGTTCCTCGAGCTTAACGGCAGAGATGAGCTCGCCTTCAGGGAGATGCTTGAATACACGGTATGCTGCGATTTGCTCAGGGACATGGAGGAGCACCTGGGGAAGCTCACCCTGGCGCTCCTGCCTTTTTCAGATTTCCAGATACTCAGGAGCCTGGAGCTTGAGAGCCTGCTCAGCGGCCTCACGACAGCCCCCTATTTTCCCGAGCTCCTGATCTCGAAGCCCCAGTTCACTTATGCAAGCCCCTATTTCGAGTACTCCACGGCCGACATCGCGGAGAGCACGGGCCATGAGAGCTTTTATTCCGCCCTCTTAAGAGAGATAATCGCTGAAATACTCGACGAGTATGAGCCCAGGGTGGCGGGCATCTCAATAGTGCTCACAGAGCAGGTGGTGCCTGCTTTCCTTGCGGCACGCATCATCAAGGAGTTGAAGCCTGACCTTCATGTAACGGTCGGCGGGCCCTTTGTCTCCACTTATCTGAAGGATCTCAAGAACACGGTGCTCTTTGATTACGTGGACAGCCTGGTCTTTGACGAGGGTGAGCTCCCCCTCGAGCAGCTCGCCAGGGAGCTCGCGGGCACGAAGCCCGACCTCGGGAGAGTGCAGAACCTCGCATATCTGAAAAACGGGAGCCTTGTATCCACTCCCCCGGCAGAAACACTTCCTGCCGAGGCATCGCCTCCTCCCGACTACAGGGCCCTTCCCCTGGACAGGTATCTTGTCTCAGAAAGAAACGCCGAGATGCTCTTCAGGCTCTCGAAGGGATGCTCGTGGCACCGCTGCACCTTCTGCAGGACCGACATCGCGATGTGCCGGGAATACCGGCAGGCCCCTCATTCCTTCGTCTATGAGAGCCTGCTCGAGGTCATCAGGGACACGGGGTGCGGCAGGTTCCGCTTTACCAGCGAAGATTCTGACCCGCTGCTCCTTGAGCATATCTCGAAGAGGCTCCTGGAAGACGGCATATCCATAAAGTGGCGATGCCACGCACGCGTTGACGCGCGGTTCACCAGGGAGCGCGGCGAGCTCTACCGCAAGGCGGGGTGCACGAGCCTTTACCTCGGCGTGGAATCTTTCAGCGACAGGATCCTGCGCATGATGAACAAGGGGATTACCTGCGGGCTCATTGACAGGGTCCTCACAGAGCTCGGCGGCGGCGTTCCCGTGCGCCTCTATATGATGGTGGGATTTCCGGGGGAGACTGAAGAAGAGGCGCTCGCCGGGTACGGGAAGGTGCGCTCCCTTCTTGAGCAAGGCCTTATCGGCGACTATAAGTACTCTATCTTCGAGATGCAGTCAGGATCAGAAGTGGGGGAGCACCCGGAGCGTTTCGGCCTCAGTGATCTTAGCCGTTACCCGCGCTCGGACCTGCCCTCTGAGATACTGGAGTTCGAAAGCAGAGGGATGCCCAGGGAACGGGCTCTCATGCTGGCCGCAGAGTTCGAGAAAAACAGGAGAGAGTGGGATCCCCAGCTGGACAGGGTCTGTGAGCGCTATGAAGAGACGGTTGAGCACGTCACTGTGAAGGGAGACCCCGTGGAGGTGAGGTTCAACGTCAAGGAGATACTGGAGAGAATGGCCCATTCCACGGGGCTCTATTTCCTCCCCCGGATCGGGGAATGGATACGGTACGGGGAACAGCATATCACCCCTGTCAGGGCTGCCCGCCGGGCGTCGCAGCCGCTCAGCACTGTATGAAAAAACCTGTTGACGTGCTTCTCATCAATCCTCCCTTCTCAAGGCCCGATGAGCCTGTGATAGGCATCGCCACCCTCGCGGCATATCTCAAGACGAGGCAGATCACTGTCGAGGCGAAAGATGCAAGCCTCGAGCTCTTTCGCAGAACAGTAACGAATGACTGCATCAATGAAGAGAGAGCCTATGCCGGAGAGAGGTTCACGGAGCTCAACGGCAGAAGCGTTCTCGACTTCTGCGGGATCTATGAGTACGTGAGGCTCTTTTCCCTGCTTCTGCGCCTGCAGGGGCTTCAGGGCATCTTTGATGATGCCGGGGGGGATCTCTGGGAAAAGCTCAGGCATGCAAGCGACACGGTGAGGTCCTCGTTTCTCGAGCTTGCCACGGCATCGTTCTTTCCCCGCTTCATACTCTATGGAGGCCCGCCGACCTTCAGCTGCCACTCTCCTTACCACCACTTCTCCAAAGCCGACATACTCGCTTCCCTTGACGATCCCGCCTGGTACTCCGAGGCGCTCGAGAATACTATTGCACTGTACTTTGAGGAGATGAGCCCGCGGATCGCCGCAATCTCGGTGTCATACTTTAACCAGATTATTCCGGCCTTTCAGTGCGCCCGCATCATAAGAAGGATTGCGCCGGGTGTCCATATCAGCATGGGAGGATCGGCGGTCCAGATATTTTTTCGGAAGGTGAGGGATACCGGGCTCTTCGCCATTGTTGACACCATTGCCACCGGAGACGGCGAGGCGACGCTCGAGGCGCTCTCACGAGAGCTTCAGAGGAAGTCAGCCTCACTGGAGGCGGTGCCAGGAATCATCTACCTGTCAGGCACGATGGTGAAAAAAAATGACCCGGCGCCGCCCCTTCCTGTTGAAGGCCTCTCCCTCCCCGATTACAGGGCCTTCCCCCCGGAAGACTTCATGGCCGGCCCCGAGGCAATGCGCTTGCCCCTGAGGCTCTCGAAGGGGTGCTCCTGGGGCAGGTGCTCCTTCTGCCGGACCGAGCTTTCCATGATAAAAGCGTACCAGGCGCCGACGGCGGGGCGCCTCTTCCCGATGGTCACCGATTTCATCATTGCCACGGGGTGCCGGAAGATCCACTTTGCCGACGAGTCAATTGATCCCGAAGCCCTGGAGGAGATCTCGAAAGAGCTCATCGGCAGGGAACTCACCCTTGACTGGAACTTTCAGACGAGAATCAACAGAAAGATCACTGAGAGGCGCTGCAGGCTCTTCAGGGAGGCGGGATGCTCGGCCATCTCCTTCGGTGCAGAATCCTTCAGCGACAGGGTCCTTGGCCTGATGAGCAAGGGCATCACGGCAGAGCTCATAGAAAAGGTGCTCTATGAGGCCGGGAGCGTTCTGCCTGTCACCATCTTCATGATGGTGGGCTTCCCCGGCGAGACCGAAGAGGAAGCGAGGGAGAGCTTCAGGAAAGTCCGGGAGCTTGCCCGGGCAGGAGTGATCCGCGATTATATCTACTCCCCCTTCATTATCCACTCAGGCTCTGCAATGATGGCGGAGCCGGGGCGCTACGGCATCACCGAGCTGCACCACGGTCCTGGAGAAGACCTTTCACCTGATATCATCGATTATCAGTGCACCGGCATGGCAAGGGAAAAAGCCAGGGAGCTCTTCATCGAGTTTTCCCGGAGCCAGGCAGGCCGCCGGCCCTGGCCGCCGGAGGTCAGGATAGGAAAAAATACCGTTCCGCGGAGGTTTGACGTGGAAGAAATGATGGGGATCATTGCCCGGGAGACCTCCATGCGCCCTGCGATGCCCCTCTACCGCCTGATCATCACGGCAGAAGCGTCGCTTGCTCCTGAATCCATATGACAGGGAGGAGAAAAACGTGTTCACAGAAAAGAGCCGCCTTTCCCTCAAGAGAACCATATACTCGGTGATGCTTGACGGCAAAGATCTCGTGCTTCTTTGCACCCCCTGCGAGCCCGTGGTGCTGAAGGAGCTCTCACCTTTCAGAAGGGAACTCCTCATTCTGCTTGACGGGAGGCGCACCGCGGGAGAGATCATGCAGGAGCTGAACGCGCGGGGCCATCGGTGCATTTTCAGCAAGGTGAGGGAAGAGCTTGATCGGCTCGATGAGTGGCTCCTTCTGGAAGAGGAGGGTGATGCTCCTTTGCCGGAGGATACAGAGCATGCGGGGCGTAACGACCGCACGCGCCTGTGGTTCGCCGCCAGGAGGACCTCAGGTGCCTCCTTTGCCCGCCAGGCAGAGAGAGATCTCCAGTCGGCCCATATCGTCCTCTTCGGCCTGGGAGGGCTGGGCTCGCAGCTCTTCACCCAGCTCCTGCTGACAGGCATCGGTGAGATCACCGCCGTTGACTGCGAGAAGGTGGAGGAGAGCAACCTGAACAGGCAGAGCCTCTTCTACGAGAGCAACGTGGGCCGCCTGAAGACGGAGGCTGCGGCGGAGCGGGCCCGGCTGATGAACAGCTCAGCATCCATTCATTTTGTGGATAAGAGAATCGCCTCGGCTGGAGACTTCGCCTCACTGATGGCCCCTGCGAGCCTGGCGCTCCTCGCCGCCGATACTCCCCGCGACATGATATTCGACTGGATGAACGAGGCCAGTTACACGACAGGCGTGCCGGTGCTCTACAGCAACGGTGTCCTCCAGTCCTCCATGGGGATCGGCCCGCTGGTGATCCCTGGCAGGACGGCGTGCTATCAGTGCTCGATGCCCGAAGGCGCCCGTTTTGAAGACCCCCTCGTGGAGCAGATCAACAGGCGGCACTGCCACGGGGTGATACTCCCTCCTCTTGCCATGTGCGCGGGTCTTATGGTGCTTGAGCTCGTGAGGCATCTCACTGGATGCGAACCCTGCCGGATTTATGACCGCAGGCTTCACATGGACTTCAGAAATTACCGGATGTGGTTCCAGGATATAGAAAAGCGCCGGAGCTGCCCTTTCTGCGAACAGAGAGCGCCATGACAGGCTGCAGGCTCCCCGCCGGTGAATTGGCGCCCGGCAGGCTTCCTGAGGTGTGCCTTGGCTAGGTGAGCTGGCGGTCCGCCAGCTTCCTGAAGGTGCCCTCGACGCTCATGAGCTCTTTGAAGGTGCCTGCCTGCACGATCCTCCCTTTCTCCAGCACATAGATCCTGTCGGCCTTCACCACGGTGCTGAGCCTCTGTGCTATTACTATCTTTGTGGCCTTGAGAGTGAGAAGCTGTTCCGTCACCACGCTCTGGACCCTGTTGTCAAGAGAGCTCGTCGCTTCATCGAAGAGCAGTATTCTCGGCTTTTTCGCCAGGGCCCGGGCTATCAGGAGCCTCTGCTTCTGGCCTCCTGAGAAAGTCTGTTCCCCTTCCATGACCACGGTGTGCATTCCCATCGGCATGGCCTTGATATCCTGGTCTATGCCGGCTGTCCTTGCTGCCTCCCACGCGTCATCGAGGGAGAGCTCCACCGAGCCCGAGATGTTGGAAAAGATATCGCCGGCCATCAGCTCGCTTTTCTGCAGCACTGCTCCAATCTGGCTCCTCACGGCCGAGATGTCGAGGGTCCCGAGGTCTCTCCCGTCATAGTAAAGGGCCCCCTGCTCGGGCGCCTCAAAGCCGAGGAGGCACCTGAAAAGGGTTGATTTCCCTGATCCCGAGGGCCCCACGAAGGCAATAAACTCGCCGGGCTTCGCCTGGAAGGTGACGCTCTTCAGCACCATGGGACCGTCGGTCCTGTAACGGAAAGAGAGATTGCTCGCCTCCACGGCACCATGGAGCTCGCCGGGGTCAAGCTTCTCCTCGTCAACCTCCTGTAATGCCTCAAATATAGGCTTCATCCTGTCGTAGAGGGGAACGCTCCTTACGAGCTCCCCCGCAATGGCACCCAACTGGATCATGGCGGCAAGAAACCCGGTGAAGGCGGCGTTGAAAGCGAGAAAATTCCCCAGGCTCATGGAGGTCCCTCCGATGACCTCAGCGTTATGCTCCATGGTGGCGGCGAGAGCAAAAATTGCGCCTGCGGACAGGAGAGGGAGCATTGAGGTGAAGACCTCGAGACGGGCGCCCACAAGGCCGGCTTTATAGGAAAAGTTTTTCTGACGCGAGAACTTCCCGGCCCATTCTGAAAAAGCGAGAGCCTGTGCCCCTGCTATCTTTATCTTGCCGATCCCTTTCACAAGGTCAAAGACGAAGCCATAGAGCTGTCCCTGGATATTGATCTCTCTGCGGGCGAGGGAAAGCTGGAGAGAGCTGGCAAGAATAATCGCCGCGAGCAGTGCCAGGGCAAAGAGAGCGGCAGTTATTGCAAGACTGCTCTGATAATAGAAAAGGATCAGAAAGCTGAAGGAGGCATAGATCGCCCCCTGTATGGCCGGTAAGGCAAGGCCCTCGAAGAACTGGCTCATGATGGAGTCGAAGCCCAGGGAGCGCATGGCGAGATCACCTGACGAGTACCTGTTGAAGAAAGCGCAGGGCAGGGCCATGAGCCGATCCCACAGGGCGCACTGGATGACGCCCTTGGCCGTTCCTTCCATCCTGAGAAAAGCAACACCCTGGGTAAACTGAAAGACTGCCACCGCAAGAGAGCCCGCCAGAAGGGCCACGGAGAGCTGCACCAGGAGGGGCATCTCCCTTTCCGGGACTATCAAGTCAAAGATTATCCCCGTCGCCACAGGAATAAGCAGGCCGAATAACCCCATTGCCATCGCCACAAAAACCGATACCTTCATGTCGGATTTAAGCAGCGGCAGGCTGATGAGCAGGATATCCCGTAGGGAAAGAGGTTTATTGGGAAAGGGCCTGTAGAGCATGTAAGCCTTAGTATCAATGGAGGCGGCTCTCTCCCTGTCAACAGGAAACTCGGAAATTTCACCTGAAGCAACCCCCTTATAGCGTCCTTTACAAGGCAGAAGAGCCAGAGGCTTCCCCGATTCCTTGAGAAAACCGACCATGGGCCCCCTTTCCCTCTTCCACCAATCACCTTCGAGGGTGACTCTCCGCGTCCTCACCTTTGACGCTCTTGAAATGGCCGAAAGAGAGAGGGGTGGAGCATTCTCCCCATGCGAAGCAGGAGGCTCTTTCAGCGTGAAATGCATATATTCAGCCACACGCCGGCAAGCGTTGAAAAGAGGCGATTCGCCGGAAGGCGCCTCCTCCCCGGGTGAGCCTGCCTTCTCCGTTGATGAGGCGAGATAATGGAGGGCTTTACTCAATACCTGGCCCTCATGCTGCCTCCTCTGCTCAATGGTCTCCGATTCCCTGCGCTCCTGCCCGTCCATCGAATGGCCGATGGCGCAGAGCACCGCCCTGTGAAACGCGCTGAGCCCGGCAAGCTCCCGGTCTTCCGCGACGTAGTGGGCGGTAGTCAATGACTTCAGCCTTGAGGGCTCGCGGCATGATGCCCATCCAAGGCGGGAGAGGGGGAAGTATGAGCCGGAAAGGGCGCATGGCTCTCCATCGATGCCCATAAATGCCGAGGCCCCTTCCCGGTGTGAGATCCACAGGACGGGAGCGAGTGAGCTGATGGCGTCATCCTTCTCAGCGAGGTACTCTTCACCTTCGGTGAGAAGCCTCAGCTTTCTTGGAAGTGATGCCGTTCTGAGAAGCCCCCTCGAAAGCGCCTCGATCCATCGGTCAGCAAGAGGGACAAGCTCCGCGCCAACTGCTGAGATACTTGTCTCTTGGAGCTCTGTCCCGTTTTCGCCCACGGCGAGGAGTGCGATGCCCTGAAAGGGCTCGAAACCGAAGAGAGCCTCATCCTTCTCAATTGTGCAGACATAATGACGGTATGAGGCCGCGCCGCCATGCCTCACGGCAAAGATATTGACACGGTTTTTCCTCACTATCCAGACAGACCCCGTTCCTTCGGCAAAAAAAGGCTCATTTCCGCCGACGGCTCTTCTGCCTTCAGGTCTGTTGCTCTCGTTTCTGCCGTCTCCTTCCATGCTCCGCTCCCTCAATTACTCACATCTCTATCAGGTTTCTGTAAAGTCCCTCTTCCTTGATGAGGGACTCATGGGTCCCTCTCTGCGCGACCTTGCCGCCGTCGAGGACGACGATCTCGTCACAGTCCCTTATGGTGCTCAGCCTGTGGGCAATGATGACGGTGGTGCAGCCTCTTCTTCTCAGGTTGCCGTCAATGGCGAGCTCCGTGAGGGGGTCCAGTGCGCTTGTAGCCTCGTCAAGGACTATGATGCGGGGGTTCGTGACGAGAGCCCGCGCGATCTCCAGTCTCTGGCGCTGCCCGCCGCTGAAGTTTCTCCCCCCTTCCTCGACGAGGCTTTCATACCCGGACTCCCTCTCGTTGATGTCGTCGTGGATGGAGGCGTCCTTTGCCGCCAGTACGATGTCGGTTTCCTCTACGGCGGTCTCCCAGAGTGTCAGATTCTCCCTGATGGTGCCCTCGAAGAGCATGATGGTCTGATCCACCTGCGAGAGGCTGCTCTTCAGGATACCTGCCGGGACCTCTGCGAGAGGCTTGCCGTCAAAGAGCACCTCTCCCTGCCAGGGGGCGTAGAGGCCGCAGAGTATCTTTGAGACCGTCGATTTCCCGCTGCCTGACGGGCCTATGATGGCAACCCTCGAGCCGGGAGAGAGGGAAAGGCTGAAGCCCTGGAGGAGGGGCGGGTCAAAAGGGCCGTATCCGAAGGTAATGTCCCTCAGCTCGACAGTCCCTTCAAGTTTTCCGGCCCTGGCCGCGCCATCACCGTTGGTCTTACCGGGCACTTCCCCTTCATCGCTCTCCCGGCGGCCCGGCAGAGCGCCTTTCACTTTGTAGCGGAACACGTCATCAATCCTGCTTATGGTGCCCTCAATCTCCTGGATGCTCGCGCCGAGGTTCACCAGGTTATTGATGGGAGTCACGAAGAGGGCCATAAGGCTCTGGTATGCCACAAGGGACCCTATGGTCATCTTGCCGTTCATCACCATGAGGCTTCCCAGAATCAGTATGATGACGTTTCCCAGCGATGAGAGTGACGCAGGCAGGATGGAGAGCGCAGATGTCAGGAAATTGAGCTCCTGCTCGCCGTTTATCACCCTTGTGAAAATCCCGGCCCACCGGGAGAAGAAATCCGACTCAGTGCCGCTCGCCTTGAGGGTCTCTATGTAGCGGAGCCCGGAGATTGACGTTCCGACGAGCTTGCCACGGTCGTTGAGAAGCCTCAGGTTCCCATGGACCCTTCTGTCTGAGACATATTTAAGGGCCACGAAATTGAGGGCCGTGAGAAAGAGGCAGATGGCCGTGAGGCGCGCGCTGTAGAGAAAGAGGATGACAAGGTAGAAGAGGGCAAGAAACACATTCAGGATCGTGACGGAGAGCTGGTTGGAAAGGAGCTGGGCTATCCTGTCGTTGAGGGAGACCCTCGAGACGATGTCGCCGGCGAAGCGTTGCTCGAAAAACTCTACAGGAAGCCTGAGGAGGCGCCAGAGGTACTTGCCGGACTCGCTGACCGAGAGGTGCGTTTCCAGCCTCAGCAGGCAGAACCTCTGCAGCCACGTGAGGAATCCCCGGAGCACTGCGATGATGAGCATTGCCGTTACCAGGGGAAAAAGCATGGTCTCGACGCCGCCTGAAAAGATACCATCTATGAATATCTTGGTGAAGAGAGGGACTGCCATGCCGGGCAGCACCAGGGCAAGTCCCGCGAGGAGGGCGAAGAAAAGGGCTTTCCGCGAGCCCCCCACCCTTGTGTTCAGGCTGTCGATAATGGTCCTTCTGCTCCCCTCTCTCCTGAAGTCCGGCCCCGGCTTGAAGGTGAGCACCACGCCGGTGAATGAGTCGCTGAATTCCTGAGGGGACACCTTTCTCGGTCCGAAGGCGGGATCGTTGATATAAAACCACTCCCTGCTGAAGCCTTCGACAACCACGAAGTGATTGAAATTCCAGAAGACGATGAGAGGAAATTCCTGCCCGCAGAGCTCGTCAATATCGAGACTTAAAGCCTCGGTGACAAGACCATACTCCCGTGCGGTCTTCACTATGTTGAGGGCTTTGCTCCCGTTGCGCGTCACGCCGCATTCTATTCTCAGCTTTTCAAGAGGCACATTTCTGCCGTAGAAGGAGAGCACGATGCCCAGCGCCGCCGCCCCGCATTCAAGGGCTTCCATCTGGAGCACTGTCGGTGTCTTTACTCTCCGGGAGCGTTTTTTTTCAGCGTTCATGCACTAAAACCTGACTGGAAGCATGAGGGAGAGCGGCGTCACCGTTTTCAAGATAACGGTGGCGGAGCAGGGAGTGACATTGCTGATCTTGATGGCGGGCCCCCTGCCTGACGACCACTTGTAGCCGCTCACGGTGGAGGCATCCCTGGTGGGGATGGCGCGGATTCCGATCTTCGGGGTTCCTTTCAGGCAGATCTCTGCCAGGGTCTCATTATGGACTTTCCTCATCACCTCGGCCCTGGTGACAGGAAACTCCGTGATGCCGGCGACCTTCCCGTAAATGAAGCCGAAGTCCTGCCTGTTCACCGTCGAGGGGGATATCAGAATGTCCATGCCGGGCGTTACAAGCTTTCCGTTCTCCATTGAAATGAAAATGACGGCATCTATTTCTGAAGTTTCGGCCTGAACGGTCCCGAAGGTTTCTTCCTGCCTTATGAAGTTACCCTCGTCAAAAGGGAGCGATACGAGAATTCCCGTCATGGGGCTTTTGATTTCGAAGGCATCGCCGCCGGAGGAATCGGTCCTTCGCACCCTTGCGAGCACCTGGTCCCTTGTAACCCGATCTCCCTGCTTCACCGGCAGGCATTCTATGGTTCCTGCCAGGCCGGCGATGATTCCTTTCATTTCCCCCATGCCCAGCAGCATTCCCTCTCCGCTTATGGTGATGGGAATTCTTCCAAAAATCAGCCACAGGATCGCGAAGAGTATAAGGACCCCTGAGGCGGCGAGGGCAAGCCACCCCCTGGAGCTTACAATGGTGACGCACTGGTCGAGCTGCTCCGGCGAGGTGAGCTTCTGTAAGGCCTCTTTCCTGTATATCTCCCTCATAAAAAGATAGTTCTATGGAAATCTCTTTTTCCTTCCTTGTTGAACCTTCCAGCTTCACTACTTAAAAGCATGGCAATCTGCTATTCGCAAACTCAGAATTCCCATAACGAAAGCATCTTCCGTCTATGCGGGCTGATTTGCAGTGAGTCGGACGAGAGGACGGGCCTGCTAAAACAGGTCCTTCGCCTCCACAATTTCAATGTCTCCGGTGGTAAGGCCTGGATCATATTTCAGCACCTGCTCATCTACCTTCCGTTCATCTTCAGGGAGCGCGCTCTTATACACGGGGCGTGCGTCGATTTTTCCCAGCAGCCGGCCTTTGAGGGTCTCCGGGTCGTCGGTGACAAATACCATCTTTACCTTCCGGTCGGCAAGCCTTCTTCCAAGGGCCGAAGATACCTCGCCGGCGGTTATCTTCTTCATCCTCTCCCCGATGGAGGCTATGAAATACGGAATATGATAAAAATCGGAATCCATTGAAAATCCAAGTTTCTGGAAGGGGTCATAGTCCCAGAGCTTTGAGTTGTAGGTCACGAAATCCCTCATTATCCTGAAATCCTTCTCAGAGAGGCCCTTTTCGGCCATCTGATTGAATTGATAGAGCGCATATCTGGCGGCGAAACAGGCATTCTCATTGCTGAGGCTTCTGAGCCATATGGAGAAGTACTGCCGCAAGCGGGGGATCCTTACGCCGGGCATCTTGTCCTGGCCGCCTTCCCTGAATTTTTCAAGGTAGGAATAATCGCCGTAGTTGAAGCCGCGGACCTTGCGAAGCTCGCGGCTGAGCAGGCAGTTGAGATAGCGGTGCTGCCCGAAGTGCGCATTGGTAATCATGAGCGGATAGAAATCATCATCGGCGCGGGTGAAGTCAACGGGGAATCCCAGGGCTACGTCACAGGCGTCGCCATCTTTCCTGATGATCAGCACCCTGTTTCTTTCGATGGGCTCCGGGGTACCTATGGCTTTCATTTCAGGCTTTCCCGGCGGAAGCGCGTCGAGATCGCTCATCACCTGCTTTTTTATCATGCCGCATTCACGGCCGGCTACGCCTAGCTCGTAATTCTCCTTTGTATAGCGCGAGGCGAAAAAAGAGGTCACCTCCCGGACGGTGAGAGCCGCGAGAGATTTCTCCGTGCCTGAATCGGGTGTCCCATAGGGGTGGCCTCTGTAGATGAAGCGCTCCAGAGCCGCCTGGGCCAGGCTTTCACCATGCCTGGAGATATGGTCGCGGTGGTTCGCGGCCTGGGCCAGGGCACGCTGAAGCGAGTCTGCGTTTATACGGGGCGAGGTAATTCCTGCAATAAAAACAGGATAGACCTCATTGAACTTTTCCCTGTGGGCTTTGAAGAAAAAAGTGGTGATCTCTTTGTCAGCCTGCGCGGAGAATGATGCTCCCGATGCCGGCGCCTTTTCGTTGATCGCCCTGTCTATCTGTTCCTCAATCAATCGGGTGGTGACATAATTCAGGCCCTCTTTCCCTTCGGGATCATTGACGGCTCCGGTGCGGAACGAGAGCACGACATACACGACCTCCGAGCCCGGGAGTGCCAGCGTGGTAATGCCGGTATTCTTCTCCTTATCAAGCTCAATGGCATTTGTCGGTAAGGTGAGAGCGAGAATAAAGACCAGCACGATGCAGAATCTACTCATGAGCATCCTTCCCTTCGGTGAGCGTCACCACGATCCGGTTCTTTTCCGCAAAGTATTTCTCCGCGGCGGCCTTGATTTCTGAAGGCTTCACCCTGAAGTAGTTGTCATAATAGAGATGAGCCGCCCGGGTATTTCCTGAAAGAAAGTACGGTCTCGCGTACGTAAAGGCGATCCTGTTCAGTGAATCAAGGTTCGTGAGGGTTTCGAAGCGCCTTTTCTCTTTTATCTGCCGCAGTTTTTCCGGATCGCAGGGATTTTTTCTGACGGAGTCAACCTCCTGGAAGAAGATCTCCTTTGCCTTCTCTATATCCTTTTTATCTTTCAGCTTCATAATGGTGGTAAACAGGCCCGGGTCGCGGGTAGAGCAGCTGCCCGGGAAATCGACAGTGGTCGCGATCTTCTCCTCGTACACCAGGCGCTTGTAAAGGGGGGAGCTTTCCGAGAAGGAGAGCTCCTGGATGAGGTCAATGGCAGGGATCTCGATATTCTGAGGATCATAGCCGGGAATATGGTAGGAGATCGAGAGATACGGAGAGGTCTTTCCGGGATAGAGGATGTCTGCCCTTCTTTCGGCGCCCTGGGGCGGCTCAGGGGGAACCTCGGGAAGATCTTTGCCACACTTGAGCGACCCGTAATTCTGCCTTATTATCTCTCTCACTTTCTTCTCATCGATATCTCCCGCCACCACGAGCCGGCAGTGATTCGGCTTATAATAGTCACGGTAAAACTTCATCACCCTTTCGCGGTTTTCGGGCATTTTCTTCAGGGTATCAAGATGCTCCGGCATATCCCTGTATGGGTGGATGGTATAGGCGATCTGATAGAGCTTGCTGTCAAGCATGCTCAGGGGCATACGGTAATGCCCCAGGTACTCCCCCAGCACCGCTCCTGTCTCCGCTCTGTATTGATCGTCAGGTATCACGAGGCTGCTGAGCTTGTCCGTCATTATCTCGGTAAGCCTCCTGAAGGCCTCCCGGGGAAATATCCTGTAATAACAGGTATAGTCACTGGCGGTATAACCCTGTGAATAGACGCCATACTGTGCATAGTATTCATCAACTTTCTCGACCGGATAGTGCTCCGAGTCGCGAAACATCAGGTGCTCCATCAGGTGGGTGTACTCGATCTCCTCAGGCTTCTTTTCAGAGCGCATCCCCACATCGAAGGCCAGGAAGTCCATCATCACCCCGTCATCTCCGCACTTTATGAGCACGACTTCCATACCGTTATCGAGCCTGTAGGACTCCACCGGGAAAGAGAACAGTTCGGCATAAGCGGGAGCAGTGACAAGCAAGCAGATCAAAAATAGCAGGCCCCCATGGAGAAATTTCCTCATAGTACCTCCTTTCACTGAACTCAATAGTGTCCCCCATTAAGGGAATCAGGTATTCTTAAGATTCCTTGAACGCCATGCCTTGTTCAAGAGCCCGCTCACCCTGGATGACAGGAACCTGGGGCCCGGCCTCCGCAGCAAATTATACAACAAATCTCTGAAAAAGTCCAAATTTTCAAGCCCATCAGGTCATGCCCCTTCACCCGTGGACAATGCCGAAGACCCTCACCGGGGGAAAATATGCCCGTGCCGTAGAATGATTACAGGATGCTTGCAACCATGCTTCACGGAGAAAGTGCATACCATGAATGTCATATTCCTGTCACCCCATTTTCCGCGGCAATTCCACAATTTCTGCGCAGCCCTGAAACGGAGAGGGGTCACCGTGCTCGGTATCGGCGACACCCCGTGGGAGGCCCTTGAGCACCCTGTCCGCGCATCGCTGACCGAGTATTACCACGTGCAGAACATGGAGGATTACGAGCAGCTTTACCGGGCAGTGGCCCTGGTCATTCACCGCTACGGCAGGGTGAGCAGAATCGAGTCGCTCAACGAGCACTGGCTTGTATCCGAGGCTCGCCTCCGGACCGATTTCAACATCGAGGGGATACAGCTCGACACCATTGATGACATAAAGCTCAAGTCACGGATGAAGACAAAGTACCGCAAGGGCGGGGTTCACGTGGTTGACGGGAGGAGAGTGGCCGATCTCAGGGAAGCTCTCTCATTCGCGAATGAAACGGGATTCCCCCTTGTGGCGAAGCCCGATAACGGGGTGGGAGCGGCATATACGTACAAGGTCTCGTCCCCCGGGGAGATCGAGCAGGTCTTTCACGAGCATCCCCATATACCGTATTTCCTGGAAGTCTTCGTGGACGGCGATATCTACAGCTTCGACGGCCTCACGGACCAGGAGGGCGTCCCTGTCTTTTATACCTCCCATACCTTCAGCTCGGGCATCATGGAAATCGTGCTGGAGGATCGCCATGTCTACTACTATTCGCTCCGGGAGATCCCCAAGGACCTGGTTGACGCAGGTCTAAAGACCCTTAAAGCCTTCGACGTGCGCGGCAAGTTCTTTCACCTTGAGTTTTTCAGAACCCATAAAGAGGGGAAGCTCGTGGGGCTCGAGGTCAACATACGGCCTCCCGGGGGATTCACCACCGATATGTTCAACTATGCCAACGATATTGATGTCTACCAGGAATGGGCGAATATGATCGCCTTCAACGAGTTCCGCTCGCCGTACTCACGGAAATACCACTGCTGCTATATCGGCAGGAAGATGCAGAAAGGATACGCCCACTCTCATGAAGCCATGAGGGAGAGGTGGGGCGGCTGCCTGCTGGCGGAAGGGGAGATGCCCCCCGTCTTTGCCCGGGCCATGGGAGATTACTATTACCTGGCCAGGGCCAGTGAGCGGGAAACCATCCTGGAGCTGGCCGGCTATGCCCTCGAGCTGGGATAAGGGGCCCTTTACTCGTCGAATCACTTGAAGAGGCAAAAGTTCACGACTTTGCCGTCCCTGGACATGACGAACGTAATGCCCCGGTTATTGTAGCGAAGTATCTTGCCTGAGCCTCTTGGCGGAGAGATTGTTTTCGCCATATTCGGAGACTGCCGACCAGACTCTTTTGAGAGTGAGCCTGTCGGTGCGTTTGGGAAGCTCAGGGCTTTACCCTCTCTTCTGAGTCGAAGCACTATCCTTCCCTGGGCTTCAAAGGCACCGTAAAGAGCATCCATCCCTCGCCGTCAACAATCGAGAACAGATTATTGCCGGCCTTTGCCTCCCATTTGCCATGCTCTTCATTAATACTGTCCACATTTACAAATTTCTTCGCCATGATTTAACATTTCTGAAATGGTTTCTGGAGAATTCTCATGCTATAATTCTAAAGGAGTTTTATTGGGAGCAGGGGGGGTTACCAGGCATACATTGAGACACAAAGTGAGGAAAAGGACATGGACAGTATCTCATCACGCCGGACAATGGGAGACATCAGCGAATACGCGGCTTCTGGCATGGCAAAGCATACAGGCGACGACGACAGCCCTGCAGTAAGATATGATGGCGTTGAGCTTTCAGAAACCGCCTCAGCACTAAAGGACAAGAAGATATGCATCGATCCCGGCCATGGCGGCGGCGATTCCGGCGCCGTGGGACCAACCAAGTTCACTGAAAAAGAAGCAAATCTTGATATAGCTCTGAACCTGAGGCGATACCTCGAAAGCAAGGGTGCCAGGGTCATAATGACAAGAGACACTGACACATCCCTGACATCTTCGGTTTCCGGGGTAAAAGAGCTTGGCGCCCGCGTCAAAGTAGCCAATGAGAGCAAAGCGGATGTCTTTGTCTCAATCCACAACAATGCCTCTGATAATTCCGCAACCGGCGGCACTGAAACCTATTATTATGCAAAGGGAAGCGCCGCATCAAAGCTTCTTGCGAGGACCGTCTTTGACCACCAGGTGGAAAAACTGGGGCTGCACCCCCGTGGCACTTTCCCTGCAAAATTCTATGTCATCAAGTACACTGACATGCCCGCTGTGCTCTCCGAATCGGCCTTTGTGAGCAATGCCGAAGAAGAGGCGAAGCTCAAGGATCCCGCATTCCGGCATACCGTCGCAGAGGCCATCGGTGATGGCATAGAGGAATATTTCGTAAAGATGCAGGGAGGCAGTATTGATTCCAGCAAACCCAATCTGCCCGATGACGGGAAATGGGACCCTCTTCCCTGCGAGAAATACCTCACTGTGGCTCAGAAAAGCACCTCATATTCTTCAGAGCTATGAAAAATGGACGAATCTACAAGGGTACCTGGTCTCAGCATGTGACGCGCAAGGTGCTTGCCCAGCACGACCAGTGGGCGCACGGAAGGGGCGGCCAGCGCCTCCACCTTTGCGGAGCCAACCTTGACGGGATGCGGGCCACTGGGACCAGGATGATCGACGCCCGCTTTGAGACATGCAGCCTTGTGGACGCACAGATCTCTGCTTCGATCCTGAGCGACATCGAGATGGAGGATTGCGTCCTCACCCGGGCTGCCTTCTCCCGGTCGGACATGGATCGGGCCATCCTCTACGGGTGCCGCTTCACCCAGGCCGACCTCCGCCTGGCCCGCCTGCGGATGGCTGACATTGTCGGATCCGATTTCAGCAGTGCCCTCCTCGATCGCGCCGATCTCACCGACGCCATCCTCAAGGAGTCGATCATGCGGGGTGCGCTGATCTATGACACCACCTTCGACCGTGCCTATGTAGGGTACTGCGACTTCTGCGATGCCGATCTCTCGGCCCAGGACGCCGTCCACCTCTGCACTGCAGAGGGAACGTGGTTCTTCCGCTGCGACTTCCGCGGCTCCAACTGGGAGGGCCGCCATCTCCGCAACACCCGCTTCACCTCGTGCCGCTTCCACGGGGTGCGGGGAAAGCCGGTCATCGACGGGGAGTATGCCATGGAGCGCCCGAACTTCGCCGCTGACAACGATGGTGAGGACATCAGATCCGGGGAGGAGATGTTCCGGCTGTGGGGGGCGCCCCCGTAATAGACCGGATTTGTACCATCTCCCGGCCAAAGGCTGATCATACCATATGAGGAGGCACTGCATGATGACTTCAGCTAAAATACTCTTTACAGCCTTAGTGCTCATCCTGATGGCTGTCATCCTGCCATTATCAGGATCGCACTCTGCCTTCGCAGAGAAGCTCCCACCTCCTGGAGAGCTTGTGCGGTACAAGCTGATTGGAGCCTATGCAAAACCTCAGATTGATTCCTTATTCAAACCAGGCGCTCTTGAAAATATGCTCTCAAAGGGCGATGGTAATGTCAAGACGCCTGGCTCTGCAGAGAATGCAGTCAAAGCCTACCTTGTGGAGTACAGCACTGCCAACACAGACGGCAAAACAGTTGCCGTATCGGGACTGCTGCTGGTGCCCGACCCCTCATCAGGGCAATTCCCTGTTTTATCATACCAGCACGGCACAATTTTTGAAAGAAGAAAGGCGCCTTCATATCTCAACTCCTGCAGCGAATCAATACTCATGCTTCACACCTTTGCCGCCCATGGGTACGTGGTCTCGATGCCGGATTACATTGGCCTGGGCCGCTCGCCCCTCATGCATCCCTATCTTGTCGCCGGATCGGAAGCTTCATCAAGCCTGGACATGCTGAAAGCATCAAAGCAGCTCTGTGCAAAACTGGGTGTTGCTCTGAATGGCACACTGTTTCTTGCGGGGTATTCACAGGGTGGGCATTCCACCATGGCGCTTCAGAGGCTTCTCGAGACAGAGCATCGGCCTGACCTGCCTGTAACCGCTTCGGCACCTATGGCAGGACCATACAACCTCTATATGCTCTGGAGCACGTGGATCGGCAGGCCCTGCTATCTCTCTTCCGCGGTAATGGCAAAAGGGGTGCTCGCCTATAACAACGCCTATAATCTTAAACTGCCAATGGGAGAAATATTCCGCCCGCCCTATGACGGTACTGTTGCGACACTTCTTGATGGAAACCACCGTGAGGAAGAGATCATCGGCATACTGCCCCGCAATCCTGCCGCACTGTTCACCAGGAGCTTCCTGAAAAGGATGAATACGGGGAATCACCCATTTTACACTACAATGAAGGCCAACAACACATATGAATGGTATCCTGAGGCTCCCACCACCCTCTACCACGGCATGAAAGACGATGTAGTACCTTACAAGGCTTCTGAAATCGCCTATTATTTCATGAAACGGGGCAGCGACAAAGTGAGGATATGCAATCTGGGCGATTACAACCATATGACTGCCTTCATCCCGGCTCTGTTCACCGCAAAGGGATGGTTTGACAGCTATAGATAATTACATGTGATAGAGATACAATGTCAGGAATCAGCCGGAGATTTTCATCGCACCAGGCTCTTATAATTTTTTCTTGATTCACCAATCGCATCGGCAGCGAGCATGGCATTGAGGACTTTTTCAGGAGTCATCGTGCCCGCCTCGTGATGGATGGCTTCCGTGGGAGCGCAGGCCTTTTCAGCAGCCTTCATCAGTTTATCCCGGCTGGTATTTTGCAGGCCGATATCGGCAAGGGTAGTAGGCAGGCCGATTTCCTCACAGAAGGAGAACACTTCTGCCGATTCCCGACGAGAGGCATCGGTGAGTTGAAGACCCGCCAGGAGGCCGAAGGCGACTTTTTCACCATGGTAAAACGAATGGGTTTCTTCCAGGGCGGTGAGCCCGTTGTGAATGGAATGAGCTGCCGCCAGTCCGGAGCTTTCAAAACCGATTCCGCTCAACAGTATGTTCGCCTCTACAATGTGGTTCAGGGCCGGCGTGACGATATGCTTTTCGCTGGCGACTTTAGCCGCTGCACCGTACATCAGCAGGGTATCATAACAGAGCCTGGCGAGATTGAGCCCTGCCATTGTACTATATCCGCCGCACTCGTTCAGCGATTTTGTGCGATCGCACGATCTGGCTTCGAACCATGTGGCCAGCGCATCGCCTATACCGGAGATCAGGAATCGAGCGGGAGCATCGGCAATGACAGACGTATCAACCAGCACTATCTGCGGGTTCATTTTTTGATAGGAGACTGAGTGGAAGAGCCCTTTCTCCGAGTAGATGACCGCACAGCCGCTGCATGGCGCATCGGTCGAGGCAATGGTGGGAACGATGATCACAGGAATCCCGAGACGATCCGCAGCGATTTTTGCCGTATCTATCGTCTTCCCACCACCCATTCCGACAAGAACGTCTATATTTTTGCCGGTCATACTGCTGGAAAGACGCTTTAATTCATTTTCACAGCACTCCCCCTGAAACGGCTCGATACCAATCGAGTGTTCAGTCAAACCATTCAGGTATCTGGGAAGGACTTTGTCTTTCACCGTACCGGATGCCAGGATTAACCCTTTTTTACCTAACAAACTGACCCAATCGGGTAATTGGTCGAGAACTCCCTCACCCTGAATATATTTTCCTGGAAAAACTGCTTTCAAGACCATATTCATATCCTCCAGGGAAAAGATTCATTTGTCTTGGCACCTATAATAACCACGGCACACTGGACCATATAAGCTAATGCCTCACGTATATTCTCGCTTGTGCCCGTGGGAAACCTCTTTGTCCCTCTGCATGGGCTTGTAAAGAAAAGCCAGATTCTGATTTCTTCAGCATTATTCATCAAGTGGTATGAACAACGGGCCTTTGAAAGCTTTCATGATATATTCAACGGGAAGCCCGTTTTCGAGCAGTTTGACCATATTTACCATGTACCTGGAGATATGGCGGTAGTATTTTTTCAATCCTCTGCAGAGGTAATTCAAACCCTCTTCCTCATCAAAGGTTTTTAAAAAGCGATGTCTCGGGCATTGCCCCCTGCAGACATAAATGAAACTGCATTCCCGGCATTCGAGGGGGAGGAGTTTTTCCTTGGCAGCGCCGAAATCCATCTGTTCTTTTTTGTTGAGGAGCTGTGCCGGGCTGTCATTCAGAATATTTCCGAGACGGTATTCAGGATAGACATAATGATCGCAGGAATATATGTCGCCGTTGTGCTCAATTACCATGCACTGCCCGCATTGCGCCCCATACATGCAGTTGGAAGCGGGGATTCCATACCAGGCGGCTAGGATCCATTCAAAATTCATGACAAAAATCTTAGCCACGTCATTTCTGACCCATTCATCAAAGACGCTCCCTAAAAAATCTCCAAATGCCTCGGATTCTACACTCCAGGGTGTTACTGACAGTACAGGCTCATTTTTGCCGATATGGGGAGGCATGGCAAGGCCCTGTTCCATGGCTTTGCAGTCCCTTGCTCTCTCAACTACGGGAATGAACTGAACGAATTCCACTCCTTCGTTTTTCAAGAAATGGTAAACATCAAGAGGATGCCGGGAGCTTTCGCGGTTGACGCAGGCGAGGACATTATACTGAACTCCATGGTTCTGAAGCAGTTTCAGCCCGTTCATCACTTTATCAAAAGTGGAGTCTCCTCCCCTGTCGCGCCGGTATAAATCATGGAGTTCCCGTGGCCCGTCAAGACTGATTCCCACCAGGAAATTGTTCTCGGCAAGAAAACTGCCCCATGGGTCATCCAGCAGAGTTCCGTTGGTCTGGATCGAGTTGGTTATCTGTTTTGCGCCTGTAGTATACTTTTTCTGCAGCTGGAGTGCTTTCCTGTAGAAATCAATACCCATCAATGCCGGCTCGCCGCCCTGCCAGATAAACTGGATCTCGGGTCCCGGGCTTGCATCGATGAATTTTTTTACAAAAGCCTCAAGCACCTCAGAAGACATGCGGAATTTTGAATCATCTGGGAAGAGGGCTTCCTTTTCAGTATAAAAACAGTATTCACACCGGAGGTTGCAGGAAGGACCGCCCGGTTTCGCCATAAGCTGAAAACTCCGGGGCTTTGCCGGCGATAATGACGGATTGTCTTCCCTTTTTTCATGAACCTTGCTGTTTTTGTCCTGCATTACTCAACATTTCCTTTTTCATGATGCATCGGAATCCAGCGCCACAGATGCCGGTATCGGGGCTGTCTTATTGTGAATACTGAAAAGGGGACTTGACGCCCCCTTTTCTCACGTATGGCGGTAAAATGCCCTTTGTATTATTTGAACAGTGTGTTAGACCGGTACTTCTTATAAGTTTCCAGGTGGGTAAGCTTGGCACCATTGAAGATTCCTAGATAGGGAGTCTTCCTGACAAAATAACTGTGGCTTTCCTTAGGATCGAGAAAAAGGTTGTACATACGGGCATAAGTGTAGGTCAGGGTTTCGCCCGAGAAACCGCCCGGACTGCTGACATCGGTCATCACATCCTGCTCTGCAGCTTCCATTGCTTTGAATTCCGCGATTCTTGTTCCCGAGAAGGTATCCTGAAGCCAGTAATATACCACTCTTCTGTTGGAAGTTCCATTGTCTGAGAGCAGGAAAGAGGTCTGGTCTATGCCGTCGATGAAACGATCCCTGGGCAGTTTTGATTTTGCTCCTGCCAGGCTTATGGAAGTGTTGTAAATATCGGAAAGATCAAACAGCCCGTCGGAAATCCTTCCGGGTTCAATCATGCCTTTCCAGTAGACGATGCATGGCACCCGCATTCCGCCTTCCCAGGTGGTGCCTTTTGAGCCGCGGAACGGTGTGTACCCGCAATCGGGCCATGTTTCCATTTCAGGCCCGTTGTCGGAGGCGATGATGATAAGGGTATTCTCAAGCTGCCCTGTTTCTTTGAGGGTATCAACAATGCGGCCCAGATTGGCGTCCAGTTCAATCATCACATCTTTGTACGGATACTTGCTTGGTGATTTACCAAGAAACTTCTCGTTGGGATAATTGTCGAAGTGGGCTCCCCTTGTGCCGTGATAAAGTAAAAACGGCTTGTCGCTCTTCGCCATCTTCTTGATGAAGTTTACCGAATAATCGGTCCACTTTTCGTCAAGAGTTGAACAGACGGGGATTGTCACTTCAGCGATATCTTCAATCTTGCCTCCCTTTTTGGCATGCACCCAGTGCCTGTCAAAGGGGAAACTCTTGATCATGGCTGTGCGCTCGGGGCTGTAAACCACCTCAGGGAAGAAATGAGGGTCTCTCCACTCGGTGTACATATCAGATACGCTGAGGAACCCGTAGAAATCATCGAAGCCGACGTTCTAAGGCTGAGAAGCTGCATTTTCCCCGACATGCCACTTGCCCACCGCCTGAGTCACATAACCGCTGTCACCGAGCACTTTGGCGACGGTGACTTCATTGCCCAGTCCGCCTGTTTCTCCGTACATCGGCGGACGAAGAATTCCGTGGCGCATGGGGAGGCGTCCTGTCAGAATTGTCGCTCTTGTGGGCGATGATGACGGCTGTGCATATGCCGAGGTAAGCATAAGCCCCTGGGATGCCATACGATCCATGTTCGGCGTGGGAGCGCCGACTGCAGCACCTCCGCCGTAACACCCCAGATCGCCCCATCCCACATCATCCATCAGATAAATAAGAATGTTGGGCTTCTTGATGGTTTTTTTGCAGAGTGCGTCCAATTTGGCTTTTGCCTCGGCTTCCTGCTGGGGATGAGCTATTACCGGCTCCATATTGTCAGCCGGTTTTACGGTAGGTCTTGCCATGCCGTCTTCATAAGCCTGCCCCCATGACACGCCGCAGGTAAGCATCAATCCGGCGGCTCCGGTCAGAAATGATTGAAATACTTTTGATGCAATCTGTTTCATCGACATGTTCTGTAATCACTCCTTTTCTATTGGTTATTATAAAAATTTTCATTCAGAATATCAGCTCTCTTGAGCCGGTTGTTTCAAAAGTGCGGCAAAAACAGTCTCGATAAGGATGCCGTCAATTTTTACAGGTCAGAAGCAGGATGACAATTGCCATTGGAAATAGACAGCTGATTGAAGTGAGATACCGGCTGCCCCCGGCTTCCGCAGAATAGTATACAATAAATTTCCAGAAAAGTCCAAATTGATGCCCCCTCCTGAAATCTAAGAAAAATGAAAGGCTAAAATACTACTGAAAGAGGATTCATTACGGGGGGCGGCTGATCATTGTGAGGGATGTGCCACAGGCTCATCTATTGCAGGTCACCAGTCAAAACTAGGAGGAAGAAGCATTAATAGGAAGAGAAAACTCGCCAAAAAACACCCGGTCATCGGTCTTTAGAATCCGGGGTGAAACTGCTTCACCTTCACCGGAGGAGGAAGGGCTCCCTTTATCTTCCTTTCCGGCAGGTCTGGTAAAGCTCTGGGGTATGACTTCCTTTCCCATCATTGACTCATATACAAGCTGCTGCGAGGATTTATCAAAAAGGTACGCCACTTCATTTCCGCCGCCCATGCCGATATCTCCGCAGGCATCCTCGGTATGCCCTGCCTGATGAATTTTTTTCACCAGGGTCTGTCCTTCTTCCCGGTAGGTAATGGTGTAAGAATTGAAAGACTTGCCGCCCTGGCCGTATGGCTCGACGGTTTCTCCCTTGATTACCATCTCGTCAGGGGTGGCGGGGTCATCATCAATATGGATAGCTTTTCCCGCTGCCGCAACAGTTTTTCCATCGGCATTTATGGTGACCGGAATCTTGAGCTCGCCTATCGAATTCGATGCCTTATGGGTCATTATGAATTCATCCTTTAACTCCCGGTATTCCCGGAGCATGGTTTCGGCCACGTGATCCTTCGTTTTGCTCACCGGAAGAGACCAGTTTTCTACCACAGGATTCTCGTGCTTCTCCAGTATCCTGTCCATTACCGTCTTTCCTGTCACCGGCTGCTGCCCTGCGCCTATTCGGTCCATATGCGTGACCCTTCCTTTGAGAGGATTTTTCCCATACTCATTTTACCATGGATCGGGATACTCTGCGAAGGGTTTTCTTCAAGAGGCAGAAACAGGGGGATACCATGCACTACGGTCAGATGACTGGCCGAAAACAGCGTGCAGCATCTGCAGGTGATTCGATGAAGACCGGGGAGCCCTTACTATCCCTATTCAAGAGAGTGTTTACAAAATGTTTATCTTTTATCAACATGACTGTTACAATCCGGCTGTGACAAAAGGAGACTCATTGCTGTCCAATTTGAAAGGAAGATAAAGTAAAAGAAATATCAGTATTCGATCCTGCAAAGAAAAATTGGGAGGTGCCATATGGTGGAGATAAATGCTTTAGGTCAGAATCCCACATTGTCGCAGGGGATGCCTGCAGCGGATATGACCGGTATGCAGGGAAAGGAAGGGCAGCAGTCCACATCATTGCAGGGAATGCCATTGACCTTGCAGGATAGATTCAATGCCTCACCTGAGCTCAAGGAAGAGCGGGAAAATCTGTCGATGAGCCTGGCTGGTGCCAATCCACCGCAGCAGAGCCAGAATATCCAGAATACTGGCAATAACGCTAAAACCAATAATCCCATGGCTAAGGCAATCGGGGCACAGGCTGCACACCAGGGAATAGATACAGGTATGAAGACGCTGAACCAGCTTCTTGGGAAGCTCGGGCAAGGCGGAAAAGGCGGCGACCTTGGCCAGGGCGGTGAAACCGGAAAGAACCATGGCACCGGCCAGAACCAGGGCACTGCTGCATCAAAGGAATCTTCTCCCGGCCAGGGCGGCGAGCAGATAAAAGGCAAAAAAGGCCCGGAATCGAAGCAGCAATTCCAGAATGAAGCTGACAAGCAGAAAGACCTCAAGGACGGCGAGACCCAGGACAGCCAGCAGAACAAGGGCCAGGCCGATGATGCAGGCAGACAGAAGGATGCTGCCAACCAGGAGAGGAACGAGCTTCAAAACGAGGAAAAGCCCAAGAATCAGGATCAGATTGACCAGGGCAGGCAGAATATGGATGAAGGCAAAGCCCAGGAGGATCAGGGCAAAGTCCAGCAGCAGGAAGGCAAGCAGGAGCAGACACAGGGCAAGCAGGAGCAGACACAGGGCAAGCAGAAGCAGACCCATGGCAAGGGCCTGCAGCAGACAGGCAAGGCACAGCAGATAACAGGCAAGGCCCTGCAGCAGGCAGGCAAGATCCTGCAGCAGACAGGCAAGGCCCTGCAGCAGGCAGGACAGGCACAGCAGCAGTCAGGTAAAGCACAGCAGCAGGCAGGTGAAGCCCAGATCCAGACTGGCCAGGCAATGATGAGCAATCCATTCACTGCAGCGGCAGGAGCTGCCATGGTGTCTGCAGGCGAGGGTGTAAAAGCGGCCGGAATAGCGCAGGAGCAGGCAGGCAAGGCACAGGAGCAGGCAGGTAAAGCACAGGAGCAGCAGGGCAAGCAGCAGGAAGAAAGTGGCAAACAGGTAGAACAGATGGGCAAAACAATGGAACAGCTGGGTAAGCAGACTGAACAGCTTGGCAAGCAGAAAGAAGCCCAGGGCAGAGAGCAGGAAGAAAAGGGCAAAGAGCAGGAAGAAGAGGGCACACAGACGGCAGAAGAGGGCAAACAGCTTGCCGATCAGGGTAAAAAGGGCATGGATCAGGGCAAGCAGGATCTTGCTGAGACCAATAACGGGATACAGGACAAGGCCCAGGAGGCCAGGCAGGGCGGACAGGACCAGGCGGCCAGCAATAAGGCGGCAAATGACAATGCCAGGAACGCAGAAACTGCAGCCGATAATGAGAACAGGCTGCAGGAAGCTGCCCAGAAGGCCGATCAGGCTGGAAAGAAAAGCGGCGAAGGCGGAGAAACTGGCGAGCAGAATTGCAGGCCCGCACAAGGCGGAGCTCAAGGACAGGATTGCGGCAGTAACCAGGGGAATGGCAGTGGTGACAAGGGCAAAGGCCTGCAATTGCCTCAGATATCACCAGAGGCACAGAAAGCCAGGACTTCTGAAGATCAGAAAAAACAGAGGGAAGCTATGGGGGGAAAGAATTCCAATATCCTGCTGCAGCAGCAGGTGATGAACCCGGGTCAGCAGAACAGCACCCGGAATAATATACAGAATATGGCCAGGAGAGCCGCCGCGGGAGACTTCAGCGTGGCGATGCCGGGACTTATCGCGCCGCAGTCTTCAGCGGCTGCGCGTGGAGCACAGCCTGCAGGCGCGACACAGCAGACAGCGGCACAACCTGCCGGCCAGGGACAGGCTTCAGGGCTTCTCGCAGGGATGCCCGCGCAGAGCATGCCGGGACAGCAGGGAATACAGCCACCCTTGCAGGCTCAGCAGCAGAAAAAGGGCGATGATGACGGAATGAGGGATATGGCGGAGCTCCTCAACCAGGATGCTGCAGCAAAGGGCATCGATGGAGAGGCCGGTCAGGATGCTGCTGATGCTGAAGGCCCACAGCAGAGCGGCCGGGCGAAAAAGGCCACCATTGAAGAGACCGATGACGAGATCACAGTGAACCTCGGCAGCTTCAACACCACGGGCGGCAGCGCTGGAAGCAGTGAAGGGCTCACTGGAGGCGCTGGAGAAACAGGGGTAGCCGGGGATGCCGGAATGGATGATGAGCCGGGAGGAGAAGTGGCAGGGATAGGATATGATGATGCTATGGTTGAAGGCCCTGGAAAAGCTGATGCCGGCCAGGAAGCCAAGTCCCCGATGACAGGCCTTCTGGAAAAGCTGATGAGAGTCTGATGATTGCAGCAGAAGTCGGTTATGAGAGGCCTGCAATGCCCATCGAACAGCCTGCTCTTTCTCTTCTGTACTCCAAGAGGGCTTGAATAAGATGCTCCTTTTTGGTACAATCTCATCAAGGGAAGGTGTTCTCTCCTTGATATGATGTTCTACAAAGGAAGATGTTCTGTGCTTCATTGCCGTTTCAGAAAGTCCTCAATGAAGGGTATCTTGCTCATTCTGATCCTTCTGGTAGGCATTTTAATACTGGGACTCTCGCTCTCTCTGCTGACCTTCGTGAGCGTGAACGCAAATTTTACTTCTTCCTTAAGAGACCGCATTGCTGCCTTGAACAGTGCAGAAGCTGGGATAGCAATGGCGATGTACAAACTGGAGGAGGATCCCAACTGGGGCACAGGTCCTTCTGCTCCCCCTCCTCTTTACGAGAAGCTTCCCTCTGGCGAGAGTACCTATTTTATTTCTTTCAACAAAGAAGATTTCAATGACAGGTCCATCTGCTGTTACTCGGTGAACAACTTTTTCAATCCCAGCCCTGTAGATGGCTGGCGCGGGCCGAGCTCAGTGCCTCCCTATTCCTGTCAACTTGTCAGCATAGGGAAAGAGAGAGGGATAGAGAGAAGGGTGGAAGTGCTGTTAAAAATGATTGATACAGCCCTGCTCACCAGCGGCAAGATAACTATCAACAACAATGTATACGCATCATCCCTCGTTGATTCTCTGCCGGTGAGTATCCATTCCAACAGTCGTGCATACAACCCTAAAAGTAAAGAAGAGGAACTGAACAACGCGATCACCATCACAGGCTCAGGGAACATCAAGGGGAAGGTGAGCGCCTGCGGTTCTGTCCATGTTCCCCAGATTGTCCCTGAAGGGGGGACCCAGGAGCTTACCTTTCCAATCAACATACCCATCATAGACATAGAGAATGTCATTCAGAACAAATTTTCCGAAGGCGGCATATCACATTATGTGGATATACCGGCGGATCAGTATATTTTTGATATAGCAGGAGGCTCCCCTGTGGTTTTCAATAAGGACGGACCTGTTTCAAGTGCGACACTTCACCAATGGGGGTGGGTTCTGTCAAAGCAGTCTCCGGGATGCGTGCTTACGTGCAAAAAAAATCTGAAATCAGGCGGAGATCTCTCCCTCAGGCTCACGACAAGCGCCATACAAAACTATCAAAGACTCCTTATCACCTCTGATGTGACACCTCCCGCCAAAGACATTGAGTTTCTGGCCAGAGGGAACCTCACGGTGACCGGGAGTTTTAAAGGCAGTTTTGAGATCTACTCGGGAGGAAAAACCACGATTTACGGCTCCAGTGAAGCCGAAATTGATGCAAGCGACATTGCCATCTACAGCCATGACGATATGGCCATTCTTACCTATGAGCCTTCTCTTGGCACAGAAAAATTCAGTTTTTTCAACGGTCTTGTATACACCCATGGAAACGCGATCATTCGGAGCCCCGATGAGCTACCTGAGCTTTCACGTCAATCAATAGTGTATAAAGGTCTCCTCATAGCCACCAGTGCTTCTGATCCCCATGGGCTTTGTTCCACAAGCGGGAACTTCTTTACCAATAATGAGACTCATTTTTTCTTTGACCCAGACTGCATCACCAGGCTGAAATTTCTCAACTCGCAGAAGTTTGCCTATACCATAGCCTTCTGGAACGAGTTTTAAGCGGTTTTGAAAAAAGTATCGAGAAGCTCCTTGAGCTTCATCTTTGCGCGGTAGACCAGGTTTTTGGAAGCGTTGGGAGTGGTATTGAGCACTTTTCCTATCTCTTCGTAGGGGAGATCTTCGAACTCTCGAAGGGTGAGGGCTATTCTGTAATTCTCCGGAAGGCTCCTGATGGCGGATTTGAGATATGCCGCGAACTCTTTTTCAGAGTAGACTTTCTGAGGATCGGCGGTGTGATCGGGGATTTCCCTCGGTTTTTCACCTTCTTCTGACATGATCACAAGAGATTCCGTTCGCTCTTTCTGCATATGGGCAATCCGGTCCTTGCAGCAGTTCACGGTAATCCGGTAAATCCATGTGGAGAGCGCGCTGTCGCCCCTGAAGCTCCCGATAGAACGGTAAATCCTGATGAATACCTCCTGCGCTATATCATCAATATCAGGTACATTCTGCAGTATGTGATAAATAGAATTAAATACCGATTCCTGATAGGTGGTGATAAGACTCTCGAAGGCTCCGGGCTCTCCTTTTTTGACTCTCTCGAGAAGTCTTGACTCTTCAGTGTCTGGAGAAGATGGCATCCCGTTCTCCCCATTTCTTTGACCTGAGCTCGCGGTAAAGGATGTGTAATGATGGTGCTGGTAATGCTCCTGAGTACAAGTATGCACTATTTTAGGTTGGCTGGTTTTTTCCTTCTGATGGTACCTCTTGTCAATGAAAGGGCTTCAGGCAAAAAAAAACCTCCCTTGTGCAAGGAAGGTTACCATGTCAATGTAGGAATGAATATTTCAGTTACGTGCCTACCGCCTCCTTATTAATAATGATAGAGAGAGAAGAATCTTTGCTTGGGGCTTGGGGGATAAAGCTTTCCTTATAAGTGCCACCGCCTCCTTGTGAATAATGATGGTAAGAGAAGAATCTTTGCTTGGGGCTTGGGGGATAGAGCTTTCCTGATAAGTGCCACCGCCTCCTTTCTAAAATTATTGGGAGCGCAAAACCTTGGTATTTCATATGTTCTGGTATGCTCTACCGGGCGCATCTTTTTCCTCGCTCCCCGGCAGTGGTTTTATCAAAACAGCTGTTGCCGTTTTGACTATATACGAGAATGTCAGACACAGTGTCTCTCTCAGAGACTGCCCTTCCTCTTCCCGGTGAAAATCTCTGTAAGTGGTGAGTTGCATAAGCCGAACCTCCTCGTATTTTCCCTTTTCTGTGAAATTAGACCGGGGGGAGCACCTCTTTATCACAGCCTGATTGTAACAGTTCTGTTAATAAAAGATTAACAATTTGTGAACATCAGGTGTGACAAATTGGAAAAGTGAAAGTCTAATGAAATGATGAAAGTAGGTGCAGAGAAGGCAATAATACCGAGATGTTGAAAATATAAGGGAATATAATGTAAAGCTATGAAATGTGAAGAAGTTCAGGAAAAGCTCTTTATGTATGCCGATGGAGATGTGGCAACCTCTCTGAGAGCGGCTATTGATTCTCATTGCAATGAGTGCCCGGCCTGCAGAAGGGAATATGAAAAAGTCATGCTCATCGCTCGGGGCCTCAAGAATGTTCCGAGATACAAGCCTGATGAGTATTTTGTCAATAGGCTCATGGCCCGGATGAGGAATGAAGGAATTCTGGAGCAGAAGAGGTCCTTCTTGAGTATCCTTGAAGCAGTGTTCGGGTCGCTCCTGGGAACCAGAAGGGTGGCCTGGGTGCTTGCAGGAATGGTAATTCTAGTTATCGCGGTTGCTACTGTCGTGAAGCAAGACAGTAAAGTTGATTTCTATGTGGCCTACTGCGAGGGGAGTGCTACGGTAAAAAACCGCAGCACAGGAAAGGTAAGTCCATTGACTCCCTCCATGAGGATTTCTCAGGGTGACACTCTCACCACCAGAGATAAATCAAGAGCGGTCATAGTGGTGAAGGAAGGTTCCTCCAGTGATGTGCTGGCCGATCTGCGCATCGGGGACAATTCAGTGTATCGTCTGGAATCTGAGGGAAAGAGGAAAGGCGCTCTCCGACAGTTCACAGGGAATCTCCTGACAGGTGCGGTATGGATCAATGATGAAAAAAGCTCTGTAAAAAAGGTTTTCCTCTCCTGCCGCACAAGAGATTTGACAGTAACCCCTGTGGGGACCGAGTATCAGGTTCACTGCAGGAGGGGAGCTACTGAGGTGAATGCCTACAGGGGGACCCTGGAAGTGGTGGATAGCCAGAGGCCGGACACAAAGGTGCAGCTCGAGCCCGGCTATGAGATATCCTCTGTGACGGGCGGATCGCTCTTTCAACCCAGAAAGAGCGAAGGAGGGGACACCGAGTGGACTTGCTGGAACAAGAGCCTTGTGACCGGCAAAGATGGTGTCACCGTGAGACCTGCAGCATCTCTCATGCCATCTCCCTCACCGACAATATCCGCATCTGCCGCGCCTGACCCCGAGAAAGCCGGACTCCTGCTGAAACTTGGTGATATGGTGCGGTTTGAAGTTGATAAGAAGCTTGAAGGAATCTCTCTGCGCTGGGTGGTGAGAGGTGATATCGGCACCATAGACGAAAATGGCCTCTTTGTGGCCACCAGAGAGGGAACAGGTGAGATCGCCGCCATAACAGGAAGAGGAGAGATAAAGACTGTGCTTTCCGTCCTCCCCAGGGATTGCCGGGTAACCACCTATACCAGGAGCAGCTATGAGGTGATACTTCCTGACTCCCTCAGGTAATCCCCTCAGTTTCGGAGGACAACTTTTGTTCTTACCTCAATTTTCTGGACAGTGGTTTTGCCGTATATATCCTTGACTTCCTCACTGGTAGTGAGGGAAACTGTCACAGTATGCCGCGGAACACTTACGTTGTCCAGAGGAATGCCGACATCCACGTTGAGATTTGCCACCCTGTCGGCAAGTGTCCAGCAAGTCGATTCGGGGGGAAGTGTGGTATAGTAGAACTTTAGATTATCTTGAGAGAGGGCGCCTGTTATGGTATAGGAGGGGTAATAATCGCGGCCCATAAGACGGTAAAGGGACGGATTTTCAGCATCACGAACAAGGGCGTACACGACATATTTCTGCCAGAGAGGCCGTCCTGATGAGTGATCATAGTGGGCCTCACCCCGATCATCCTGGGGGCTCGCAAATGCCATGAGGAAATCAGCGTCTCCTGCCCCGCCCTCTACGGTAGTAATGGTGCCTATTGCCGAGCACTTGAGCTGTGAAGCGAGCTTTACCACCGCCACAGAGGCGCTCTGCTGAATATGGATCATACCTGTGCCCATGTTCCACCACCGCATGATCATAAGAAGGGTGGCATATATGAAGAGAAGCATCATCGCCGTGAGGGCTGTGCTCACTATCACCTCGCTCAGGGTAAAGCCTTCCCTGTGCCTCCTGTGAGCAGGCAGCGCAGAGAAGATACTCTCTCTTCCATTCCTGTTCATCGCGTTTAAGGTGCCTGAATCCCGAAGATATAAGTCTCCAGGGAGATATTCTGCAAGCTGGTCTTTTCCCAGTATGAGACGACTACCGTGATGTCCTTGAGCATTTTTTGAGAAGCAGACCGGTCAACTACCTTTACAGAATAAAAGTAAGTTTTTCCATCTATGTTCTCAGAAGGGTATGGAGGGGGAGGAAATTCGGTCATATCAGTGTTGATTGCAGTGGCCGGTGCACTGATGAGGGCTCCTGAGCTTTCATCAATGAGGGGAGTGTACTCGCCAAGTGCAATATTGTAATAATCTATATCCTTTATGGACTCCAGTTTCTCTCTTGCAAGGTTTATGGCGATCTGTTTATATTTCTGGCGGTTGATATAGTCGTTGCTGAAAGGAATAATGGTGAGGATGCTTAAGAAGATAATAACAATAAGGGCAAAGCCCACTATGATCTCTGCCAGGGTAAAACCCTTGTGCCTTCCCACTGGAAACTCCTTGAAAAAAGTGACTTATGTCCTGTATATTTTACCATGAGGTGAGCACAAAAAGAAAGATCGGGAATCATTCCTGATCTTCATCCAACAGTTGTGGGTGACCCAAGAGCGCTGCCCAGGGCCTGCAGCAGGCCGCGCAGCACCATCGGGACTAGTTGTTCTC
Organism: Candidatus Eremiobacterota bacterium; assembly: GCA_031082125.1. Classification (NCBI taxonomy): domain Bacteria; kingdom Bacillati; phylum Vulcanimicrobiota; species Vulcanimicrobiota bacterium. The sequence continues at coordinate 363,389 of JAVHLM010000003.1, forward strand.
AAAACACTCTTTTTATGTCGAATTGTTCGTTCCGTGACACATAGAAAAACTGCAATTTCCTCATCACCACGGGAAAACAAAGAAGCCGACGATCCGATTTGAACGGACGACCGGCTGATTACAAATCAGCTGCTCTACCCCTGAGCTACGTCGGCTTATGTCCGCTATTATAGCATTTTTGCCCATGGAGGTCAAGAACTGCGCTCTTTTTCGGATCACTTTCTCGGGGAGTTATCCAATGTCTTCCCACAATCCGCAGAAGAACCGCGGAATGCATCTTCTCCATTATTTCACAGAGCTGTGGAGGCCTGAAATTATTTTTCTGTCACCATCTTTGGTCAACACATCCTCTGCGCCCTGCCACAGGAGGCTCTTTCTCTTCATTGGAGGGGCTTTCAGGGCTTCTGAGGAGAAAAATCGCAAAACAGGCCTTTCCATGCATCTACAGGCCATGTGGTGATGGCTTTAAAACCCAATAGCAACATCATTATTTGCGATCTGCAATTTTGACTTTCTCAATGTAATTTTGTATAATAGTATTAGGGATACACGAGTATCTTGAGCATGGCCGCTTATGAAAGGAGGAACATCGTGAACACACAGGCCGGCTCTCACCTCAGAAGAGAGGTCCCGCACCGGGAGGCCGTTCGGACCACCAAGGCTGGGAAGCCTATGTCCGCGGTGATCCGCGAGTATCCCGGCTATGAGGCCACCATGGGGGGCGGGCAGGTTTTCAAGGCTGCCCCCGGCCTCCCCCTCGTCACGTACGGCGCCGATGAAGTGCTCTCGCGTGCGAACTGTCGCCATATTTTTCGCGATCTCACCGGGGAGGTCCTTGACTGGAACCTCTGGTGCCTCTCTCATGCCGGGGTCAGGCTCGACCTTCTCATCGGGGAGGCACTTCTCTCCCTTGATGGGAAGCTCGAGAAGCTCGGCTATGTGCGTATTGGCAATTTTGTCCGCGAGGAGCTGGGGATCTCTTCCAGGAGCTGCTATGAGCTGATGCGAAATGCCCTGGAGCTTCAAAAGCTCCCCCTCATCAGGGAGGCTCTTGAAGAGGGGCACCTCCGGAAGAGCGCGCTGCGGTATCTTTTCCGGGTCGTCACTCCTGAGACCGAGGCGGAGTGGCTTTCAAAAGCCATGCAGTCCACCATAAGAGAACTGGAAGAGGAGGTGAAGCGTTTTAAATCGGGAGCCGGGAAGGCCAGCGCAGATGCTTCGGGGGAAGCTGAAGGCGGCCCCGGGGGGAGCGGCATCAACGCATTCGTCGCCGGGGATGACGACGAAGAGGTCACAGGGAGCCTCGCCGTGAACGTGCGGGTTCCTTTTGCCGTTGCCGCGAAATGGGACAGGGCCCTCGAGATCTTCCACAGAATCGAGGAGGCGGAGCTCCCTTCGGAGTCGTTCGTGGAGGCCCTTCTTGCGGAGTTCGCCGCTTCGGCGCCGCTCGGGGGTATCGGGCATCCTGGCACCACGGTGCAGGCACCGGAGGATTCCGGGATAGGGAGGCCGGGGGCTTGGGAGGCCGCGGGAGCTTCTCTCTGCCGCCTGCAGGGGAATGACTCCCATGGCGACTGCGCCAACCACGGTGAGGGGGCACACTCTCACGATGGCTCTGATGCTTCCGATACAAGGGAGAACAGCGCCGATCCCGCCATCGAGGAGAAAGCCCTTCTCGTGGGTGCCCTTGCAGGGGCAATCGGCTCCCTCGATGACGAGGCCTCCTTCGGCGAGCAGGAAAAAGAGCTGGCCAGGCAGGTCCACAAGGACCTCGAGGAAGTCTCTCATCTCTGGGAGTTCCTGCCCTGGAAGCCCGTCACGGTGGAGCTTCCGTCGGAGTTTCAAGCTTTCGCACGCCACAGGTCCGATGCCGATACCGCCGTCACCCCAGACGGCACCCTGGTGCGCCCTCCCGCCGATCCCTTCGAAACGGTCGCCCGCCTCCAGAAGATGGCGTCGCTGCGCCACTCCCTCTCCTTCTACCAGGGGCGCCTCCTTCGGACCCTCAACAATTTCGGCCTCTACAAAGACATGCTCTTCCTCTCCCTCGGGCACTACACCAGGGAGCGCCTCGGGATGTCCCGCAGCACTGCCTATTCTCTCATCAAAATAGAAAGGTGGTATCTCGAGTATCCCGATATGCTCGACCTCGTGCAGGAGGGGAAGCTCACCCCCGAGCAGGCGCGCCTGCTCTCCAAGGTCTTCATTGAGGGGACCCGCGTCCAGGGGGCATGGCTCTCCTACGCCCAGCAGGTCCCTGTGGCCACCTTCATCCAGGCCGTCGAGGGGTTCCTCCGCTTTGCCAAAAGAGCGGTCCACAAAAAGTGGGACATCGCTCCCGAGGCCTTCGAGGTGGCCGTCACGGGGAGGTCCGTCAAGAGGGTTTCCCTTGCACTCTCTAATGCCACAGAACCCTGTGGGGATAAGGGTTTGGACGCCGCAGTCCAAATGTGCGGTGCGGCCGAGCAAGGTCGTGTTGTATAGTGGGTGCGAATCCCACCTG